>JACPRB010000129.1 GCA_016190155.1 Planctomycetota bacterium
CTCCGTGGCCTCAGGTTCCAGCACCATCGCTTGGTAGCCGGACGTGTCTCGCTTGGCTCTCACAGTGTTCCCCCTCTTCTCTCGCCATGAGAGTGATCGGCAATCGGAGGGGAAACCTGAAGCCTAAAATGCTACGCTCGGATTACGCCGAAGAACTTCATCCAAATCCTCGGCGAGACGACGATCGAGCGTTTGCCACTCCTCATCCGATGGATGCGACTGCTTTAGAACGGAGGCCATTCTCTGCGAGTATCGATCGAGCGCTTTGAGGAAACTCGCGTGCTCAGGAGACGTCCCCTGCGCGGCCAGCAGTTCGGCATCCTCGGTCAAACCCGCCAGGATCGCGGGGTCCGAAGAGTCCCATTGCCGATACTTCGTGAGCTTACTGTAACCGACCAGTGCCCGTCGGTAGCGCGCCTCCGAATGGCGCGGATCGCGCTTCAGACACTCCGAATAGTCTTCCATCGCGTCCTCGCCGATCTCCTCCCGGAAACGACCCCGCCAGTAATAGAGATCGGGCTGGCCGGACCGGCCTTGGATTTCTCGCGTCAGCTCCTCGATCATCTTGCGCGCCTGTGTCACTCTCTCGCGCCGTTGCGGCGGGGTTGTGCCGAAGCGCAGGGATTCCATCGTCCTGCGGGCGCGATCGAGGGTGTGCTGGAGCGCGCGGTCGTCTTGTTTGAGGAAGTTCGTCACCTGCACCATGAAGTAGAAGTAGTACATCATGAAGCCGGCGGCCAACAGCAGGACCGCGCCGACAGGAATACCCAGGAGCAGCGCCGGGCGGCGACGGACTTGACACACCGCACGCCTCGGCCACGCCATTGGCCTCGCCAGGATCGGCTCGCCATCCAGATAGCGCCGCACGTCCTGCGCGAACTCCTCTGCCGACCCGTAGCGGTGCGCGCGATCCTTCTCGATCGCCTTGAGGCAGAGCGTCTCGATCGCGCGCGGGACGTCGGGATTCAACCGCGACGGCGGCGCCGGATTCTCGCTCGCGAGCTTGCGCAGGACCTCCACCGCGGTCTCGCCGGTGTGGGGCGGCCGGCCGGTGAGCACCTCGTACAGAATCGCCCCGAGCGCGTAGACGTCCGCCCGCGCGTCCAGGTCCTTCGCGCCCGCCGCCTGTTCGGGACTCATGTACGGCGGCGTGCCCAGCGTGCCGCCCGTCGCCGTCGGCGCGGACTGCGTCGAGAGCGTCTTGGCGATCCCGAAATCCAGGATCTTGGGCTCGCCCGCGGGGTCTACCATGATGTTGTCGGGCTTGAGGTCGCGATGGATGACGCCGCTCTCGTGCGCGGCCTGGACGGCGCGCGCGACCTTCCAGACGATCTCCAGCGCGTCGCGGGATCCGATCCCGCGGTCCTTCAGGAACGCCGAAAGCGTGCGACCTTCCACGAAGTCCATGCTGTAGAAGTACGTTCCATCGAGGCTTGAGACCTCGTGGATGGGCACGATGTTCGGATGGTTGAGCTTCGCGGCGGCGCGCGCCTCGCGTAGGAACCGCGAGATCAACTCGGCCGGCGCGTTGGGGCCCGCCGGCAGGATCTTGAGCGCGACCGTGCGCTCCAGCCCCTTCTGGCGCGCCTTGTAGACGATCCCCATTCCGCCGGAACCGATCACGCCGAGGATGACGTAGTTGCCGAACTCCGTTCCCGGCAGGGGTGCCGCGAGGGGCGAGCTGGCGCCCTCATCGGGCAAGACCGATCGGAGCAGGCACTTGGGACACACGCCATGGAACTTCTCCTCGGCGCGTTCGATCGCCAGCATCCGGCCGCAGCGTGGGCACGTCGTTTTCATCATGATCGTCCTCCGCTTTCTTCTTGGGAATCGCGCGGAGGATCTTTCAGAGTAATTCGCCGAGAATCCGCAGCTCTTCGGAGAGATCCGCGGGGCCGGCTACGGCCTGGCCGACCTCCTCGATGAGGATCTCGCGGAAGCGTTCGCGCGCCCGGTGGAGGTAGTTGGTGACGGCTTCCTCCGAGACGCCCAAAGAGCGCGCCAGGTCGGCATAGCTTGGCGACTCCCCTCGGGATCCGAAGCGGAGCCTCAAGGCCTCATACCAGTGCGCGCGCCCTTGTTGGGCGCATTCGGCGCGGAAGCGGTCGAGCGTCCGCGCGATCGTCTCCTCGATCCAAGCGCGATCGTACACCTCTTGCGGCGACTGCGCCTGGCTGGGGCCGTAGGCGAACTCCGCCTCGGCCTCGGCGAATTCCAGCGGCACGCGAGCCGCCTGTCCGCCGCGCTTGGCCGCCCGCGCGCGGTCGCGGTCGTCCGAGAGGAATCGATGGAGGACGGTGCGCAGATAGGCACGGAACCGTCCTGCCTCCGGGCGCGCCCGGGAGACGAGATCATGTTCGAGGAAGTACGCGAAGAACGACTGCGTCAGGTCCTTGGCCGTCTCGATGTCGCGATGCCGGTGGCGAATGTAGAAGTAGACGGGCTTCCAGTAGAGCGTGGCGAGTTTCTCCAGGGCGGCGCGTCCGTCCTGGGAGTGAGCGTCGCGCGCCCGCAGCACGGTCGCCCAGAGGGTGGAGGCCCATCGGCCGTTCGGACCGCCGATCTCGGTTTCCGCCATGGTCGGGAGACGATAGCGCGAGGCGGGGTGCAAGACAAGGGGTGAGTGCAAACGCGACGTGAAGGCCCCGTGAAGAGGCGCTTGGCGAAGGCTTGATTGTGTGTAACAATTACATACAATTGCATGCGGAGGTGCCTATGATCCAGAAACGCGTTCCACAGCCGATAACGAGAGCCCGCAAGACGGCCTCTCTGAGCGTCCGCATCCCGGAGGAACTCAACGGCAGAATCGCGACGCATGCCGCCAGGCAGAGGCTCTCCGTCACGGTCTCCGTTGAGCGGCTTCTGGACGAGGCCCTGCGGACGCACGAGTTTCCAGGCATCGCCTTCCGATGGGCCCCGACGGGAGAGCGGCAGCCGTTCATCATCGGAACAGGCCTGAGTGTTTGGGAGCTCTATCACATGTGGGACGAGCACGGCGGAGACGTCGCCTTGCTGCACAAGAACTTTCCCCACGTGCCGCCCCCGATGGTCCACGCAGCGGTGGCCTACTGGAAGAAGTACCGGCGCGAGGAGCCCCCCGGCTTCTGGACCTCTGAGCCGAGGAGAGAAGGTAAGCATGCCCCGCGCGCCAGGATTTGACCATGCTTCCGAGAATCCTGCTCGACGAACACCTATCCCCTGAAGTGGCGCAGATTCTGAATCAACGAGGAATCGACTCCCTTGCCATCGCGAAGACGCCATTCGCCTCCTTTGAGGATTCCGCCGTTCTCGATCTGGCCATCGCGCAAGGGAGAATCATCGTGACGAAGAACAAGATCGATTTCGAAGCCGAAATCAGGCGGCGCGCCGCCGAACACGGCGGCTCCCTGACCCTCCCGGGCGCTTTTTGGATTCGGGGTAAGCGAACCGTCTACAAGGAGGACTTCGCGCGTCTCGCCGCCGCTATCGAGCAGGAGGTTCGTCGCGTCGAGCGAGGTGAAATCGATCCGACCTACGGAGTCTGGCTGAGCTTCTAAGAGTCCCTAATCACCCTGGAGCAAATGGAGATCGGGGGCAACGGCACACCCGTTCGTGATCCCGACGGCAAGATCGTTGCCCGCTGCAAGACCGTTGTCCTGCTTTGAACCAGGCTATAGAATTTCACCTCTTGAAGGCTTGTCGCTCGTCCATTCGCTATATCTTGGTGGCCATAGCGACGGCTGCGATCGTCGCTCACGTCTTCTTGATTCAGGACGTGCGCCCGGTGCTCTATCCCGGCATCGACGAGAAGACGTCCGTCGATCAGTTGCTGGAACTCTTGCGACAGCATTCCATTTCGGGGGATTACGAGCGGATCGTGCGGGCCTTTGCCGATGCGCACCGCCCGGTCAGCGAGTGCCAGATTTTCAGTGATTCTTCCGGCAAGGTCGTCGTGGTCGTAGGAGCGAATGGTTTGTGGTCTCACAGGGACGGCTATGACGCGATCTTCAAGGGTGAGCCTCCCGCGGATGGACAAGTTTTCCTCGTGGCCGGACATGGGAAGAGCGTTGGGATTCTCGGGCGCGGCGGACGTGGTGGCGTATGCCGCATTGATTCCCCCGGATACTTTAGACCAGGGGGAACCGGATTAGGGGGAGAGGGAGGATTCGGTTTTTTGATCGGCGGGGACGGGGGAGCTGGTCACGCCGTGGGTCCAGTCTTTGGAATGGGCGGCCGTGGTGGAAGGGGCCTTTTCGCCGGGGATGGTGGCGCGGCTGTGACGATCCAATGAGCGGCGGCGCTATCGAAAAGGATGACGCGGGAGCTGGGCCACAGGTGTCCCTTCGGCCGTCCAGTCTGCCCGCGAGTGCAGCCTGCGAAGTTCGGCGATGATGGGAAGCCAGTAGCGGCGGCCTGCGGCGATGAACTCGTCCATCTTCTTAGAGCACGCACGCCTGCCCGCCGATGAGCAGGCAGGGCTCCCGCTCAAGGGCGCGGAAGAAGGACACTGTAGGAAAGAAGTCGGCATGGCGCGCTCTTCCGGCATAGCATGCGGAGGAGGAAACCACGGATTTCGCTGATTTCGCGGATAGGGAGATGATCGAAAGGATGTGTGCGTGTCCGACTCGATTTCCAATCCGCGAAATCCGTGCAATCCGTGGTTCCGTTCTCGTCCGAGACTTGTCAATGTCCACAACGCTACCGACTTCCTCGCTACAGTCTCGGAAAAAGTCTTTGATCATGCAGCTTCTGCAGGTCTCGGATTCGGCGGCGCAACCTCCAGGCACGACGCAGGCGCTCGCGGGGGCTGAGCGCTCTCCAATAGGCGCGGTAGGGCTCCTCGTAGTGCGTCAAGTCGTCCCGACGGCGCTTGGGGCTCATCGCCGGGAGTATAGCGTGAGGGCGAGTCGAAGGGGTATCGAAAGACCGCTACTTCCCGACATGGGCCACCGACACGCGGATCAAGGCGCCCAGTCCTTTTCTTCCGGCTTCCCGAAAGAGGCAGAGCAGCGTGTCTCCGGCGGGTACGACCACACTTGTGTCCATCTTCTCCGAACGCCAGTCTCCTTGCCGGCTCTGCAGGTGAATCTCCAACGTCACTTGTGTGCCCTGCGGATTGAGGATGGGGCGAAGTTGTCCCTCGATCCCCTCCGCGATGCTCTTTACCCGCCATTCTTCTTCCAAGCGTTCAAGGGTGTATCGTTGCGGGACCAGCTCGATGGAGACAGTCTGGGTGTTGTAGGTCGTCGCTCGCCAGACGCCTTCGATGGGAAGGCCTCGCTTGTCAATGGCGTTGATAACGTCGGCCCCGGCAAGCATCACGAGGGCAGAGGGGCGGTCGGGAGCCGGGCCCGATAGTCGTCCCTTGCCGATCTCCTGCTCGAGGGCGGCCACATCGATGTCGCATACCAAGGCTACTTCAAACAGGACAAGCGCGGCTCCCTTGTCGCGAAGCTGGACAAGAAATGCGTCGAGCTTCGCGTGCACCTTTCGGGTCTGCTTCACGATGAGCAAGCCGTTTCGTATCTCTATCGTCGGCGACCCGCCCGCCGGCCAGCTTTCGGGGCTCACGTTTCGTCGGATGAGATCGACCAGGGCTTCCCCATGATCGGGCTGGCCTTTGAGGAGATCGTGCACGTCATATGTGGCCGCAAAGAACTCGTCCTCGGGCGACGAGACGTCCTGGGCAAGACCTGAAGATGCGCCCAAGAGCGTCAAGCATCCCGTCAGAAGCAGCATTCGCATCCTACACCTCCCTGATAAGAGAGGACGATTCCCGCGAAACGAACCCTGCAATGCTGAACGGTTTGTCTTTGACTTGCCCGCCCGCCCTTCTAAGATTGCCCTCACCGCAGGTGCCCTTCGGGGCTGAAAAGGGAACCCGGTGAGAAACCGGGGCGGTCCCGCCGCTGTAACCGGGGACGAGCCCGCACGCCACTGGCGCACGCCGGGAAGGCGCGGGCGAAGGACGATCCGGAAGCCAGAAGACCTGCCTGCGGAATCGGGCGGTGCTCCTCGCGCGAAGGGGCGGCGCCGGAGGGACCAAGAATCGGGTGCAGTCCCTCGATCGTGACCCGCGACCGGCCATCCGGAGGGAAAACGTATGTGGCTCGTCCTCGCCGCCCTGCTTCTACCCCAGGAGGAACGCCAAGAACCCGTCCCGCCCCAAGAGACGGAAGTCATCATCGTGGGGACCCGCCGGGAATCGGAGGCGCGCGACGTCCCCTCAAGCGTGACCGTCATTACGCGCGAGCAAATCCAGACGAGCGGCGCGGCTTCGATCATCGACGTCCTTCAGATGTCGCCGGGCTTCTTCTCCCAAGGACAAAGCCAAGGGGCGCACGACGCGCTGGCCGACCTGCGCGGTTACAACAACGGCGCGGGCAACGGCCAACGCACCCTGGTGCTCGTCGACGGACGCCGCACGAACTCGCCCGTGTCGAACGCCACCGACTGGGGCGCCATCGCGCTCGACAACATCGAACGGATCGAGATCGTGCGCGGCCCGGCCGCCGCGCTCTATGGAGATCCCGCCCTCGCCGGCGTCATCAACATCATCACCCGCCGCGGCAAGCGCGACACGTTCCGCGCGAGCCTGCGCGGCGCGGAAGGTTCCTTCGACACCTGGCGGATCGCCGTGGGCGCCGACGGTGGGACCCGCGACGCGCTCTTCAACGTGTTCGTGTCGGGCGAGCACACCGACGGCTGGCGCCAGAACAGCGATTACGACGCCACGAACTTCGCCGGCCAGGTCGAGATCGACGTCGCGTCGCGATGGACCCTCATCCTGAAGATGGGCATGCACGACGACGAGCGGCGCCGGCCCGGCACGCTGACGAAGGCGCAGATGGAGACGCTGGGGCGCGACGGTACCGCCACGCCCGACGACTTCGGCGAGCGGACGGAGGCGTCCTTCGACGCCGCGCTCGTCTACACCGGAGATGAGCTCGGCGAGTTCACGATCCAGAGCACAGCGTTGCGCGGCGCCTCGGAAGGTTTCTTCAATCTCAGTTTCGGCGCGTTCGCGACCGACGACGAGTTCGAGCAGGCGGCGCTGTACGTGAAGCACGTCGTGTCGATCGCGCCGTGGAAACTGACGACGGGGATGGATCTCGTCTACGATCAAGCCGACGCGACGGCGGACTTCTTCGGCGTCACCGAGACCGACTATCGACGGCGGCTGGCGGGCGCGTACGAGCACGTCGAGGTCCGGCCGTTCGAGGCCATGGTGCTGGCGGGCAGTCTGCGATGGGATCGGGCGCTGTTGGACGTCGATCGCGACGCGCCGCCGGGGGTTTTCTCGTTCGATCGCACGCGGGCCTTCGATCAGTTCAGCCCCGCTTTCGGAGTCACGTATTCGGTGTTCGAGGAGGTCTCCCTGTACGGTGGGTACGGTCGGCCGTTCAAGTATCCCACGCGCGACGAGCTCAACGGCTTCTCCGCGGCGGATCCGCAGCTCCAGCCGGAGCGTTCGCATTCGTACGAGATCGGCGCGCGCCTGCAGGCGCCGGGCTGGGTCCATGCGAGCGCCGGATACTATCGAATGGACGTGCGTGACGAGATCTATTTTGATCCGACGACGTTCACGAATCTCAACTTCGACGAGGTGCGCCATCAAGGGGTGGAAGGCGAGTTCCGGCTCACGCCGCTGGCGGCGCTGGAGCTGTTCGGGACGTACACGTACACGCGGGCGGTGATCCGCAGCGCGCCGCTGGAGGGGAAGAAGTACCCGGTGACGCCGGCGCATCTGGGCACGGCGGGTGGGACGGTGCGCGCGGGCGGCGCCTTCCTTACGCTCTCGGGTCGCGTCGTGGGGCGACGCTTCCTCATCAGCGACACGCTCAACGAGGAGGAGAGGCTGGCCTCGTACGGCGTGATGGACGCGAAGCTCGGCTATCGGTGGGGAAAGACGCTCGTGGCGCTGTCCGTGTTCAACCTGCTCGATCGCGAATACGAAGAGAGCGGTGGCGTGACGGCGGCCGGGCCCGCCTTCAACCCGGGACCGGAGCGGAGTTTCCTCGTCAGCTTCGACACGGAGTTCTGATGCTTCTCGAGGTCGACGGCATCGCGTGCGCGTATGACGGCGTGGACGTCCTCTCGGGCGTGACGCTGCGGATCGGCCCCGGCGACCTCGTGGGCGTGATCGGGCCCAACGGCGCGGGGAAGTCGACGCTCATCCGCGCGATGAGCCGCGTCCTGCGCCCCAAGCTCGGCCACGCGTTGCTGGAGGGACGCGATCTCTACGCCGTGCCGGCCTCCGAGGCGGCGCGCTCGATCGCGGTCGTGCCGCAGGAGGCGATGCCGGCGTTCGAGTTCACGTGCCTGGAGGTGGTCCTCATGGGCCGCGCGCCGCACCTGGCGCGGTTCCAGGCGGAGTCGCCGCGCGATCTGGAGATCGTTCGCCGCGCGATGGAGCGGACCGAGACGTGGGCGCTGCGAGACCGACTCGTGACGGGGCTCTCCGGTGGCGAACGCCAGCGGGTCGTCCTGGCGCGAGCCATCGCGCAGGAGCCGCGCGTGTTGCTGCTGGACGAGCCGACGGTCCATCTCGATCTGGGTCACCAGGTGCAGGCGATGAGCATGGTGCGCGAGCTCGGATGCGCGGTCGTGGCGGTGATGCACGATCTCAATCTGGCGGCGGCGTTCTGCCGGCGCCTCATGCTCCTCGAGGGCGGACGCATCGTCGCGGCGGGCACGCCGGAGGAGGTCCTGACGCGCGAGCATCTGGAGCGAGTCTATCGTGCGGGCGTCGATGTGGAGCGTCGCGAGGGGCGCCTGGTCGTATGGCCGAGGGTGACATGAAGAGGCTCGTAGCGCTCTGGGTGCTGCTGGCCGGCTGCGAAGCTCCGCGCGATCCGCCGCCGGAGCGGTACGACCGGATCGTCTCGATCGTGCCGAGCGTGACGGAGATGCTCTTCGCGGTGGGCGCGGGCGAACAGGTGGTCGGGGTGACGACGTACTGCGCTTATCCGCCCGAGGCGCAGTCGAAGGAGAAGGTCGGCGATCTGACGGTGAACGTCGAGCGGATCGTCGCGCTCAAGCCCGACGTGGTGATGACGGCGGAGCACATGACGCGCGACGCGTGCCGGGCGCTCGATCGGTTCGGGATCCGCGTGCTGGACGTCACGGCCGAGTCGTTGGAGGAGATCGCGGGGCAGTTGCAGCGGCTGGGGCGGTTGACGGGGCACCGCGAGCAGGGCGAGGAAGCGGCGCGGCGGCTGCTGGATCGGGTGCGTGTCGTGGAGGAGGGCGTCCGAGGCAAGCCGATGCCGACGGTCTTCGTCGAGTTCAGCAGCGATCCGATCTGGAGCGTGTCGTCGCGCGGGTATGCGGGAGACGTGATCCGTCGCGCGGGCGGCCGCAACATCGTGGAAGATCTCGCCGGCGCATGGGGCGCCGTCTCGTGGGAGGTCGTGCTCTCGCGCGATCCCGACGTGATCCTGGTCGCGCACGATCGGACGGCGGACGTCACGTCGCGTCCTGGGTGGTCGGGCTTGAAGGCGGTGAAGGGCGGGCGTGTGCACGTCGTGCCGAAGGAGGCGTTCGTCTATCCGACGGCGCGGTTGGCGGATGGGTTGGAGCTGGCGGCGAGGTTGCTTCATGAGGCGCGTTGATCGGGCGGTGGTGATGGGTGCGCTGGCGGTCGTCGCGGCGGGGCTTGTGGCGGCGTCGCTCTTCGTGGGGCCCGCGGGGTTGATGCCCGGACGAACGATCATGATGGAGTTGCGGCTTCCGCGCGCGCTCCTGGCGTTCGTCGTGGGGGCGGCGCTGGCGGGATCGGGTACGGTCTTTCAGGGGCTCTTCCGTAATCCGCTGGCGGATCCGTTCGTCCTGGGCGTGTCGGGTGGGGCGGCGCTGGGGGCGGTGGCGGCGATGGTGACCGGTTTGCAGATGTCGGTGTTGGGTCTGGGCGGGGTGACGGTGGCGGCGTTCGTAGGGGCGTTGGGGGCGGCGTGGTTGGTGTGGCGGTTGGCGCGGGTGGGCGGGCGCGTGCCGGTGACGACGCTTCTTCTGGCCGGGTTCGCGGTGAGCGCGTTCGCGTCGGCGCTCGTGTCGATCCTGC
>JACPRB010000128.1 GCA_016190155.1 Planctomycetota bacterium
CGTATAGCCTGCGTTTCCTTGAGCGAAATCCCGATTCCTCGTTCGAGGATGACGGCTGGTGCAACCGGCTCCGAAAGGTCGTCATGGTCTTAACCTACTGGTATTGGGGTTAGGGCTGTCTCTTGCCCCATTTGCGGTCCAGCAGCCGCTTGAAACGCGGATCGCGGCGCACGTTCTCCAGATCGCCGTCCGTCATCATGTAATTGAAATCGCGGAACCCAAGGTTAAGCGCCTTGCTCAGGGCGCACAGCGCCTCATCGATGCAACATGAGTTGGAGTAGCTGCAGGCAAGGTTGTAAAACGCCTGGGCGTTCCCGGGCATCAGCCGAGTCAGCCTCAAATCGACCTCGAGGGTCTCGTCATGGCGTCCGGTCCGACACAGCGCCCCGGCGAGCATCTCCAGCGCCCGCACGTGATCGGCGTCGGCCGCCAACAAGGCACGGGCAAGCCCGATCTCGAACCTGGCGAAAAGCTTGTCCGCGACCTTCCGGTTGACCTTGATGTACTTTTCCCCGGAAAGGGGCTTCTTCTGCGCCATTAACGGCTGAATCTAGTGGCGTGCGAGAGCCAAGTCAAGACCGGGAATCCTGAAACCTCCGCAGCATTTCTCGGAGCGTGGAAGAAAAGGGAAGAGGGGGAGTGCCAAGAGGTGGAGAGAGTCCTCTCGAATGGAAGATTTAGCGAGATGCCGATCAGATTGGAGCCCAGGGTCTTATCTCCACTCCAAAGCCTCCCCTCATCTCCCACCCACCGCCGCGAAGAGTAATCGCTCAACCACGTCCTCCATGCCCATCCCAGCCGCCCGCGCCTGTTGCGGAACGAAGCTCGACGCCGTGAGCCCCGGAAGCGTGTTGATCTCGAGGACCACCGCTCGATCGCCGCAGAGGATCATGTCCGTACGCGATATCCCCCGCGCGCCCGCGATGCGGTGCACCGCCACGGCCGTCGCTTGGACGCGCGCCAGCGCCTCCTCCGGCAACGGCGCCGGCGTGATCTCCTGGGCCAAGCCCGGCCGGTATTTCGCCTCGTAGTCGAAGAGCCGGTTCGACGCCACGCGAATCAGCGTTGGAGGCAACGCGCGCGCGGAGCGCGTCGCGCCGTCGTCGAGCACGCCGCACGTGACTTCGTCGCCGGAGATCAACTCCTGCACCAGCACCCTCCGGCTCCACTTCGCCGCATCGATCAGAGCCCTGGAGAGATGCGCTTCGGAAAGGACCTTCGTCACCCCGATGCTCGATCCCTGATCGGCCGGCTTTACGATGCACGGGAATCCGCCATGAGAGGCCACCCAATCGCAAACCGCCCCGGTCGAGGACGGCGTCAGCGGAACGCGAACCGCCACCTCCGGCGGCGTCTCGATCCCCCACGCGCGCAATCGCGCCGCCAAGGCGGCCTTGTCCATCCCGAGCGCGCTGGCGTCCGGCCCGGAGCCCGTGTACGGCACTCTGGCTCGCTCGAGCTGTCTCTGCACTCCCCCGTTCTCGACGAACGTCCCGTGGGCGGCGAGAAACATCACGGCATCCTTCCATGGCCGCTCCCGGAGCAGCTGCGGCAACGCGAACAAGGGCGGCGACTGGACTCGCCGTCCGTCATCGATCAAGCCGTCGCGCCCGATCTTCAGGTCGAACCACGTCAGCCCCATCCGCCCCAGCGCCGCGCGCACCGTACGGGCGCTCGCCAGCGAAACGTCGTGCTCCGCGGAGGGACCTCCCGTGACCACGATGACCGGGCGCCGCCGCGCCGAGAAGCCCACGAAAACCTCCCTCTTGTTTATCGGCTAAGGGCGGGCGTAACCGTTCATTCGTTCTTCCGTTCACCGGTTCTTGCGTTTACCCGTTCCTGCGCTGGAAGGCGTTCGCGAAACGGCGTGTGTGGCGGGCGGAGAACGGATGCCCGCGCGAACCGATGAACGGGTGAACGGGTGAACGGGTGAACCCTTACGGGCGGGCGTCTCCCGGTCTTATCTTCAACGAGCCGCGACGGAGCCAAAACCGATTACGGATGCAACGGAAGAAACCACCGATTGCACGGATCCGCGCCATCCGCGGTTGCATTGGCTTCATCGGGGGTCGTTGCTTGTCTTCTCTGGGTTCTCAGCGTCCTCCAACCCCAGCAGCCCCTCCCGCAAGCGGAACAGCGCCCGCGCCCGATGCGAAATCTTGTTCTTGATCTCCAAGCCGAGCTCGGCCATCGTCCGCCCGAACTCCGGCACGAGAAACAACGGATCGTAGCCGAACCCCGCCGTCCCCCGGTATTCGCGACCGATCATCCCTTCGCACGTCCCTTCCGCCTCGACCAGGATGTCGCCTCGCTCGTCGACCAACACAACCACCGCGCGGTACCGCGCGCCGCGCCCCTCGTCGGGAACCGATGCCAATTCCCGAAGCAGCTTCTCGTTGTTGGACGCGTCGGTGGCCTTCGGACCGCTGTAGCGCGCCGAGCGCATCCCCGGCCGCCCGCCGAGCGCGTCCACCTCCAGCCCCGAATCGTCCGCCAGCGTCCACCGACCCAACGCGCGGGCGATGACCACCGCCTTCTTGCGCGCGTTCTCCGCGTACGTCGCGCCGTCCTCCACCACGTCCGGCGCCGTCGCGTAGTCGTGAAGCGACGTCAGCTTCACCGGAAGATCCGCGAGGATCTGCCGGATCTCGACGATCTTGCCCTTGTTGCGCGACGCGATGACGATCTCGCGCGTCACAGCTTGAGCCTCGCCAGGCGCGCGACCGCCTCACGAAGCCTCTCCTCGCCGACCGTGAGCGCCACCCGCATGAATCCCTCCGCCGCCTGACCGAACCCCGCCCCCGGCAGCATGATGACGTTGGCCTGCTCCAGAACGGCCTCCGCGAACGCCATCGACGTCATCCCCCTCTTCGGCACCTCGAACCACACATACAGCCCCGCGCGCGGCGAAGGCACGTCCCAGCCCAACCCGCGGCACCCCTCGACGAACGCGTCGCGCCGGCGGCGGTACATCTCGCGGATCGACTGCATGTCGCCCGCGCCTTCCCGCAGCACCTCGGCGACGGCCTTCTGGAATCCCATGAACTGGCCGCTGTCGACGTTCGCCTTGAACGCGCGCATCGTCTCGACGACCTGCTCGTGGCCGCACACCCATGCCACGCGCCACCCGGCCATCGAATACGTCTTGGTCATCGAATGCACCGCGACGCCGACTTCCTTGGCCCCGGGAGTCTGCAGCAGCGAAGGCGGCGCCTCGTCATAGTAGAGTTCGGCATACGCCTCGTCGCTGACCACGAGCGTCCCGTGGCGCGCCGCGAAGTCCACGCACTTCGCGTAGAACTCGCGGGTGGCCGTCGCGCCGGTGGGGTTGTTCGGATAGTTCACGTACAGGATCCGCGCGCGATTGGCGATGTCGGCAGGAACGGCGTCCAGGTCGGGAAGGAATCCCGCGGACCGGCGCAGGGGCATCACGTATGGCTCGCACGACGCGAAGATCGCGCCCGAACGGTAGGGCGGATAGCCGGGCTCGGGCACGAGCACGACGTCCCCCGGGTTCGTCAGCGCCAACGGCATGTGGGCGATGAGCTCCTTGGAGCCCACGCCGAGACACACCTCCTTCGGATCGAGACCCACGTCGTACCGCCGCTTCATGAACGCGCGGACAGCCGCACGGAATTCCTCGATGCCTTGGCTGGGGGAATACTGATGGACGCCCGGCACGTTCAACGTCGCGATCATCGCGTCGATCAGCAGCTTCGGCGGAGGCTGATCGGGATCGCCGATGCCGAGGTTGACGATGTCCCTGCCCTGCTTCTCGAACGCGACGCGCTTGCGCTCGAACTCGGCGAACAGGTATGCCGGCAACCGCTGAAGACGATCCGACGGGCGGTACCGCATGCGCCTGTCTAGCGCTTCGAGTACTGCACGCCGCGGCGAGCGCCGCGCAGGCCGTACTTCTTACGTTCCTTCATGCGCGGATCGCGCGTGAGGAGGCCGTCGGCGCGGAGCTTAGGTTCCAGGGTCGGGTCGACCTGTTTCAAGGCACGGGCGATGCCGAGACGGACGGCGCCCGCTTGTCCGGCCATGCCACCGCCGTCGCACAGGATCAACAGATCGAACTTGCCTTGGCTCTTGGTGGCATACAGCGGTTCCAACGCCTCCGCGCGCTCCTGTTCCGTCAGGAAGTACTTTTCAATCGGCCGACGATTGATGGTGATCGTGCCCGTGCCCTTGGCCAGGCGCACGCGCGCGACGGACGTCTTTCGCCGTCCCGTGGTCCAGAGGTACTCTTTCGTTTCCTTCGGAACGGCCGTGGCGATCGGATCCTCAGCCATCGATCTTCAACTCCTTCGGCTGTTGCGCCTTGTGGGGATGCTCGGGTCCGCGATAGACCTGCAGCTTGAAGATCATGCGGCGTCCCAGACCGTGGCGCGGAAGCATGTCGACCACGGCATGCCGCACGACTTCCTCGGGATGCTGCGCGATCCAGGTCTTGAAGGGCACTTCCGCTTGGCCGCCCGGGTACCCCGAGAAGCGCCTGTACGTCTTCTGCTCGGGTTTCTTGCCGGTCAGCCGGATCTTCTCGGCGTTCACGATGACGACATGATCCCCGGTGTCCAGGAACGGAGTGTACGTCGGCTTGTGCTTGCCCATCAGAACCATCGCGACGCGCGTGGCAAGACGCCCCAAGGTCTTGTCGGCGGCGTCGACGATCCACCACTCACGCTGATGGGTTTTCGCGCTGGCGATCCAGGTCTTCTGCTTGCTGCCTCTCATAAGAGCGTGCAACTATACAGGTGGGCTTCTGCGGAGTCAAGAATTGAGTCTCTCGTAAGAACCATGCTCAAGCAGTTTGCTTGGAGATCCTCCTTCGCTTTCGCGTCATTCTCGAGGTTTCGCGAGCTTCGGAGGATGACTCGCTCGCAACGAAGTGACTATTTACGAGCGAGTCAAGAATTGACGCGCAGCGAACCGGCGATCGCGGCTACCGTGAAGAAGTAGCCGAGAAGGTAGGCCGGCACGTCGTGCCGCGCGTATCCGGCCAGCGTCCACGCCGCCGCGAAGACGATCGTGAGCATGGCCGGCAGTCCTCTCGCCCACCAGGCGTGGCGCCCCGTCGCGTTTTCCCCGGGGATCGCCAGAGCCGTAACGGGAATCCGGATGGGCTCCGGATGAACGAGCGGCGCCGCGTCGACGTCCGAAGGCGCTTCCTCCATCCTACTTGTTTTCCTCTTTCTTCTCATCCGGCGGCGGCTTGGGGGCCGCCGGCTTGCGCCGCCGCTCCAACTTCTCTTGGCACTTCGGGCAGAGTTCGGGAACGGAGCGGACGACATCGGGATGCGTCCGGCAGGTATACTCGTACTGCGCCCACTCCTCCACGTACCAATCGTCCCAGGTGTGGTAGCTTCGGTCGAAATCCTTCTCCGTGATGCATTTGAGCGCCCAGTGCGCGGCCTCCACCACGGGCGCCTCGAAGTCCTTGAGCGCATCGATCAAGGGTCGGATCACGGTCTCCGCCGCGGGCCCGTACTTGCCCAGCATCAAGGCGGCGTTGTAACGGACCAGAAAGGCCTCGTCCTTGAGCGCCGTTTTTCCGAGCGGCGCGATGAAGTCGGGCTTCTTGATCTGTCCCATCAGCAGCACCGCCTCGTTGCGGATGCGCTCCGAGGGGTCCTGCAGAAGGCCGATCAACCGCTTCCCCAGGCCCGCGTCCTCCGCGCGAACCAGCATCATCTTGAGGGCGAAGAGCGCCCCCAGACGCACGTACTCGGAAGGTTCGTCGAGCATCTTCTTCACGCGCTCGACGGGCGGGTTGGGCGCGCCGAGCTGTCCCAGCGCCACCGCCGCCTGAACCCGAACCGTGGGGTCCGGATCGTCGAGCCGCTCTCGCAGCGTCGGCGCCGCTTCCAGACGCTTGGAGAATCCCAGCGCGAAGCACGCGAGGTTCCGCTCCCGGAATTCCGGCGACTCCGCGCAGTCCTGGAGCAACGCGTCGAACTGGCGCTGGGCTTCGCGCGTCACCGTGACCTCGATGCGCGCCTGCTCCGTGTAGTTGCGTGAATCCAGCGCCGCATTGTACATCGCCATGAGCATGTCGAGGCGGTCGTACAAATCCAGGTGAGATCTGTCCTGGCTTTCGGTGGCGCACCCGGTCAGCGCCACCCCGAGGAAGAAGATGATTCGCTTCATTGGTCCTTATTCAACGCCGCGCCGGTCGCCGCGTTGGGTCATTGTATTATCATCGGCAGCCGCGGGGCAGAAGTGCTTGACTTCCTTCCACCCGCTGCCTAATACTCCGTCATGAGCGACAAGATCATCTCCGAAGGCATCACGTTCGACGACGTCCTGCTCATTCCCCGCCGCTCGAGCATCGTACCCACCGAGGTCGACGTCGGCACGCGCCTCACCCGGTCGATCCGCCTCAACATCCCCCTGCTCTCCTCCGCCATGGACACGGTGACGGAGTCGCGGCTGGCCATCGCCCTGGCGCAGGAAGGCGGCATCGGCATCGTCCACAAGAACATGCCCATCGCAGACCAGCAACGGGAGGTGATCCGGGTCAAACGCTTCGAGGCGGCCATCATCGCCGAGCCGATCTGTCTGGGTCCCGAGGACACCGTCGCCGTCGCCCGCCGGACGATGAAGGAGCACAACATCTCCGGCATCCCCGTTACGCGGGCGAAGAAGCTCGTCGGCATCGTCACGAGCCGCGATTTGCGCTTCCAGACGGACGATTCCAGCCCGCTTTCCGAAGTGATGACGAAGATGCCGCTGGTGACGGCACCGATCGGGACATCCGTCGACGACGCCAAGAGCATCCTGGCGCGCAGCAAGGTGGAGAAGCTCCTGATCGTGGACGAGCAGCTCACGCTGCGCGGCCTCATCACCATGAAGGACATCCACAAGCGGCAGCTCAATCCCAACGCGTGCAAGGACGATCGGGGACGGCTTCGCGTGGGCGCCGCGATCAGCGTCCGGGAATTCGAACGGGCTCAGGCGCTCGTCGAGGCGGCCGTAGACGTGCTCGTGGTCGATACCGCCCACGGCCACAGCCAGAACGTGATCGACACGGTCAGGGAGGTGAAACGCCGCTGGCCGGAACAAGCCGTCGTCGCCGGCAACGTCGCGACGCCGGAGGCGGCGAGGGACCTCATCGAAGCGGGCGCCGACGCGCTCAAAGTGGGCATCGGCCCCGGCTCCATCTGCACGACGCGCGTCATCGCCGGCGTCGGGGTGCCGCAAGTCACGGCGATCATGGACGTGGCCCGGGAGGCGGAGAAGGCGGGGATTCCCGTCGTCGCCGACGGAGGCATCCGCCACTCCGGCGACATCACGAAGGCCTTGGCGGCGGGCGCGCACTGCGTCATGATCGGCAGCCTCTTCGCCAGCTGCGCGGAAAGCCCGGGCGAGATGATCATCCACAAGGGCCGAAGCTACAAAGTGTATCGCGGCATGGGATCGCTGGGCGCCATGGTCAAGGGGTCCCGGGATCGATACGGACAAGCCGGCATCGAAGAACGTTCCAAGCTCGTGCCGGAGGGCGTCGAAGGCATGGTGCCGGTGCGGGGACCGTTGGCGGAGATCGTCTATCAGATGGCCGGAGGCGTGCGCGCCGGCATGGGCTACTGCGGCTGCCAGACCATCGAGGAGCTGCGCTGCGACACGCGCTTCATGCGCGTCACGCATGCCGCGGTGCGCGAGAGCCATCCGCACGACATCATGATCATCAAGGAAGCGCCCAACTACTCGCCGAACTTCTCGCCGGACGGGGGACGAGAGTAGGGGCTGGCGGACGCAGCGCGGTGCCGCAACCCAACAAGCGGTTGGTGGGCTCTGCATGAATTCCCACTCCTCTGGGAAAGACCAACCGCTGAGACCGCAGAGTTCGGGCACAGGACGCAGAGATTCTCTTCTTGCGAATCCTCTGCGTTGTCCTTCCTGGCCTCAGTGTCCTGCGGTTGATCGGACTTCTTTCGGCTGATATCGCCGAAACCGCTTGGGATCCAGTTTGTTGCGTAAACACACTGAAATATCTTCGCGCCGTGGAAGGATGTTGATCGTGAGTAGTGCAGAGATACCAGAGAGAAAAGCTTCTCGTTCGCGTCCTCCGCCAACGTGAAGGCGTTACTCTCCGCCCAGCTTATCCAGCGTCTGCTTGACGCCTCGCTGAGTTTTCAGGCCGGGAAAGATCTCCGGAAGCAATCTTCGCATGCCTTCGGAAGCCATCGCCCCCAAGATCGCCATCCCCGCAATGCGAATGATCGGATCCTTTACAATGAACCCGAGACCCGGCATCGCCGCCACTGTGGCCAAGGCAACCATTCCCATCGGCCAAGCTGCGGAATAGGTGCCGGCCGTGAGCGCGATGCTCTTCCCCGAGCGGTTCCCTCTCCAGTAGTCGACCCCGGTCGCGGCGGCTGCCGTTGCGGCCATGGCAATCGGAATGCGCAGCCACTTCGCGCCAGGAAACAGCAGGGACACCACCACATCAGTAGCCACACTGGCGGTCATGGCACTCCCTAGTCGCCAGGCAGAATCGGCCTGCTCCGCAGAGGCTTGCTCCGACTGCGCCCGTGCCGCCGCCGGAATCGCCAGCAGCAGCGCGACGGCCACCAAAGAACCACTGAATCTCTTCATGAACACCCTCGTTGAACTGAATCTCTTCATGAGCACCCCCGTTGATGAGTCATCTTCCTATTCGATCATCCCGCGGATTCCTTCACCGTTTTTCCTTCGGCCCCTCGCACCGCCCGCTATATAATCCGCCCACTATTGGAAGGAGGCCACCATGGCAGTCGGAATGCGGCGAAGGGCCGCCCGAGTGCCGGGTGCAGAAGGCAACGGCAACGTGACTCGTTACGAACCTGAAATCGTCGTCGCCCCACCCGGACCGAAGGCCCGCAAGATCATCGAACGCGACAACAAGTTCATCACGCCCGCCTACACCCGTAGCTATCCCTTCGTGATCGATCACGGCCAGGGGTCGTTCGCGTGGGACGTCGACGGCAATCGCTTCATCGACTTCACGGCCGGCGTCGCCGTGAACGCCTTCGGCCACGCGCACCCGGAAATCGTGCGGGCCGTCGAAGAGCAGGCGCGCAAGTTCCTCCACATGGCCGGCACCGATTTCTACTACGACGTAATGGCCGAGCTGGCGGAGAGACTCTGCGCCATCGCCCCGGGCAAGTCGCCCAAACAGTGCTTCCTGGCCAACTCCGGCACCGAGGCCATCGAAGCCGCCATCAAGCTCGCGCGGTTCGCGACGCGCCGCCCGCGCATGATCGCCTTCTACAACTGCTTCCATGGGCGCTCCATGGGGTCGCTCTCCCTCACCGCCTCGAAGGCGGTCCATCGGCGCCACTTCTCGCCGCTGCTGGGCGACGTCAGCCACGCGCCGTACGGCGACCTCGACTTCATCGAGAACATCCTCTTCAAGAAGACCACGCCGCCCGAAGACGTCGCGGCCATCTTCGTCGAACCCATCCAGGGCGAAGGCGGTTACAAGGTCGCGCCGAAGGAATTCCTGCCCGGCCTGCGGCGTTTGTGCGACAAGCACGGGATCCTCATGGTGGCCGACGAGGTCCAAGCAGGCCTGGGCCGCACCGGCAAGATGAACGCCGTCGACCATTGGGGCGTCGTGCCCGACATCATCTGCTGGGCCAAGCCCGTCGGCGGCGGACTGCCCCTCGGCGTCATGTGCGCCCGAAAGGACCTCCACAAGTGGCCGTCGGGCGCCCACGCGAACACCTTCGGCGGCAACGCCCTGGCGTGCGCGGCCGGCCTGAAAACCCTCGAACTCATCGAGCGGGAAGGACTCAAGAACGCCCGCGAAATGGGCGATGTCCTGATCGGGAAGTTGAACGACCTCGTCGCGCGGCACTCGATCGTCGGCGAACGGCGCGGCCTCGCCCTCATGAGCGCCGTCACCATCGTGAAGGACAAACAGACCCAGGCGCCGGATCATGACCTGCGCGATACGATCGTGAACCGTTGCTTCGAACGCGGCCTACTCCTGTTGGGGTGCGGAGAGAATGCGATCAGATTCCTGCCGGCTCTCAACGTCGAACGCGGCCATATCGACGCCGCCCTGTCCATCCTCGACGACGTCCTCAAGGATGCCTGCCGAACTGCTTAAGCGAATTCGGGCACGGACTGCGGTCGTCGGCGTCGTCGGCTTGGGCTACGTGGGCCTTCCGCACGCCCGGATGTTCGCCAACCGCGGCTTCCGCGTCGTCGGATTGGACATCGACCCGAACAAGGTCCGCGCACTCAACGAAGGGCGGTCCTATGTCGGCTCGGTTCCTTCTTCGGACCTGACCGTCTGGCGCCGCGAAGGGCTCTTCGAAGCGACGTCGAGCTACGCCAAGCTGCGCGACGCTGACGCGGTCATCTTGTGCGTCCCAACGCCTCTCGCCGAGGACGGGCGGCCGGACCTTTCGTTCGTGCGGGATACCGCGCGCGCCGTAGGCAAGGTACTGCAGCGCGGCCGACTGGTCGTCCTCGAGAGCACGACCTATCCCGGAACGACGCGCGAAGTGGTGAAGCCCGAACTGGAGCAGCGCGGGCTGAAGTGCGGCCAGGACTTCCTGCTGGCATTCTCGCCCGAGCGCGAAGATCCGGGCAACAAGGACTGGACCGCCGGCAAGGTCCCCAAGGTCGTCGGCGGTTTCGACGAGGCCAGCCTGCGCGCCGCCTCCGCGCTCTACGGCGCGGCCGTCGATCGCGTCGTCGAGGTCTCCAGCCTCGAGGTCGCCGAGGCCGAGAAGCTGCTGGAGAACATCTACCGCTGCGTGAACATCGCGCTCGTCAACGAGCTCAAGATGTGTTTCGACAAGATGGGCATCGACGTGTGGGAGGTGATCGAGGCGGCCGCCACGAAGCCGTTCGGATTCCAGAAGTTCACGCCGGGACCGGGCATGGGCGGCCATTGCATTCCCATCGACCCCTTCTACCTCACCTGGCGCGCCCGCGAGTACGGCTTCGAGACGCGGTTCATCAACCTCGCCGGCGAGATCAACACCCAGATGCCGTTCTACGTCGTCGAACGCCTCAAGGCGGCACTCAAGCGCCCGCTGGCGGGAGCGAAGATCCTGGTCTTGGGGCTGGCGTACAAGAAGGACATCGACGACCCGCGCGAGTCGCCGTCGTGGAAGATCATGGACCTGCTGGTGAGCAAGGGCGCTTGCGTCGCCTACAACGATCCCTACATCCCGAAGCTCCCCAAGACGCGGCACTGGTCGCACCTGGAGCTCAAGCACGTGAAGCTGACGCCCGCGACGCTGCGCGCGCAAGACGCGGTGATCCTGCTTACGGATCACACCACCTACGACGCCGCGCTCATCGCGAAGCACGCCAAGCTGATCGTCGATACGCGCAACGTGTTCCGCGGAGTGCAGGGCAACGTCGTGAAGGCTTGACTGGAACGGGCTAGGCTCCCTGCGTCTTGAGCTTCGCGCGCGCGGTCTCGCCTTCCTTGGCGCGGCCGAACTTCTTGGCGACGAGCCGGAGCACTCCGGCCCCAAACTCACGCTCCGCGCCCTGCCGCTCGATCATCACGAACCCCAAATAGAGGAGACTCGGCGCTCCGACCATCGCCGCGTCTTTCTCGAGCTCCTTGACCACCGGATAATCCGCCCGGCGGATGAGCTTGGAGAACAACCCCACCGCGTGGCTGCGGTCCAACCGCGCCGTCGCCAGATCCTTGCGCAACGTCACCAGGAGCGCCTCCGCCAGCGCGAAGTCGCTCTCGCTCGTCGCCAGGTCCTCCTGCGCCACCAACCGCAGCAGACGTTCCGCGTCCTCGTGCTTGCGCTTCTTCATGAGCTCGCGCCCGCGCTTGACCACGGCGTCGCGGAAGACGGCCGGCGCCACCGAGCGGAGGATTTCTCCGTAGACCTGCGCCACCGCCGAGTTCTTCTCGTGCAGCTTCAGGCACTTGGCCAGGAACGCCTTCACGGTCGCCGCGTCGATCGCCTCCCGATGCGCGCGCAGGACGCCGGCGATCTTCCAGGCGCGCCCCACGTTCTCTTCCGCCTGCAACGCCTTGAGAATGGCCGGAGCGAACGCGTGATTGCCTTGCAGCGCGCGTGTCGCCTCGTCCGCGATGCGCCGGTCCGGACTGAAGAGCCCCGCCACCAGTCCCTCGGCCGCCCTCGCCCCCCCGAGCGCCCCCAGGGCCTGGATCGCGTAGAGCCGCACCGCCGCATGGCGGCTCTCGAGGAGGCGGAGCACGCGATCGCCCTGCTCCCGTGGGATCGCGAGTTTCCCCAGCACCGCCAGAGCGGCGGACACCAGCGGCTCCTCGTCCACCAGCGCGAGCACCTTGGGCGCGACCCGGTCGGCGTCCTTCGAGAGGTCCATGACGCTCAGGGCTTCCAGCGCGGCCGTCCGGATGGAGACCTCCCGCTTGCCGTCGACATATCCCAAGGCCGCGCGCACGCCCGCGGGATCGCGCAGATCACCCAACAAGCGCAGTCCCGCGACGGTGGACGCGGGCGGCAGCTTCCGGTCGAGGAACCGCACCACTTGCTTGACCGCCTTCTCGCGATCCGGCCCCGCCACGCCCGCGAACCGCGCGCGCAGCGCCTCGGCCGCCTGCCGCGCCACTTCCGGATTCTTGTCCGCCAGCGCGTCGAACATCGTGTCGCTCAGGTCCACCGCCTTGAATTGCCCCAGCACCTCGAGGATCGCGCGGCGCAGCTCGGGCTCCGCCTTGTCGATGTGCCGTTGCAGCATCGGAACCACTTCCTCCCCGATCGACAGCAGGACTTGCTGGATGCGCGCCCGCAGGCGTCCGGACGTGGCCAGCATCGGCACGAGATGCGGCGCGGCTTCCTTGGGATCGATCTTTCCGAGCGCCTCGACGGCGTAGAGTCGCAGCGTCTCGTTGTCGCTCTTGAGGGCCTTCAGCAGCGCCGGGCGCGCCGCCGTCGACCGCAGTTCGCCCAGCACCATCGCCGCGGCGCACTGCAGTTCCGCGCCGCCCTCCTCCAGCATCCGAACGATCTTCTCGGTCTCGCTCATCGTCACCTCCTCGGAGCCGCCCGTGCCAGCACGCGCTTCATCGCCCCGTGGAGCCGCGGGTTGGCCGCCAGCACTTCGCCTTTGAACACGTCGACCGGGGCGCCCTTCCAATCCGTCACGAGCGCGCCCGCCTCCTCGGCGATGAGGGCGGCCGCCGCGATGTCCCAGGGACCGAGGTGGAACTCCCAGAAACCGTCGAACGCCCCCGCGGCCGTCCAGCACAGATCCATCGCCGCGGAACCCACGCGCCGGACCGCCTGCGCGCGGCGGATGAACGCGTCCCAGTAGCGCAGGTTCTCGACTTTGTACCGCTGCTGGTAGGGAAACCCCGTGGCGAGCAATGCCCGCGGCAGCGATGCGGCCCGCGAGCAGCGGATGGGCTTGCGGTTGCGCGTGGCGCCCCGGTCACGGACGCCGACGTACAGCTCGTCCAGCGCCGGGCAATACACGACGCCCGCTTCCATGCGGCCGCGCGATTCGAACGCGATGGACACGCACCAAAGGGCGAATCCGTGCGCGTAGTTCGTCGTGCCGTCGAGGGGATCCACGTACCAGCGGTGAGGCGAATCGGCCTGCGTCGTCCCGCGCTCCTCCGCCACGACGGCGTGATCCGGGAACGTTCGCCGGATGGCGCCGACGATGCGTTCCTCGGAGGCGAGGTCCATGTCGGTGACGAGGTTGCCCGGGGCGCCTTTGAAGGCGATCTTCCTCCGGCCCGGCTGATTCTTCAGAAGGAACCGGCCGGTCTCGACGGCCAGCGCGGCGGCCAAACGAAGAGGCGTCACGGCGGACCTCGCAACATGGATCCTGTTTCTATCGAATCAGAGCGGATTTGTCGAAGGTTGTCTCATGCCCTTTTCGGGTCCGGATGAGTTAAAATTTGCATTGGTGACGTCTCCCTTGCCGCCCGACACGGATCGACTCCTGGCCTTGCTCCTCGTCGAACAGGGGCTCATCCAACCCGAGCACGTGAAGGACTGGATGCGCGAGCAGGCGGAATGCGCCTCCCGCGGCGCGGCCGCCCCCAAGCTCAGCGAGCTTCTGGTGCGCAGGGGCTACCTCAAGTGCGCCGCCGGCGGCGCCGAGCCCGCCACGAAGGGCGGCAAGCCGCGATTCGATCTGCCCGGCCCGCCCGACCTCCCCACCGAAGCCGCCTTCGCGGCCACCAATCCGGAGAACCGCGTCGGTCGATACATCCGCATCGTCCGCCTCGGCGCGGGCGGCAAAGGCGACGTCTGGAAGGCCTGGGATACGGAGCTGCGCCGATGGGTCGCCCTCAAGTTCCTCAGGCAGCATCTCCCGGAGGAAGTGGCGCGATTCAAGCACGAGGCGCAAACCGCCGCCGGCCTCTCCCATCCCAACATCGCCGCCGTCTACGAGGCCACCGACGATTACATCGCCATGCAGTTCATCGAGGGCAGGACCCTGGCCAACTTCACCCGCGACGACATCCGCGTGCTCGTCGAGATCATGGTCCAAGCCTCCTTCGCGGTGCACCACGCGCACGCCCACGGCTTCGTCCACCGCGACCTGAAGCCGGCCAACATCATGATCACGTCTCCCTCCGGTTCCTCCAGCAGCGCGCACCGCGCCACCGGGAGCAACCGCCGCGTGACGAGCACGCCGCACGTATACGTCATGGATTTCGGGCTGGCCAAGTCCATCAACCTCAAACAAGGGCTTACCGTCACCGGCTATGTCGTCGGGACGCCGGCCTACATGAGCCCGGAGCAGGCCTGGGGGAACGGCCGCGTGGACGCGCGCTCCGACGTGTACTCCCTGGGCACCACGCTCTACGAACTCCTGACCCGCCAGCCGCCGTTCCGCGACAACAACGTGTACAAACTCCTGCGCAAGGTGGTCGAGGCCGACCCCAGACCCGTCCGCGCGCTCCGACCCGAGGTGGATCGTGACCTGGAAACGATCGTGATGAAGTGCTTGGAGAAAGATCCGGCCCGGCGATATCAGACCGCGATGGCGCTGGCGGAAGACCTGGCGCACTGGTTGGACGGGGATCCGATCATGGCCCGTCCAGCCACCATGACCTACCGGATCTGGAAGCGGACGCGCAAGCCTCCTCTGCTCGTCGGGGCGGCGCTGTTGCTGCTGGCGCCCCTCGCCTTCGCGAGCTGGTTCAGCATGCCTTCCCCTTCCCTTCCCCAAGCCTCCGCCCACGAGCGGGTGGCGCAAGCGAAGCGCCTGGTCGCCGCGCTCCCCGAAGATGCCCGCGACGCCATCAAGACGCTGGTGAAGGCGGACGACCTGCTCGGCCCGGCGGGCGGCATGGCGACGGATGACCGCTACCAGGTCAATCGCAAGCTCGGCGACCTCGCGCTCGCGGCGCACGACTTCGGCCTGGCGCGCCTGGCGTATTCGCGATGCGACCAACTGCGGCCCGGCGAGAATCTCCAGGGCCTCGTCGATGTCATCGAAGGGTTGAGCAAACAGGAAGACGAGTCCGCCCCCCGGCGCCGCCGGCAGCGTCTGCAGGAGATCCTGCATGACCTCCAACTCGACCTGGAGCGTCCCGACCGTCCCGCCGGCGCTCCCACGATCGACGACTATCTTTTCGAATGCGTGCGGTTCAACGACGAACAGACCGTCCGGGCGCTCTCCGACCTCCTCCGACCGCTCGTGGAACGAGACAAAGACAAGGTGTCGTGGACGCGCCAGGAACAGGATTTGATCGCCTTCGCATTCAACGCCTTGGGACGAATGGACGTGGACTCCGCGTTCGTGTTCCTGGCGGATACGATGAAGGTCCTCTCCGATGAGACCCTGGCCGGCCAATGCGCGATTGCCTTGTGTCTCACACGACGCGCCGGCGCCCAAGCGGTGCTCCTGGAGGCCCTGAACCGCCCCGACATCGGCGGAGCCCTCTGCACCCACGTGGCGCCTTACGTGTCCCGCGTTCCGGATCCGGACGGACGTCTCAGGCGACACGTGTCGAATACCTGGACCCAACGGGGAGTGGATTACTACGACAAGAACGATCTCGACGCCGCCATCCAGGCGTGTGCCCAGGCGATTCAACTGAACCCCGGCGATACCGTGGCCTTGACCGTCCGAAGCGCGTCTTATTGCAGCAAGGGGCTTCTCAAAGAAGCCGTCGCGGACGCGTCCCGCGCCATCCAAGCCGATCCCCGATACGCCGCCGCATACGGCAATCGCGGATACGCGCATGTCAAGTGCGACAACTTGGATGCCGCCATCGAGGACTACTCGCAAGCGATCGCCATCGATCCCCGCGAGGCATCGTTCTTCGCCAACCGCGCCCAGGCACGGTTGCTGAAGGGCGACGTCAACGGCGCCATGCAGGACGCCTCCCAGGCCGTCGAACTCGATCCCAAGAACGCCTTCAATTTCCATGTTCGCGGCATGATCCGTCTCAAGAGCGCGGACGTCGACGGCGCCATCTCGGACTACACGCGAGCCCTCGGGCTGGCTCCGAGCTACGCCGCCGCGCTCCAGGATCGCGGTGCGGCCCTCCTTGCGGCGGGGGATCTGACCGGCGCCATTTCCGATTGGGAGCGTTTTCTCAAGCTGGCCCCCGACGACCCCAACGCGAACCAGGTTCGCGAGGCGCTCCGGCGGGCCCGCAAGTAACGGTGCCCGAACCATCTTGTGACTCCCCATCGGGGACGCTAGGATACGCGCACCATGAAGCCCGGCCCCGAGCTCACCAACGGCGACGCCTATGTCGTCAAGCAGATCCCGTACGGACCGGGGTGCTGGCTGATCCGCCTGGCCGCCCCCATCCACGCGCCGATCGCCGCCGGCCAGTTCGCCCACGTACGCGTCGACCCGGAGAACGACGCGCCGCTGCTGCGACGTCCCTTCAGCTTCTGGGACACCCACGTCCACGATGACGCATGGACGAGCGTCGACCTGCTCTACACCGTCGTGGGCCGCGGCACGGCGCTCCTGGAGAGACGACGGCCGCTGGACAAGGTGGGGTTTCTGGGGCCGCTGGGCAGAGGCTTCACGCCGCGGCGAGACAAGCGAATCTTCGTCTTCGTCGCCGGCGGCGTCGGAATCGTCCCCTTCCACTTGTTTGCCAAGCAGATCCGCCGAAGCGGCCATGACCCTCGCATCATCCTCCTCTTCGGCGCACGCACGGCGGGGGCCTTATGGGGCGTCGACGACTTCCCGGCCCTCGACGTGGAGGTGCACGCCGCCACCGAGGACGGCTCGCGCGGCTCCAAGGGCCTCGTCACGGATCTGCTGGAGACCCGGCTCCGCAAACTCCGCCGCCGCGATCTGATGATCTACACCTGCGGCCCGGACGCCATGATGAAACGCGTCATCCAATCGGCGCGCCGGAAGCAGATCCCGTGCGAAGCATCCCTGGAACGCCGCATGGGATGCGCGCTGGGCGCGTGCGGCGCCTGCGTGACGCGCGTGCGGGACGGAGCCGATTGGCGCTACTCACGAATCTGTCTCGAGGGACCGACCTATGATGCGGCCGACCTTGTCCTGGATGAAGCCCAGGCATGACCGATCCTCGACCCGCGACGGCTTCATGAAGGCCTACCGCGACGTCGTCGTGCGCGAAGTCACGGCCGTGCTGGCGAAGATCGACGAGGACGCCTCCCGAGGGTTCGCTCGCCTGCTGGCGCGCGCCAAACGCATCTACATCAGCGGCGTCGGCCGCAGCGGACTGGTCGCCAAGGCCTTCGGACAACGGTTGATGCACATGGGCTTCGATGTCCACCTGGCCGACGAGATCACCGCGCCGGGCATCTCGCGCGGAGACGTCCTCGTCGCCTGCTCCGGCACCGGACGGACCCAGCTCACGGCCTACATGGCCCGCAAGGCACGTAAGATCGGCGCGCGATGCGTCGCATTGACCGCGCGGGCACGCTCACCCCTGGCGCAATGGGCGGACTTGGTCATCGTCGTTCCCGCCGCGCTCGAACGGGGCGCGGATTCCCGGCAGCCCGCCCGCTCCCTCTTCGAGCAAGCGCTCTTCCTTTACCTCGACTCCATCGTGCTGGCCATGATGCAGGAGTTGGGCATCTCCGAAGAGAAGATGCGCCGGCGACATTCCAATCTCGAGTGAGCCGCGAATTCCTTGTCACGCTCCTCTCCCGCAGCGCGTCTAACGCGCAGAGGAGAACCACGGAAATGATTCTTGCTTGCCCGTTCTGCCACGAGAAGGTTCAGAAGACCGCATCGAGTTGCCCCTCCTGCCGGCGCGTGATGGTCCAGCGCTGTCCATGGTGCGCCGAGGAGATCAGCGTCGTAGCCGCGATCTGCAAGTACTGCGGAGAGGACGTTCGGACGGCGACGCCCCAGGCCCCGCCCGCCGTCGAGTTCACGGGCGAGGTCGCGTATTGCCCCTGGGAAGATCGATCGAAGAAGGGCGTGTTCCGGCGATGGTGGTCGACCTGGGCCGCGTCGCAGTTCTCGTCCGGAGACTTCTGGCGGAGACTGCCGGCGGAGGGCGGGCACGCGAAGCCTCACGCCTACGCGTGGTTCCTGACGGTGCAGATGCTGGCGCTGGCGCTGCCGCTCTTCGCCCTCGTGGGTTTGGCCGTCGGTCTCGGGCACGACGCCCCCGGCTGGGCTTACGCCGCCGGCGCGGCCGGATATCTCGCGCTCTTTCCGCTGACGTACGTCGCGGTGGTCATGGGCAATTACGTCGGAGCCGCGATCTGGCACCTCGTGCTCAAGCTGCTGGGCGGCCGCGGATCCTACCAAGGCACCCTTCGCATCGTCGCCTACAACAGCGGCGCGGCCGTGTGGGGGCTGATTCCCTGCGCGGGCGGCATCGTCCACCTGGTGATGGCGTGCGTCGGAAACTACCACGGCTTCCGCGCGGTGCACGGCCTCTCCAAAGGCCGGGCGCTCTTCGCGGCGCTCCTGCCGGTCTTCCTGATGGTGGCGGCCGCAGTGACCCTCATCGCTCTGATCATCGCCGCGGAGACGCGGGGGGCGATCTGAGCCTACTTTGAGAAGTACGACTCGATGAAGGTCGTATCGACCTGGCCCTTGATGTATTGCGTGTGGTCGAAGATCGCCAGGTGCAGGGGAATCGTCGTCGGCACCCCCTCCACCACGAACTCCGAAAGCGCGCGCCGCATCGCGCTGAGCGTCTCCTCGCGCGTCCGCCGATGGGCGATGAGCTTGCCGATCATCGAATCGTAGAACGGCGGGATCGCGTACCCCGCCGTCACATGGGAATCCAGGCGGATGCCGGGGCCTCCGGGCGGATAGTACCCGGTGATGGTGCCCGAACACGGCTTGAAGCCGTTGTTGGGATTCTCGGCATTGATGCGGCATTCGATGGCCACGCCGTTCAGGACCACGTCGTTCTGGCGAATCCGCAGTTTCTCTCCGGCGGCGACGCGGATCTGCTCCTTGACCAGATCGACGCCCGTCACCAGCTCCGTCACGGGATGCTCGACCTGCAGCCGGGCGTTCATCTCGATGAAGAGGGTCCCGTCCTTGAACGCCGCGCCCGCCTCGGCCTGGGCGGCCAGGAAGTTGTTCACGAGCGAGACGTCGTTGTGCGCGACCCGCATGCCGCGCCCGCCTCCGCCGCCCGCAGCCTTGATGATGATGGGGTACCCGATGCGATGGGCGACGTCGACGGCCTCCTTCTCGTCCTTGACGGGGCCCTCGCTGCCGGGCACGGTCTGAATGCGGACCTTCTTGGCCAACTCGCGCGCGGCCACCTTGTTTCCGACGGCGCGGGAGGCTTCCGGCGTGGGGCCGATGAACTTGATGTTGCAGCTCTCGCACACCTCCGCGAAGTGCGGGTTCTCCGACAGAAAACCGTACCCAGGATGGATGGCGTCGACGTCGCTGATCTCCGCGGCGCTGACGATCCTGGAGATGTCGAGATAGCTCTTCTGCGCCGGGCCCGGGCCGATGCAGATCGTGTAATCCGCCTGCTTGAGGTACATGGCATTGCGGTCCGCCTCCGAGTAGACGCAGACCGTCTCGATCCCCATTTCCTTGCAGGCGCGAACGACGCGCAGGGCGATCTCGCCCCGATTAGCGATTAGGATGCGTGAGAACATGGAATGCGAGGGCGCAAGTATAGTGCGCGGGTCGCTCGGATGCAATGGGACGAAGCCCCATGATTAGAGCATTCTAATGTCGCGCCCGCCACGGCGCTCCCAGATCCGGCATGGTTCAAATGCGGGTAGCAGTCGCGGCAGGCTTATCGAGCATGAGAGCCTCTTCTCAGGGTCCCCTGCAC
>JACPRB010000130.1 GCA_016190155.1 Planctomycetota bacterium
CATACGGATCTCCGCCAGTCCCTTGTCGATGCCCTTCGGATTCGGATCCGGCAGCGTCGCGTCCGTAACCGTCAGCAATAGATCCGTTCCCGTGTGCTCCAGCGTGATGCGATTCGCCATGGGAGACTCCTGGACGTCGAAGAGCACGATGGGCGCGATCGCGTCGAAGCGAACCCAAAACTCCGTCCCGCCGGCGGCGATGTCCGGCGCGTTGAGGAGGGCGGTCGGCGAAGGCGGCTCCGGGTTCCTCGCGAACGCGCTTCTCCAGGGATACGTCTGCGGTCCGCCATTCAGCGCGCGCCCCTCGATCTCAGCGTCGAAGTGGTCTCGGAAATTCAGGTACTGGCCGACTCCACGCATGTCGCGCGCATGGTCCAGTTGAATGTACGCCTGCACGGACCGTGTCTTGTCGCTGGGATTGGGCGGCGCGTTGGGGAACGTCACGATGCGTCCGCCCCACGGATATCCTCGGAAGGACGTCATCGGGATCGGTGGCGTGGCGGCATACGCCTGCGAGCCAGCCGCGGCGGCCCTGAAGAACGCGTCGAAATCGTGCTGGCTCTCCAGCGTCCACGTCGTCGGCACCGGCGGCCCCACGTCGAGCACTTCCCGAAAGCCGACGCCGGACACCGGCGTGCCCGCAGGCGTGTTCATCATCGCGCGCGTCTGCAGCGTCGCGGTATCGTGCGACACGAAGCACCCCGGCATCGTCCCCGTACCGTCGAGATCCGCGTTCGTCGGATCCATGAAATTGAGGAGGACCGCCAGTCGATCCAGCGGAGTTCCCACATTCGACTGCTCAAGGAACTGGGCGAATTCCTGCCAGCTTTCGATCGTCCGTCCGGCGATCTGCGCCGCCAAGTCCAGCGCCTCCTGGCGACTGATCTCGTCGCGCTGCTGCAGCCCGACGTCAATCCGTATCCCCTCCAGCAACGCGGCGAGGGTTTCCCGCCGCGCGGTATTCAGGTTGACTGGATGCCGCGCCTCGACCTCGACCATCGTCGCTCCCGGCGGTGCCGGATCGACCGTTTCGATCACCGGCCAACCATCGCTGATCAGGAAGTTCCGGCGGACGCGCGTGATCAAGGCCGACGAGCCCGGCCCCACGAATCGCACCGTCGCGTCGCGCCCGTAATGAGTCGCATCGTCCACGAGCACCCCTGAAGGCGACGGCGGATACGGCCCCGTTCCCCGAATGCTCTGGGGAAAGATCCAGCGCGCGTTGCGTCCCGCGTACATCGTCGTGACGTCCTTGAGGTCGATCACCCGCGTATCCACATACGTGCGTAGCGTCTGCAAGACGCGCTCGGGGGCCGTCCGGATGTCGATCTTCGCCTGCTCATCCTCCGCCGTGACGCCCCAGATCTTCCCGTGTGGGTCGAGGATCTTCAGCGAGGCCAATCGCGAATCGCGTAGGTCGATCGAGAACTCCGACTCCACGTCCGAGTAAGGGGTGTTCCAAACGCCGGTCGTCCCCTGGCGCTCGTTGGCGTCGAGTCCACCCAGCAGGGTCGCTACGCCGAAGTTGCGAACCCCTTCGGAGCCGTAGGTGGCTTGGCGTTCCGCCTTCTCCGTCGTCGCCACCCGTTCCTGCTTGATCATGGACAGAACGAACGGCGTGGCGATGAGAACGAGCGCGAGGATGATCGTCAACACCAACACGAGCGCAAGGCCCGTCCGGCGGCGCATGATCATATCCGTTCACCCGTTCAATCGTTCAGCCGTTCGATCGTTCACGGCGGTTTCTTCCGTGAGCCGCGACAAAGCTAAAAGCGATAACGAATTCAAGAGAAGCAACCACGGATCCGCGGTTGATCAGCTTCATCTCGGGTCGTTGAAAAAAAGCGGTCTCCCGGCTCGATGCCGGAATCCCGCTCCTTCGCCACCTATGATACCCCGACGGCCGCCCGTCAATTGCGCAAACATCATCCCTCATTCGACGACTCCTGCGGTTCAGCGGACCACGACCCCCAGCGGCGAAATCGTGATCGTCTTCTCGTCCGCCGGCGATTTCACCGTGAAACTCACCGGGCCGGGATGGCGCGCCGGATCGAGCCTCCCTTCCGGCGTGAAGCCGATGACGAACTGATCGTCCGCCTGTGGCGTCCCGCTCGGCAGCACGAACCGCGTCTCCCGGGGCAGGAAGTACTTGTCACGCGCGATGATCAGCCCTATGCGGAAGCTGTCCACGATCCCGACGAAGCCGTCCTTCTCCGCGCCGATGATCAACCGCTCCGCTTGCGCCCACGCGGTGCGCCCCCTCCGCGCGTCCACCTGCACGCCGTTGACGAACAGTCTCCCCTCGAATCCGCTGTGCATCGCCCGAACGTGCACCCACGCGCCCATCGGAAGGACCGCATCCTTCGAGTCCATGGCGACGCCGCAGACCGTCGCGGTGAGCCTGCCGGTCCCGTCGATCACCACCTCCACCTGCCGACCCATGGTGCACACCGTCTGTCGCCCGCGCCCCGGCAGGCGATACAGCCAGAACTCCAGGCCGATCCCCTGATCGGGAGCCGCCACCGGCACTTCCGCCCCTTGAACGGCGCTCGACCGTCCGAACTGATACGCCAATCCTTCCCGTCCCGGCACGATCCTCACGCCCTTCGTCGTCGCGCGCTGCCCGAATGCGCCCCGGTCGTCCTCGAAATTCCAGGCCTGGATGGTCTCCTCCGTCAACGTGTGGATGGACGGCTCTCCCAGATCAAGCACGATCCACGAAGGGATCCGCTGCGCGCGCGCGTGCTCGCTGACGCTGCGGACGAGCGCGACGCAATGATTGGCGGCGGCCCTCACTCCGAGGTCGCGATTCGAGCTCCGGAACACCACCACGGACAACCCCAGAACCATCGCGATGATCACGATCGTGACGATCATTTCCAGGAGCGTGACGCCCGCTCGCGACACGCGCCTACCATCCAACGAGATCATCCTGGCTCCCCGGCACCCCGTCCTTGCCGGCCGAGAGAATCTGGAACTTGTCCGGGCACGCGAACGTCTTCGTCGCCTCCGCCCTGGCCGGCTTGAGCGAGACGTCCACCTTCCCCGCCCTCAACCGGTACAGAGTCGTGCCCGGCGCGGACCGCGCATAGTCCTTGTGATGCACGTACATCAACGGTTGGCCGTAGAGATCGAGAATCTCGCGCAGCTGGTTGTCCCCGAAATACCAGTTCGTGATGTTCTTGTCGACCCGGTCGTCGTCCACGTTGCCGTAGTAATCGACATGCGTGGCTTGAAAGAGGATGCCGCCCCGGTCCTGGCTCGACAGGCACGCCGTCAGCGCCTCAGCGCCGTTGTTCGTATCGTTCGGCAGGCGCGCCTTGAACTCGGCCAGCGTGCTCGGCGGATAATCCCCCCAGCGAATCCGGTACGACTCGCACGCCGCCTTGACCTGCTCGATCAGCTGCTCCGTGCTGCTGCGCTTCGCGCTGTTGAGCGCCGAGATCACGCCGACGAGTACCAGCGACGCGAGGATGCCGATGATCACGATCACCACGAGGATTTCGATCAGGGTGAATCCTCGTCCGCGCATCGGCACCCTCCGATCAGGCAAGGCCGGCGGGAAAATCCCAAACCGCAACCAGCAACTCCCAAGCAAATCCCAGATTCCAACGCGGCCGCGCCGCAACCCAATTCCGAGACCCAGGAGTGGCTCGCCCCCATTTTCTGTCCGGAGAATACTATAAGGAAGCCATGAAGCCAGGAGGAAGAGGCAAGCATGAGGGGATCCTCCTTCCTTTCCTGGTTTCCTGCCTTCCTCATAAGCACTCCGGCGACTACCCTGCAGACCCATGGAGTTACCCTCGAGCAGCTTCAGATAGTCGCATGAAACCTTCGCGAAGAACGCAGTACTTCATCGATAGGGTTCCAAATCCAGACTCCCGAAACAACCGGACCGCAAGACCGTATTGGTTGCTTGCAACTTGGGATTCTTCATGACCGCTCCAGGCTACGGCCCGGCCCGCTTCAGCAGAACCCGCGCGTTGTCCGCCCATAACGTGTACGACTGCCCGAGCGGCGCCCGCGCCCAGATCCCGACCCGGTAGCTCGGATGCGACCCTAACGCATGCACAGGCAGCCCCTTGACGGCCGGGATCCACTCCGACTTCGACGCGCTCCACACCGATATATCGAACGCGTACGCCCCGCGTTGTTCCGCCCGCCGCTGCACCCGCAGAGTGATCTCATTTCGATCCGGTCGCTCGAACTTCGCCGGCTCCGTTCCGCTGTAGTCCAGACGGGACGTGGCGAACTCCACGCTCCCCGCCTGCCGATACCGCAGGCGGCCGCCCAAATCCACGCCCACATGCAGCCCCATCCACTGCGTCTCGCTCTGCCGCGCGAAGTACACCGACACGCCGTACTCGCACCGCCCGGACTCCGGCCGCAGCGTCGCTTCGAAGCTCAGGAAATCCTGCTTCCGCACATCCTCTCGCTCCAGGCGCGTCAGCCCCATCTCCTTGGTCTGCTTGCCGGAAAAGCGGACGCGTCCGCCCGCGAGGTCAATCGCCACGCCATGCGTCTTGTCCGCCTGAATCCAACCGCCCCCGACGACGGCCCCGTCCGGTCTCTCGAATCGATCGTCGAACAACACGTCCGTGTCCTGCCAATCGGTGATTCTCCCCACCGCCTCGGCGCACCGCGCGACCCACTCCCCGTCCCCGGGATTCGTCGTCTGCATCCCGGCCCCATGCTGGAAGAGAGATCTCGCCGCGACCAGGCGCTGCTTCACGTCCGCATCGCCGTGCTTGTACGCGACATAGCCCCGCCCGTACGCCAGGAGCGGATCCGGACCTGAGGACAGTTCCAACGCCCGCTGGAACACCCTTTCGGCCTCCGGCCCCCTGCCCCGCGCCGCCAGGACGCACCCCAGCGTGATATGCGTCGCCGCCCGGCTCCCGTCGAAATCGCGCACCGTCTCCAGCAACGCCTGAGCTTCGCTATGACTCGCCGCCCGCAAGAAGGCCATCGCGGCTCCGGCATGCGACGGCAGGAAATGATACTCCGCCTGCAGCGCTCCCAGGAAGTCCGGCAACGCCCCTTCGTGATCGCCTTCCTGCAGCCGCAACCACCCGCGCACATACCGTCCGTAGAAATACTCCGGGTCGATCCGCAGCGCCTCCTCCACCTTCGCCAACGCCTCTTTCGGTTGTCCTTTGACCGCGAGCGTCGCGGCCTGCCCGGCCAACGCCGACACCGACGTCGGATCGCGCCGCACCGCCGCCGCGAACATCCCGTCCGCCTCCGACGACTTCCCCGCGATCAACGCCCACACGCCGAGGTTCGTCCACGCCTCGATGAGATACTGATTCGCGCGAAGCGCGGCCACGAAGAGAGCCGCAGCCTCTTTCGGCCGCCCGCCCAGCGCGCACACCACGCCCTTGCCGTTGAGCGCCTCCGCGTTCTTCGCATCGATCCGCAATGCCTCCGCGAACGCCTCGTCCGCCCCGGACGTATCGCCCCCACGCAGGAGCGCCAAACCCCGCACCACGGTCGCCTCCACCCGCTCCGCTGGCTTCACCGTGTCGGCGTACTTCGCGAACAGCTCCCCCACGGCGGCCACGGCCTCCGCGTCGCGCCCCGACTGGTAGAGCAAGCGCGCCTGCGACGCCCGCGCGCGGGTCGTCCGAGGTGAGGCCTCCAAAGCCTGTCCGTACGCATCGAGCGCCGCTTCGTTCAGACCCAGCGC
>JACPRB010000018.1 GCA_016190155.1 Planctomycetota bacterium
ACCACCGCGCCCGTCTCCAGCTTGGCCGGTTTATAGACGTTCGTGATGGTCGCCCCACGAAGCCCCGGCTCCGTCTCCACGACCTTCAAATCCACCGCCGGCGGCAATTCCACGCTCACCGCGCGCCCGTCGAGGAAATTGATCTTGCAGGCAAGGTTCGGCGTCAGCCACTGCACATCGTCGCCGAGCATGTCCTTGTGGATGTCGTACTGCTCGTACGTTTGTGTGTTCATGAACACGTACGTCTCACCGCTCTGGTAGGAGAATTCGGCGTCGTGGATCTCCAGGAACGCCTGTTCCAGCTTGTCCCCCGACGAGAACCGCTGCTGCAGCGACGCGCCCGTCTGCAGATTGCGCATCTTGATCTGGATGATCGCGCGCCAGTTGCCGGGGGTGATGTGATCGACGCTCATCACGCTCCAGTACTGGTCGTTCCACTTGACGATGTGGCCCTTGCGGACCTCCGTTGCCTGCAGTTCGGCCATCGCACGTCCTCCTTTGCGGGGGTCGAATTGTAGCGAAGGGTCTCCTCGGAGTCTATAGGCGCTCGCCAGGAAACTACTTCCTCTCCGGCTCCTCGACCACCCACGCCAGATCCGGATGCTCGTACGCGACAAGCTCCTTCTCCGTGAAGAAGATGGGCAGCTCGCGCTTGACCGAGTCGACCGAATCCGATCCGTGAACGAGGTTGAACCCCTTGGAGCAGCCGTAGTCTCCGCGAATGGTGCCGGGCTCCGCGTTGAACCCGAAGGTCGCGCCCATGAGCTTGCGCACGACCTCGATCGCGTTGAAGCCCTCCACCACCATCACGACGGCCGGGCCGGACGTCATGAACTTGACCAAACCGTCGTAGAACGGCTTGCCCTTGTGGACCGAGTACAGGTTCTCGGCCGTCTTGTGCTCCATGCGGATCAGCTTCAGGCCCGCGATCCGCAACCCCTTCTCCTCCAGGCGCTGGACGATCTTCCCGACGAGCCGGCGCTGGACGCCGTCCGGCTTGATCATACAAAAAGTACGTTCCATGGGAGCGAAATTAAACCCGCACCCGCGGATGGAGTCCAGAATAAAGGAGCCCCCTTCGAATTCACGGAGGTGCCGCTCACGCCGGCCCGGCAGCCGAGGGTGTCGCGCGCGCCGCAAATTCGCATTCCTTGAAAATTACCGAGACACCGGACTCCTCCATGCGCTCCTGGGCGTGCGCACCGAACGGGAACTCCTGACGCATCCTTCCCTCGGATTCTCCTGGGAGGGATTCGCCGTGGAGCAGATCATCCGGCGCCTGGAAGCGGATCGCGACGCGTACTTCTACCGGACGCACGGAGGCGCCGAACTGGACCTGCTGATCTTCCGCGGCGGGAAGCGCCACGGGTTCGAGATGAAATACGCCGACGCCCCCACGATGACCCGCTCCATGTGGGTGGCGTTGGAAGACCTCCGCCTCGATAGCCTCTGGGTCGTCTATCCTGGGAAGCGATCGTACCGTCTCTCCGAGCGCGTCGCCACGCTGCCTTTAGCCACCGTTTCCTCGTTCACCCTCTGACTACCCCGCTGGCGCGGTTCAAACGTGAGCCACAGTCGCGGGGCTTCTCTGTGTCTCTGCGTCCTCTGGTGTTGGATTCCTCTCAAGGTCCTCTGTTCCCCTCAGGGTCCTCCCTCCGCGCCCTCCTCCGCCAGCGCCGTCGCCGCCGCCGCCTGCAGCTCCGACATCGCCGCCTGCTTCTTCACCGACGATTCCGCGCGCGCCCGGCGGATCTCATCGCGGCGACCCCGCAGGAGCTCCAGCCCCTCGCCGCCGTGCAGGTCCACGTTGACGATCGTCGACACCCCCGGCGTCTGCATCGTCACCCCGTAGAGCACGTCGCCCGTCGACATCGTGCGCTTGTTGTGCGAAATCACGATGAACTGCGTCTCGCCCACGAACTCGTTGATGATCCCGGCGAACCGGTCCACGTTCTTCTCGTCCAGCGCCGCGTCCGCCTCGTCCAGGATGCAGAACGGGCTCGGGTTCGCCCGGAAGAGCGCCATCACCATCGAGAACGCCGTCAGCGACTTCTCGCCGCCCGACAACAGCGAGATCGGAAGTTGGTCCTTCTGCGGCGGGCGCGCCATGATCTCCAGCCCCTGATCCATCGGATCCACGCCCTCCGCCTGCTCCAGCACGATGTCGGCCTTGCCGCCGCCGAACACCTTGCGGAAGATGCCGTTGAACTCCTCGCGCACGAACTCGAGCGTCTTCTCGAACTTGATCCGGCACTCCGTGTTCAATCGACGGATCAGCTCCTCCAGCTCCCGCTTGGTCCGGGTGATGTCCTCGTGCTGCCCCACGAGCTCCCCGTCGCGCGCCTCCAGCTCCTTGAGCTGCTCCAGCGCCACCACGTTGACCGTCCCGAAGTTCGCGATCTTGACCTGCAGCTCCTGCGCCTCCCTCCCGAGCGCCTCCCAATCCAGAGGCTCCTCTTCGGCGGGAAGCGTCCCCAAATCCATCTGGAATTCCTCTTGCGCCCGCTGCACCAAGTTCTCCCGCTCCACCTGCTCGCGCGCCTGCTGGATCTTGAGCTCCGAGACCTGCTGCGCCGCCACCGCCGCCGCTTGCTCCCCCTCGCGCATGCGCCCTTCCTGAGCCTGAGCCTGATCCCGCACCCCGGCGCGATCCTCGTCGATCACCGCCAGCGCTTGCCGATGCCCCTCCACTTCCCGTACCAGCTGCGCCTGCTGCGCGCGATGCGACTCGATCTCCGCGCGAACCGACGCGCCGCGCGCGTCGATCTCCGCGACGTGCTCCTCGTTGCGCCGCACGATCTCGCGCTGGCGCTCCAGATCGCGACGAACGCCTTCGACCTGCTGCTGAAGCCCCCGGTATTTCTCCTCCGCCTGCGCGCGCTCCATGCTGAGCGACGTGAGCTCCGACTGGATCTGCGCGCGCCCTTCCTCGTAACGCGCGATGAGCTCGTTGAGCGTCGCCGCCTCCGCGGACAGCTCCTCCTTGAGCCCGGCCAGCTCCGCCAACAGCCCATCGAGACGCCCTTGTCGCTCCGCGAGCGCCGCCGCCTCCACTTCCATCTGTTCCAGCTCGCGGCAGGCGTTCTCCACCTCGCCGCCCAGGAACGCCGCGCGCTTGTCGAGCTGTTCGACGTGCGTACGCGCCTCCGTCAGCGCCACGCCCTTCTCGTAGATCTCCTGGCGAAGCGCCTTCTGCCGCTCCTGCCCCTCCGCGACGGCCGCGTCCAGCGCGCGGCGCCGCGCCTCGCGATCCTCGATGAGCCGGGTGAATTCGCCGATCTCGCTCTCCAGCTTGCGCAGATCCACCTTCCGGGCGAGAAGCCCCGCCTTGCGCGCGCCCACCGTGACCAGGCCGCGCCCGTCGTACACCTCGCCGGAGCGCGTCACCATCGTCCCGCGCACCGACCACAGCTCGCGCAGCGCCCCAGCGTCCTCCGCGCCCTCCACGAAGAGCACCTCGCCCAGCAGCGTCTGCACCAGAGGCGCCACGTCCGGCGCGGAACGGACGACGTCGCTCGCCCGCGAGATCACGCCCGCCAGCAGCGGCGCCTGCCGCCGCTCGCGCAGCCCGCAGGCCTCCAACGCCAGGACCGTCGTGCGATCCAAGTTGTGCTGCCGCACGTAATCCAACGCGGCGCGCGCCTGCTCCATCGTGTCGACCACCACCGCCCCGGCGGCCTCGCCGAGAGCCGCCTCGATCATCGGCACGTGTTCGTCGCTCGCGTCGAGCAAGTCCACGACCGTTCCGCGCACGCCCGCCAGGCCGTTGCGCAGCAGCTCGCGCGCGCCCGAGCCGAGCCCTTCGTACGACAGCTGCAGGTCGCGCAACGTCTCCGCGCGCGACTCCGACCGGTCGCGCCCGGCGCGAAGCTGCAGCAGCTCCTCCTCCAGACGCGTCCGCTCCTCCGCGCGGCGCCGCTGTTCGTCTTCCTCCACCGAAATCCGCGTCTTGAGATCCTCGATCTCGCCTTCCAGAACGCGGCGGCGCTCCGACAGCTCCTCCAGCTTGCCGCGTGTCTCCATGAGCTCGCGTTCCGACGTGGCCACGCACTCGCTGGTGCGCTCCCGGCGGCGCACGAGCGCCTCCGAGTCCGCCTTCGCCTTGTTGAGGTCGGTCCGGTACATGGACTCCTTGTGCGCCAGCTCGATCCCCTCGGCCTTCTTCGCGTCCAGGTCTTCGCGCACGCGCTTGCACTCGCGCGCCGCGTCGTGCAGCCGCTCCTGCGTCTCCGCCAGGCGCGCGCAGAGGGCGTCGAGCGCGCGTTCCGTCTCGGCGCGGTCGGCCTCGATGCGCGCGTGCAGGCCCTCGCCTTCCGTCACCCGGGCCGCCGCCTCCGCGCGTTCCTGGTCGGCCCGCGCGCGTTCCTGCGCCAGGTCCGCCAAGCGCGCCTCGCCCTGCTGGATCGTGCTGGCGAGATAGTCCGCGCGCGACGAGGCCGCGCTCAGGACACGCTGGATCTCGCCGGCCTTCGCGTCGAGGCCCGCCAGCGATTCCGACAGCTTCGCCAGCTCCGCGCGGGCCGCTTCAAGATCCGCCGCTCGCCGTCGCTGTTCCGTCTCGATCGCGGCGATCCGCTCTTCGAGCTCCCGCGCCTGCGCGCTCATCAGCCGGTATTCGTGCGCGACGAGCTTGGTGCGGCGCGCGGCGTATTCGTCCTTCATCTCTTTGTACTTGGCGGCGCGGCTGGCTTGGCCGCGCACGGAGCGCAGCTGCGAGCGCACTTCGTTGATGAGCATCTGCAGCCGCTCGAGGTCGCCGGTGACCTTCTCGAGGCGCAGCTCGGTCTCCTTCCGCTTCGCGCGGTACTTGGAGATGCCGGCGGCTTCGTCGAAGACGAGGCGCCGGCCGCGCGGATCGGTCGTCACCAGCCGGTCGATCTTGCCCTGCTCGATGATGGAGTAGTTGTCGGTCCCGATGCCGGTTCCGTAGAGGAGGTCGCGGATGTCCTTGAGGCGGCAGGGGGAGCCGTTGAGCGTATACTCGCCGACGCCGTCGCGGTGCAGGCGGCGCGCGATGGTGACTTCCTCGAATTCGAGCGGGAGCGCGTGGTCGGAGTTGTCCAGCGTAAGGGAGACTTCGGCGAAGCCGGCCGGGCCGAGGCCGCCGCCGCCCTTGAAGACGACGTCCATCATCTCGTCGCCGCGGACGGACTTGTAGGAGAGGGTTCCGAGGACCCACTTGATCGCGTCGACGACGTTGGACTTGCCCGAGCCGTTGGGACCGACGACGACGGTGACTCCGGGCTCGAAGTGGATCGCCGTCTTCTGGGCGAACGACTTGAACCCGCACATCTCCAGCTTCTTGAGCTGCATGACGCCTCACCGAAATGACTGTTCGGCCGTTCGACCGTTCAACCGTTCGTCCGTTCGACCTCGGAACGAATGAACGCCGGCCATCTCGCGACGCGGCTATGCAAGCAGATAGGTCCGCAGCGCGTCCAGCAAACGGCGGATGACCCCTCTCATGTTAGGCCCTCGTCAAATGCCGATCGACGGTTTTCGTCGGCCTTCACCCTCTCCTGACTCCATGCGACACATCAAAAGGGAACGACTCGTCGTAGGAATATCGGCAAGAATCGGGGAGAACCTGAACAATCCTCATAGGCGAGCGGCCGAACGTCACCACAAACTCGGGGCCGATTTCGCCAGAACACGCCCATCCGCCGTGAAACCGATGAACCAATGATCCTCGGGCGCCCGGAACCGCATGTCTCCCCACCGAACGATCACCCGCGGCGGCAATGGCGCTTCCTGCGCGGGAAACATGGCGACATCCTGATCCTTGAGAAGCCACACGACAAACCCCACCAACACGGTCGCAGCCATAACGATCAAGCCCACCAAACCAGACCGGTCCCCATGCCCCTGCGGGCGCATCCGCCCCGCCAGCCGCTTCAGGAACTCCGGCGACGGCGCCTCCCGCCGGTCCTTCAGAAGGCGCTCCACGTTGTCGCGCAGAAGCTCGTCCGTCATCGTCCTACCTCCAGATCGAGCCGGGCAAACCGCTCGATCATCTCCTGGAAGGCCGCGCGCGCCCGCGTCAACTGGCTCTCCACCGCCTTCTCGCTCGCGCCCACCTCCGAGGCGATCTCCGCCACCGCCGCCCCGTCGAAATACTTCCGAACCAGGAGCGCCGCCGGCGCTGGTGATCGACGATCTTCCGCAGGGCGATCCCGAACAGCCACCCCCTCAACAGCCCGCGCTCCGGCTCGAACCCGCCTCCCATCGCCGCCAGAAACGTCTCCTGCGTCAGATCCTCCGCCAGCGCCTGATCGCGCTCCACGCGGCTGAACACGAACGCATAGACGGCCTCCGCCTCCGCCAAGAGCCTCGCGACCTCGGGCACCATGCGCGCCATCCTACCCGTATTTTCGCGCGCGATCGGATAATCCTTCGATCAATCGGAGATCCGGTCGGATCTTCTCTGGATCCTCTGTCACTCTCTGGGCCTCTCCACCAACATCTGACGGATCTTGAGATAACTCTCATACCGGCTCGAGTGGATCTCCCCGCGCTCCACCCCTTCCCGCACCGCGCACTTCGGCTCGTTCGTGTGGGAACAGTCCCGGAACTTGCACGTCAGCGGGAACTCCTTGAAGTGCTCGCGCAGATTCTGCCCCGTCACGCCCCACATCCCGAACACCTCCAAGCCCGGCGTGTCGATCACCCGCGCGCCGTCCACCTCCACGACCTCCGCCCAGGTCGTCGTGTGCCGCCCCTCGCCGGTCCGCTCACTCACCTCCCGCGTCTTCAGCGCCAACCCCGGCTTCATCGCGTTCAGAAGCGTCGACTTGCCCACGCCGGACGGCCCCAGGAACACCGACAGCTTCCCCGCCAAATACGCCCGCAATTCCGCCAGCCCGTCCCCCTTCATCGCCGACACGCGGAATACCGGAATCCCCGCCTTCGAGTACATGTGCAGCCACGGAGGCGATCCCACATCGATCTTGTTCATGCAGAGCGCCGGAACCACCCCTCCCGCCGACGCCATGACCGTGCACTTGTCGATCGTCAGCAGATCCGGCTCGGGCTGCACCGCCGCCATGACGATGATCAACGTGTCCACGTTCGCGGCGATGATCTGCTCGCGGCTCGGCCGCAACGGATCCGGCCGCGACAGCTTCGTGCGCCTCGGCCGGATTTCGTGGATCGTCCCCTCGCCAGGGCCGGAGATCTCGATCTCGACCTCGTCTCCCACCGCCGCCAGCTTCGTCGCGACCAGCCTCTCCTTCTTCAACCGGCCGCGCAGCCCGCAGCGCACCACCCCCTGCTCGGTCTTCACCTCGACGACGTTCGCCGTCATCTTGGTGACCTGCCCCGGCATCACGCGACCCATAATTGCGCCGCCGAGGTCTCCGCGTGCACGCGTCGAAGCAGGGTCAGCATATCCTCCGGGGACAGCGATCGCCGCGCCGAAGTCATGGCCGCCGCGCACGGGAGAAGGGTGTGAAACCGCGCTTGAATCGCCACATGATCCAAAGGCGACATCCCGGCCGCCCCCCACAACCGACCGCCCACGCTGTACTCGGCCGCCAACCCGCGCGCGCGCGCGAACATCTGGCCGTCGACCCGCATGAGCCGCCCGGCCACCTCTCCGCCCGCGACGTCGTGCAGCGCCATCCGCAGCCCGTGCCGGCCGCTCTCCTCCTTGACCCGGAAGAAAAGATACGACACGATCCTCAGCGCCACGCGCAGCGCCCCGTCGTCCTCCGCGGGCGCGCGTCCCGTCATGAGACGCACCGCCTCGTCGAGCCCCGCCATCCCGATCGCATACAAATGATCGTCCGCCGGCGCGACCTTGCGAACGAGCGGCCGCTTCGCCGCGTGCGCCCGCGCCGCCGCGTCCAACGCCTGATCAAGCTCCGCGTAGAAATCCGTCCCGCCCTCGCTCCGATAGAAGGCCTGCGCCACGTTGAGCGTCACCGCGCCGCCCAGCGTCTCGGCATCAAAGCGCGAACGGTTCGCCGTCCCTCGCTCGAAAAGGAACAACGTCCGCCCGCGCTCGATCGCGAGGCGACACGCCTCACGCAGCGCCGTGCCGTCGTGAAACGCCGCATCCTGGACGAAGAACTCCGGCGTGGCCGACTCCTTCCACGAGCGAATGAGCTCGCACGCCAATCGACCGTCCCCCAGGTCCACGCCCACCCAGCTCGGCCCCAGCTCCCCGACCACGAACGGCGCTTCATCGACGTCCCCCGGCCGCCCCGCGTAGAGCGCGTTCACCCGCGGGATCTCGCAATGGCGGACGGCCCGCCGCAGGTCGCGCACGCGCGCGGACAACTCCGCCGTCACACCCCGCGACGTCGGGGCCGTCGCCTCCAGCCGCACCGTGTGCCAGAAGAGCTTCTGCGGACACTCCAGATCGTGGATGTGGATGCGCCCCTCCAGGTGCGCGGCGGCGACCTGGCGCGGGTAGATCTCCTGGAGCGCGTATTGCTTCAGGGTGGTCTCGCCGATCGTGCGGCAGAGCCGCTCCGGATCCGGCGCGGCGTCCTCGGGCCGGATGAGCCGCTCCAGATCGTACTTCGGCAAGCCCACGACGAGCTGCTTGCGCAGCTTGGTCCCGTACCCGCGCGCCAGGAGCTCCTGGTTGACCAACTCGCGGATGAGCGTGGTGGAGACGCGCCGCTCGCTCTGACGGAAGATGCACTGTTCGACGGCGCCGGCGATCTCGCGCGCCACGGGCTCCTCGATCGACGCCTCCTTGACCAGCGCGGCGGTGATGCGCTCGCGCGCCCACGCGCTGACCTCGTCGCGCGTCGCTCCGTCCACCAGAAAGAGCTCCGTCGGGAAGAGCTCCCCGGCGGCCGGAGCCGCATCGCCCCCGAAGACGCGCGCGATCTCCGCGTGCCCCGTATCGATCAGGATCTTCTCCACGAGGCGCCGGATCTCGGCGCTGGTCGGGACATGGCCGTTGCGCGTGCGCTCCAGGTACATCGTCACCACGCCCGCGAGATCCGCCGCCAGCGACCGATCCTCCCGTCCCGCGCCGCGCGCCGCCTGGAGGATCGATTCGGCGATCTTGGCCTCATCGTAGGGCTCCACCTGGCCGTCGCGCTTGCGGATTTTCTCGATTCGGCGGGGATTCATTTGAGCATCGGCTTGAGCTCTTTGATGAACTCGGTCACGTCCTTGAACGCGCGGTAGACGGAGGCGAACCGCACGTAGGCGACGTGATCCACGCGGCGCAGCTCGCGCATGATGAGATCGCCGATCGCGTTGGCCCGCACCTCCCGATCGTGCTTGTCGAAGAGGTCCTGTTCGATCTTGCCGACGAGCTCCTCGATCTTCTGAAGCGGCACGGGGCGCTTGGCGCAGGCGACCAGGATGCCCCTCTTCATCTTCTCCCGGTCGAACAGCTCCCGGCGGCCGTCCTTCTTGATCACGTACAGCGTCGGCGCTTCGACCTTCTCGTACGTCGTGAACCGCCGCCCGCACGCCAGGCATTCGCGGCGCCGCCTCACGATGCTCCCCTCCTCGGCGGAACGGGAATCCACGACGCGATCGTTGTCCTTTCGACAGAAGGGGCATCTCATGAGGGCGGGAGAGAGTCTAACAGCGCTCCGGCGCGTGTCAAGTTGAGCGCGGCCCTCTCAGCCCAACAGCACTCTCACCTTCATCATGCGCGGGACGCTGACATAGCCGCTCCCAAGAATGATCGCCTTGGGTGGCGTGCCCGCGGGAAGGGCGAAGTCGCACGACGCCGCGATCCACGCGCCCGCACCCCGGATCCACCGCGGCATGGGGAAAACTACACGATTCAGGCGGCACGTGACAGCTTCAGCGCCAATCCGCCAGGTACTTCCGCGCCCCGACCCGCAGCGCGTCCATGCGCTCGCGAACGAACCCCGCCTTGCGCGACTCGAACAGCGCCGCCAAGAGGATGATCACCGCTCCCACGATCATCCCCCACTCCGGCCAAGAGGTGTCGCGCCGCACCAGGAACTGCACGACCTTGCCCACCGTCTGAACCACCATCGCGGCCGTGCCGCCGAAGAGGTAGACCTTGCGCCGGAACATCATGCCCGCCAGCACCGCCGCCAGCGCCAGACCGTAGAGCATCAAGACGTGCCACCCCTCGCCGGCCTCGAACGATACGACCAACGACGGGACCGTCAGCACGCCGAGCGCCAGCGCCTCCAGCATCATCGTCCAGCGTCGCTCCAGCTGATCGCGCAAAACGTGGACATTCCATACCATCATCGCCGCTCCCAGCGGCGCCGTATACGCCTCCACCGGAACGTGCACACCGCCCAGCTCCAACCGGTGCAACCCCATCAAGTACGCGCCGAAGACGTTGATCGCGGACAGGTAATAGTAGGCGGGCTTGCGTTCCGATCGGCCCGCGACGGCGAACAGACCCGCCGTCAGCAGCAACCCCCCGACCGCCGCCAAGCAGTCCTTCGGATCGGTCACGTAGGTCGGCTGCGTCAGACCGATCGCGATCACGCCCGCCCCCGCCAAGAGCGCCAGGATGAAGAAAGGACGCGAATACGCGTGCGCCTTTCCCCCCAGCGCGCGCGACGCCAGCGCCTGCACGAGCGCCATCGCGGCCACCTCGACGAGCACCTGCGTCGCCGGCAGCTTGAAGCCGATCATCGCCGCCACGTTGGCCGCCATCAGGGACGCGCTCGCCGCATACATCATTCTCGGCCGCCCCAGATAGAGCGCCGCCATTCCGGCCATGCCCGAGATCGCCAGCAGATTCAGGACGCGGTCCAGCGCGTTGTCGAACCCGGCCGCCGTGGCCAAGAGGGCACCGCAGGCCGCGCCCAGCAGAAGCCGCACCGAGAACCGATCCCGATCCTGCCGATGCGCGAACCACGCCATTACGAAGAGTCCGATCGGGACCGTCATCGCGCACAGCGACGCCCGCGGGATCGCCAACTCCCGCAGATAGACGAACAGCGACAGCTCCGTCCCCACCGCGAAGAAGAGCGCCAATCCGAGCCACCGCTCGCGATTCGTCCACCACGCCCACGCGGCATAGAGGGCGAACGCCGCGCCGAGCGCCACCGTGAGTTGGCGCGCGTCGCCAAGCGTGACCCACACGGCCACCATCGCCGACGCCACGGAGGCCAGCACCGGTCCACGTTCGAGCCCCTGCCGACGCCGCCGGAAGACCTCCGCCGCGCCCAGCGCCAGGGCGGCCACTCCGATCGATCCCTCGCTGCTGAACCGCGCCACGGCAACCGCCAGCGCCACGATCGCGACGGACGCATACGCCGTCATCGTGCGGCTGCGCCAGTGCCATGCCGCAGCTCCATACAGCGCGACGGCGCCGGCCGCCACATACAGATCGCTGGGCACCTCCCGGGTGCCCCGGTCGAATCCCAACACGACGGCGACGCACGTCACAACGGCCGACACGATCGCCACCGCTCCCGCCTGCTTGGGGAATCGCGACCGCAGCAAGGCAGCCGCCCCGCACATGACCGGAGCGAACGCGAACACGACGAGCGGTCCCCACGGCGTCCCGCGACCCAGGTACTTCAACGTCAGGATGTACGCGAGCGCCGCGAAGAAGGCCATCATGCTCGCCGGCGCCCGGGTGTCGAGCCTCTCCGGCCGCGCGAACGCCCAGAAACCGCCGATGAGCGCCGCCCCCACGGCCAAACCGATCGCTCCCGGCAGATGCTCCGGCCGGTACATCCGCAGGTCCAAGAACCCGAACGCGAGCAGCCCCACCAGCACCACGAACGACGATATCGCCAGGTGGAATCCCAACGTCAGCCGCTCTCGACGCGCCTCCCACCATGCCCACAGCATCCCCGCCGCCGGAAGCGGCATCAGCATCGCAGCCCGCAGGTCCCATCGCAGGTGCGCATCGTCCATCATCAAGAGCCCGCCGCCCGCCAGCAGGTATGTTCCGACATGAGCCAACCACGGATGACGCGAGGAGCGCGCGGCCGCGAGATAGAAGGCGCCCACGCCCATCGCCACCAGCGCCGGCTGCAGGCGCAATCCTGTCACGCTCACCTGGACCGCCGCGAAGATCACGCACGCGATGGTCGCGAGCACCGCCGTGGAGAGCGTCGGCCGCAGGAGCCACTTCTGGATCCACCGCTCCAGCGCGAAGTACGCGAACGCCAGCCCCATGACCGCGACGCCCACCCATTCGGCTTGCATCCCCAGTCCGCGCAGCGCGTACACCGCCGCGAATCCGATCGCGCCGTACGCGACGTCGCTGATGTGGCGGCTCCGCTGCATCGCGGCCAGCGCCCCGAACACGAGACCCGCCAGCGCGCAGGAGACCACGCCCAGCGCGTGCCGCTCGTTGAAATACACGAGCGTGTACAACGCCATCACGACGAGCGCGGCTCCCGCGGCGCACGCGGCCGCCAGGTTCGCGATGACATAGAAAGTGTCGTCGCGACGGCGCCACCACGCGGCCGCGCCCACGTGCATGAAACCGTACAAGGCCAGGGGCAACGGATAGCCCCATCCCTGAACGTGCTCTTCGAGAAGCCCCGTCAACATCGCCATGCCGCCCAGCGCCGCGCCCGCCCCCCAGAACCAGCCGTTGCGGCCCGTCCAGCCCAGCGTCAAGTACTGCGCGCCCGCCAGCGTGAGGGCAAACGTCAGCGCGTGCAGGTCCCCCCGAACCAGCGCCGACCCGATCGACAGCGCCACGAATGCCGACCCGAAGACGACGAACGGCAGCGCCTGCCGCCGCCAGTCGGCGCGCCGCATCGCGATCCATCCGAAGGAAAGCACGGCTCCAAACGTCGCCTCCCACGAGGAGACGGCGCCTGCCGGCAGATCGAGCCGAACCACGGTCAACCCGAACATGGCCGACATCGTCGCCGCCACCGCCCACGTCCATCGCGCCTGGCGCGAGCGCCGCGCGGCCAGCACGGCCGCCGCGAGCGTCGCCCCGAGCGCCGCCTGCAAGGGGACGTAGTGCGCGCGCAAATCCAACTCGCCCGCGATCAGGAGCCCCGCGCACATCGTCAAGGCGGCGAGGATTCCGAACGGAGGCCCCCATCGCAGCGGCTCGCGATACAGCCCCTCGCGGACGAAGCGGGCGCGCGCCTCCGCGCCGGCCAGCATCAGCGCCGGCAGGAACGTGGGCACGACTGCCCAGGGCACCTGGAAGAGCCGCAGCGTGAAGGAGGCCAGCGCCGTCCCCGCGACCAGGGCCATCGCGGCGAATGAGGATTCGCGCAGCCACGCCGCAACGGCCACGTAGGCGGCGAGGCACACGAGCGAACCGCCCCACCCGATCGCGTCGGCGGGCACGCCGGGCATGAGCTCGAATTGGACGACGCCGAGGAAATCGATGGGCAGCGCGATCGCGGCCAGGACGACGAGCGCCGTGCCCGTGACGCGAAGCGTCGTGCGCCGCAGCGCCGCCCCGCCCCCCGCGGCCGCCGCCGTCGCCCCGAAGAGGATGCCCACTTTGACCGGCGCGCTCATGCCGCGCCACTGGGTGCGCACGTAGATCGCGAGCGCGACACAGAAGATCCCGATGCCGATCGACAACAGCCAGCGGATGTTGCGTTCGGAGAAGAGGTTGCGGACCACGTCTCGTGGCGGCGGAAGAGGCCGGACGAGTGGCGGAGTCGGCGCCTTCTCCGGCGGCCGTGGTTGCGGCGGGGGAGGCGGCGGGGGCGGACGCGCCGGAACCGGCGCGGGGGGCGTTTCGCGCAGCTCGTCCATAAGTCCCTCGCGTCGCGCCTCATATCGGGCCCGGAGCTCCGTGATCTTCTCGGAGGCGAGCGCGCCTTCCTGTTCCCAGCGCGTGATCTGCCCCAGGAGGTAGCGCACGCCCATGAGCTCGCGGTGCTTCGCCTCGATCAGGCGGGCGCCGCACTCGCGGCAGCGCAGAAGGCCTCCGGACATCTCCATGCAGACGGCGCAGCGCATCGTGTGCTCTCCCAAGGCATCTACATGGGAACAAATCGCATGCCATGGGAGGATGCACGGGCGAGGCGGTTTGTGGGAAAGGGGTTGCCCGAATGCGCAACGCGTTACTCGCGAAGAAACTCGTGAACGGGCCTCTTGGCGCGACTATACTCCACCTCCAGAACTGAAGGACGCCGCCGATGGCAAAGCGAACCGGCACGGGAGTCTGCACGGCCGGAGTGTTGGTGGGAGTGGCGGCGCTATGTACGGCAACCGTCTGCTTCGTCTTGGCGGCCGATGGAAACGGAACGTTCTGGCCGGGCATGCTCAGTCTCGCCGTCGCCATGATGCTGTTCCTTCTGGTAGGAATCCGCGAGAGAGTGGAGGACATGTGGGAAGCTTCGACTCAGACCCAAGATCCGCAGAGGGCCGACGAGCCAAAGTGAAGCGCGACCACCGCGACACGAACTCCTTCGTCGCCATCGATTTCGAAACCGCCGACTATGGTCCCGACAGCGCGTGCGCCGTCGCCTTGGTGCGCGTCGAGGGCGATCGCATCGTCCAACGCGAAAGTCACCCCATTCGTCCGCCGCGCCCGTCGTTCGTGTTCACCTACATCCACGGGATCACGTGGAAAGACGTGGCGCATCAGCCCGCGTTCGGCGAGCTCTGGCCCAAGATCAAGCCTCTGCTGACGGGAACGGATCTCCTGGCCGCCCACAACGCGCGCTTCGATCAATCGGTCCTGCAGGCCTGCTGCGCCGCGGCGCGGGTCGAGCCGCCGGCCGCGCCGTTTCTCTGCACCGTGCGCCTGGCGCGTCAGACCTGGGGGCTTCGCCCGACACGGCTTCCCGACGTATGCCGCCACCTCGGCCTGCCCCTGCAACACCACAACGCCCTCTCCGACGCGGAAGCGTGCGCCCGAATCGTGCTGGCCGCGCGCGCCGGGTCGGCCGCTACGACACAGGGTTCATAGTGGTATAATTGAGAAGAGACTCGTTCAAGCAGGCTAGGGCGGAACATGACACAGCTTCCGGCCACTTTGGCTACCGTCTATGACGGAACAGCGGACACGCTTCTCCTCATTCTCCTGATTGTCATCAGCTGCCTTGCCGCTTCCTGGGCGTACAATCGGCTGTGCTCATCGAGCGCAAGGGCCGCAAACCCTTCCCTTGGCAGAAGGATCGGACGCGTCATTGTGAAAATGATCCTGGCCTCATTCTTCATGGCCGTCCTTTCCACGCTTGTCATCTACCTCAGGATTCACAGTGCTCGTCCCGATCCATTGAGGATTGCGCGTGTCGCATCATGGATCCACTCTCTGCGCGCAGCCACACAGCTTTATCACTTGGACCACGGGGCTTTCCCGCCTTCGGGAAACATCGAATTGGTCAAGGCACTTTCGAATGGTCCAAAGATACCATACTGGGACTTTACGAAAGACGACTGGGACTCACTGGACTCAAAGGGGCAAGTGGTAGATTCATGGAGAACGCCCATTGTCTACCGCTCAAACGCAAAGAGCTTCACGCTCTACTCGGCGGGCCCAAACCAGCACGATGACGGCGGAAGCTCGGACGACATCACGTCCGATTATTAGCCCCCTCACTTCCCCACACAAAACCGCTCGAACACGCGCGTCAGGAGATCCTCGCTGACCTGCCGCCCGGTCACCGCCCCCAATCCTTCCAGCGCCGCTCGCAACTCCAACGCGACAAGCTCGATCCCCAGGCCCCTTCGCCTCGCCCGCCCCAGCGCCTGCTCCGCCCGCCGCAGACTCTCGCGCTGACGCAGCGAAACCGCGAACCGCGCCCCCACCGCCCCCGACCCCGCCGAAAACTCCGACAACCGCCGGCGCAACTCCCCGATTCCCTGGCCCGTCACCGCCGACGTGAAAACCGGATCGGGGATCGGCAACTCCACACGACCCGCCACATCCGCCTTGTTGACGACCCAAATCGCCGGCCGTTCCCCGACGCCCTCCGGAACCTCCGGGGCCGCCCCATCGATGACCACGACCCACACGTCCGCGTGCTCCGCCTCCTCGCGAGCGCGCCGCGCCGCCTCGGCATCCGCCCCCTCCG
>JACPRB010000019.1 GCA_016190155.1 Planctomycetota bacterium
CCCCGCCGGCCCCGGGCGACGCGCCGACGCCGATTCCCGGATCGCTGACATGCGCCGCCGTGGGCACGTGGCACACCCACACGCTGCCGCTCAATCCGGCGTGGGGCAACATCCAGGTCCAATTCCAATTCGAGACAATCGACGAGGTGGACAACGACTTCGCGGGATGGTTTATCGACGACGTGCGGATCACGGCGACGGCTCCGGGCGGAACCACGGGTGGCGGTGGGGAGGGACCGAATCCGGGCGCCCGTCTGCGGGACAACTCCAACGGAGACAAGGGCATCAACGACTTGATCTGTCCCAACGCCGTTCCGGGATCCCCCGCGGCGTCCGCGGGGTTGGTCGCTTTCCTCTTGGCGATGGCCGCGAGCCTGCGCCGGTCCCACTGATCGGGTGCGCTCGAGCGTCCTTCCGGTTCGGCATGGCTCAATCGAGGGGGCGCCGTCGGAGCGCGCCAACGGAACACCGGAAGACGCGGTAAGAGACCTCTTCTCAGGGTCCTCGAGGTGAACCACGCCTGGTTCTCCAGCATCGGATCGCCTGGTGGTGTATACTTTATGGGGAGGCGACCTATGAGAATCATGGCGGGTATCCTGGGAATCTCCGGTGCGCTCGCTCTGGCACCCACGACATTGGTCTGGGCGCAGAGCACCACTCTGGTGAGTCAGAATTGGGATTCGGGCCTGGGCGGTTGGACCACCACCAATACATCCCCTACCGTCACGTGGTCGGCGGACGGCACCCCCGCCGGTGTTCCGGGAGGAGCCGACACCAGCGCTCCCAACAGCGCGAATTACAACAACGGCGTCGATTACGCGGGCGCGAGCTCCGGAACGCTCACCTCACCCTCTTTCAACCTCGCCGGCATGCTCTCCGCGACGCTGACGTTCCAGTGCAACTACGTCACCGAGACGGACTCGGCCAACTCCTACGATCTTCGGACGCTCCAGATCTCCAACGACGACTTCGGCACCACCGTTCTCGCCGAGTCTCTCGGCTCGACGGGCGCGTCCGCCGTGATCGGAAGCTGCGCCGCCATGGGCACCTGGCATACCCACACCGTCACCCTCGATCCTGCCTGGGGCTCCGTCCAAGTCCGATTCGCCTTCGACTCCATCGACGATTGGTTCAACGAGTATCCCGGTTGGTTCGTAGACGACGTGGAGGTTACCGCCGTCGTGCCTCCCTTGCCGCCCAATAACCCCTTGCAGCTTCGTCAAGTCGATGGGCCGGGGGGGACGAACCGGTCGGGCGGCTACCAAGACCCGGACGGAGAGATAGTGTTCGGCGCGGAAATCTCCGATCCGAACGCCGCCGATACCATCCACCTCGAAGTCGAAGTTAAACCCCTGGGCGAGTCCTTCAACGGGACGGGGGTCCTCGTCGGTAACTCTGTTCCGGCCTCGGGAGGCCTCTCCGAAGTGACCGCAACCTTCGCCAACGGCCGCTACCGCTGGCGCGCGCGCGCGGCCGACGGTGACGGAATGGCCTCCGATTGGGTCTCGATCAACGCGGGGACCGAGTTCGACTTCGCGGTGTCCGTGCCGGGGACGGGGCGAGAGAACCGCAACGGGGACACGCAGTTCTACCGGACGCTCTGCGCCCAAGCCGCCGGCTCCTCATCGGTCCCGTCGGCGCCGCTGGCCGTCCTCGTGGCGATGTCGCTCATCCTCTTGCGGAAGCGGTGAGATCGGTTGCTTCCCTTCCGCCCGCAACCTACAGTAGACGACCGTGTACGATGCCATGACCTGCTTCTTCCGGGCGTTAGGCAACCATCGCCGCCGCACCGTCCTCGAGCTCATCTTGGAGGCCGCCCAGGAGAAGCCCGCGCGGTCCGGTGTCCGCTCATTCATCACCGTCAGCGAGATCGCCCGACGCCTGCGTCTCTCCCAACCCGCCGTCTCTCAGTACGTCGACAAGTTGGTCACGGCCAAGCTCGTGGAGATCAAGCGCCTCGGAGCCGCGCACCTCTGCATGCCTAACCTGGAGAGCATCGCGCGTTTGCGCGATTATTTCCAGGGCTTGCTCAAGGCGTAGGCCGAACGTTATGTTGGTCCGCTCCATGGATATCGGGCTCGATCGCCTCACGAAGTTCCTTGAAGATCCTCTGACCGGTCACAAAGGATCCGACGGCGACGGCGCGCGCGTCCGGCCGCGCTTCCACCCCCGTCTCACCGCGGGCGACTGCCTCGAGATCTACCGCATCATGGTCCTCTCGCGGCAGCTCGATCACCGCGAACTCACGCTCCAGAAACAGATGCAGGCGTGGTTCAGCATCTTCTGCGCGGGCAAGGAAGCCGTCCTCGCGGCCGCAGGGAAAGCCCTGCGCCCCACCGACCCGATCTGGAGCTATTACCGCGATCGCGCACTCTGCCTCATGCGCGGCATGACCGCTCGCGAGATGCTCCTGCAAGCCGTCGCCGCCCGCGAAGACCCCTCCTCGAGCGGCCGCCAAATGGCGGATCATTGGGGCCACGTCGAGAAGGCCATCGTCATCCAGGCCAGCCCCACGGGGGCCCAGTGCGTCCCGGCCGTCGGACTGGCCGAGGCCGTCGCCAAGACGTCGACGCTCCTGAAGGAAGGCGGGCGCTTTCCGGCGGACGCGGTGGTCTATACCTCTCTCGGAGACGGCACGACGGCCGAAGGCGAGTTCTACGAGGCGGTTCGGGCCGCCATCCTGAGTCGCGCACCCGTCATCATCCATTTGGAAGACGACGGCTACGGAATCTCCGTGCCGGTCACGGAACAGGTCCCGGGCGGCGACTTGATGGCGCTCTTTCGCGGATGGCCGAACCTGCGCTGCATGGACATCGACGGCTGCGACGTGCGGGGGTCGTACGACGCATTCGTCGAGGCCGCGTCCTGGTGTCGAGCCCAACGGGGCCCGGTCCTCATCCGATCGCGGGTGCTGCGCCTGATGAGTCACAGCTCGACCGACGACATGCGCAAGTACCGCACGGCTGCGGAGATCGCCATCGATTTCGAGCGCGATCCCATTCCCAGGTTCGCGCACGAACTGGTGGCCTACGGCGTCGCGACGCCCGATGAGTTGCTTCGGATCAACCGCGAAGTGGAGGCGGAGGTCGTCGCGGCCGCCGAGGACGTGACGCGTCGGCCGAAAACGGACGCGCAGAACATCGCCTCCTGGGCGTTCCGATGGGATCCCCCGACAGCGAAGGCGCGTTACGCCGCGGCCGTGCGCGATCGTCGCGCGGATGCCGCCGGCAAGAAGCTCCTCCTGGCCGACGCGCTCAGCGCCGTCCTCCATGAGCTGATGGAGATCGAGCCGCGCATCGTCATGTGGGGGGAAGATGTCGCGGACTTGTCGCGCGAGTACCTTCGACGCCACGCGGAACTCAAAGGCAAGGGCGGCGTCTTCGGGATCACCCATGGGCTGCAGCGCCGGTTCGGTCCGGATCGCGTCGCCAACGCCCCCATCGCCGAAGCATCCATCGTCGGCCGCGCGATCGGGCACGCGCTTCAGGGCTTCCTGCCCGTGGTGGAAATCCAATTCCGGGATTACCTCAATCCGGCCTGGCAGCAGCTCGTCGATCAGGCCGCGACGATGTCCTGGCGATCGGGCGGTCGATTCGCGTGCCCGATGGTCATCCGCATGTCCTACGGCGGGTACCTCGGCGGCGCGGGCGCCGTCTGGCACAGCGAGGCGGCTTGCGGGCCGCTCCTGCATCACCCGGGGTTGCGCGTGTGCGTACCGTCGAATGCCCGCGACGCGGCGGGGCTCATGCGCGCGGCCGTCTTCTCGGGCGAAATCGTGCTGTACATGGAACCGAAGGCGCGCTACCGGCGGCCGTGCGAGTACGCTCCCGAGGAGTACCCCGCCTTCGACGAAGTGCTCTGGCCGGGGATGTCGCGAACGTACGGCGACGGGAAGGACCTGGCGATTCTCACCTACGGAAACACCGCCGCTCACGCCTGGGACGCGCTCAAGAACCTCGCCCGGGAGGGCATCCGCGGCCGGATGGTCGATTTGCCGTGGCTGTCCCCGCTCGATGAGGAGGCCATCAAGGCGGCGGCCGATGTCTGCGGCCGCGTGCTCATCGTCGATGAGGACCGCCGCACGTGCGGCGCCGGGGCCGCGATCGCCGACGTCCTCTACCGTGATCGCGGGCTGCGCCGACGGGTGGACGTGGAACGTCTGGCCGCGAAGGATTGTCGGGTCAGCTATGGACCGATCGGCGAGCGCGCGGTCCTGCCTCATGCGGAGGACATCATCGAGGCCGCACGAACGCTGCTCTCGTGATAACATTAACCAGGATAATCACGCATGTCGGAATCCAAGTCCCTGCCCCCCGCGCCCGAGAGAACCGATCTTGGAGAGATCCTCATCCGGCGCGGTTGGCTCCAGCGGCCGCAACTGGAGGAATGCCTCAAGCTGCAGCGGATCGTCTCGACGGCGCGGCCCGGAGAAGCCGCCCCCCGAATCGGGGAGCTCCTCGTCCAAAAGGGGTATGTGACGCCCGACCTGATCTCGCAGGCGCTCAAGGAACAGTCGCGCAAGACGCTTCTCTGCCCGCGGTGCAACATCCTGGTGAACGTCGACATCCGGCCCGACGTGGTCGGGTACAAGTGCGCGCGATGCAAGTCTCCTCTCGTCGAGAACAACGCCTCCGACGCCCATGAGCCGTGCCTCGAGTCCTCCGTCATCGTGACCAGCACGCTGCCGGTGCCTTCGGAGGTCAGAGCGGCGGAGGAAGACACGACCAATCGCTTCGGCAAGTACGTGCTCATGGGGGAGATCGGGCGAGGCGGCACGTCCATCGTCTACCGCGCCTGGGACAGTTTCCTCCACCAATACGTCGCCCTGAAACGCGTCAAGCCGGTGCTGGGCACGAACAAGGCGGAGGAACGGCGCAACCGGATTCAATCGCTCATGACGGAGGCGCACAACGCGATCCGGCTGCGGCACCCCAACATCGTCGCCGTGTACGACATCGCGCGCACCGAAGACGACTTTTATATGAGCATGGAGCTCCTCGAGGGCGCGACCCTCGGACAGCACATGCGCCTTTGTCGGGAGCGCGGCGGCAAGTCCCCCTACCATGAGGACCCGCGAAAGTGGCTGAGCGTTCTCTATCAAGCGGCGCACGCCATTCATTACGCCCACACCCGGCCGGTGCCCGTTCTGCACCTCGACATCAAACCTGCCAACATCTTCGTCACCCTGGAAGATCGCGCGTGCGTGCTGGATTTCGGGTTGGCCCGCCAGTTGAGCGCCCTGGACGGGCAACCGCAGGCGGTGGCCGGCACGCCCTCGTACATGGCGCCGGAGCAGGCCCGCGGGGACTCCCACAAGCTTGATCCCCGCACGGATGTCTACGGGCTGGGCGCCGTCCTCTACGAGCTCCTGAGCGGTCGCGCCCCCTTCATGGGGGACCTGCATGAGGTCCTGCGCAAGGCCATCGAGGAGCGCCCGGTGCCGCCGTCGCAGCTCGATGGACGGCGCGGAAGACAGGTGTTGGGCGACACGACCCTGCGGCTCAAGTTCATCCCTCCGGAGCTGGAGGCCTTGTGCCTGCGCTGCCTGGAGAAGGATCCTTCGCGCCGGCCCACGACCGCCCTCGAATTCGCCAAGGAGCTCGCGTCCATCGTCAAGGGGACCGCCAAGCCCATCCAGGGGATC
>JACPRB010000144.1 GCA_016190155.1 Planctomycetota bacterium
TGGTTTCCTGCCTTCCTCAGAGATACTCAGGCGACTGGTCTGGAGGTTCATGAAGAATCTTGTCGTAGCACCAAGATTTGCCCGATTAGCACAGCAGAGATTCCTTTTGAAAACGGAAGCAACCGCTTGAGACGGAGTCGAATGCCTGGGCACCCCGGAAGATCTTCGCGTCGCGAGAAGATGTGGATGATGAGTAGTGCAGAGAGAACTTCTCTTACTGAGATCGGGCAAGCTTGAGCGTGTCGAAAGAAGCACTGTTCAACGAGGAACTCGCAGAAGGGACCGCAGGCAAGCCCTTTCGGAAAGGCCGCGGCGCATCCTGCGTTGAATCGAGATTGCAGCGAGGAAGTCGGTAGCGTTGTGGACAATAAAGACAAGTCTCGGACGAGAACGGAACCGCGGATTGCACGGATTTCGCGGATTGGAAATCGAGTCGGACACATCCTTTCGGTCATCTCCGTATCCGCGAAATCGGCGAAATCCGTGGTTTCCTCCTCCGCATGCTATGCCGGAAGAGCGCTCCATGCCGACTTCTTTCGTACAGTGTCGTTGAATCGGGCCTTGTTGCGAACGCTCCGATCTTCGGGCGTGGGCGGACGGGGTTTTGGAGGATGAAGACGCTTCCGAGGTTTCACCCGGCCGTTGACTTCCCTTCGATGGGTGTTCATCTTCTTCGACCGCCGTTCTTCTCTGGGTCGCCTGCGCCCTCTGGTGTCGGGTCTTCTTTCTCGGCGTCCTCTGTTCCCGTCCGGGTCCTCTCACCGTGAACCGGCGACGACTTCTCTGGCTGGCGCTGAGGATCACCGTTTCGGCGGCGCTGCTGGCGGTTGCTGTCCGGCTGATCGACACGAAGCGCTTCCTTGAGGTCCTGGGCCGGGTCGAGGGCCGGTGGTTGTCGGTGCTCGTGCCGCTGTTGATCCTGCCGCTGGTGTTCCTGGCGTGGCGGTGGTGGTATCTGCTGAGGGCGAACGGATTCGCCGTCCCGTATGGACGGGCGTTCGTGTTGACGTACGTCGGCCAGTTCTTCAACCAGTTCCTGCCGGGCGCGCTGGGCGGCGACGTCGCGCGGATGGTCCTGGCCGCGCGCGGCGAGGAGCGCAAGGCGGCGGTGGCGACCACGGTGCTGCTCGATCGTCTCTTCGGATTGGCGACGATGATCCTTGCGGCCAGCGTCGCCGTGATCCCGCTCGTAGGTCTGCCGAAGGTGCGAGGGCCGGCCATCGCGGTGCTCGGCCTGCTGGCGGCTATGGGGCTGTTCTCGTTCCTCTATCTCAGCCGGCGGATCCGGGAATCGCGACCGGGGCAATGGATTCGGGAGCGGCTGCCGTTCCGGAAGGTAGTCGCGGAGATCGATGTCGTCCTGAGTTCCGTGCGACGAGGTCCGCGGATGGTGGCGGTGGCCATCGGGCTGTCCGTGGCGGCGCAGTTGAGTGCCGTCCTGGTGGCCTACGGCCTGGCGCAAGCCTTGCACATCCGGGTGGCCTTGCTGCCGTTCGTGGTGTTCGAAGTGATCATCTTCATCCTCACGGCGGTGGCGCCGAGCGCGGGGGGATGGGGCGTTCAGGAGGTCGCGTACGCGCAGCTGTTCGCGACCGTGAACGTCGCGCCGGACGAAGCGGTGGCGCTGTCCGTGCTCGTGAAGCTGGCCACGTTGGCGGTCGCGTTGCCGGGCGGGTTGCTGTTCGCGACGGGAGCGCATCGCGCCGGCGGGCCGGAGAACGCGGACCCAGCGAAGGCCGATCACGGCGTATGATAAGGGAAAGAACCGTGCCGTCTTCTCTATAATGGCGAGTCGGGGTCCATCAGGATGACGCAGAGCAAGATCTGGAACGACTACGAAGTCCACTTCGATCAGGTGCTCGGGCGGGGCGGCATGGGCGCCGTCTACCGCGGCCGGCAGATTTCCGTCAATCGCCCCGTGGCGATCAAGGTGTTGAAGCGGGATCTGGCCACGGTGGAGTTCGTTCATCGGTTCAGGCGCGAGGGAGAATTGCTGGCCCGCTTGATCGATTCCCATGTGGTGCAGGTGTTCGGCGCCGGCGAGGCGGAGGGCGAGCACTACCTTGCGATGGAGTACGTGGACGGGCAGGACCTGGCCAGCGCCATCCGCTCGGGCCGGCGTTTCAGCGTCGAGGAGGTGCTCGATCTCGCCGTCCAGACGGCGATGGCGCTGAAGGCCGCCTGGAGATTCCGGATCGTCCACCGGGACATCAAGCCGTCGAACATCATCATCACTAAGGACAAGCAAGTGAAGGTGATGGACTTCGGCCTGGCCAAGAACCCGGAGCTGGAGCTGACGCGCACCGATTTGATCATGGGCACGGCGAAGTACATCGCCCCGGAGCAGGCCACGGGCGGGTCCGTGGACATTCGGGCGGACATCTACTCGCTGGGCGTCGTGCTGTACGAGATGGCGACGGGGAGCGCGCCCTTCACCGGGGACAGTCCGACGGCGGTCATCTATCAACACGTCCATAAGACCCCGGCGCCGCCGAAGATGCGCAACCCCTCGCTGCCGGATTCGGTCAACGCCCTGATCCTGCGATGCCTGGCGAAGCGTCCCGAGGAGCGCTACCAGACGCCCGACGAGCTGATCACGGATGCGACGGGGATGCGGGAAGGCGTCTCGTCCGACGAGCGGACCGTTCTCTATGCGGAGACGGCGGCCACCCGGCCGACGTCGCGATCGGCCGCTCAGCAGGCGACAGGGAACGGGGCCGTGGAGGAGCCTTCATCCGGGCGTGCCGCGATGTACCTCTGTCTCCTGGTGGCCGGCACGATTCTGGGGACGGTCGGCTGGTTCGTTGCGAAGGCCGTCAAGCAAGCGGACGCGAGGCACGTTGCGGCCGGAGGGTCGCCGGACGCCGCGGTCATCCCCGCCGTGGACCCGGGCGTCGGACCCGACGACGGTTCCGCGAGCCCTGCCGCCGGGGAGACGCCGGATCCGCTTGTCGTTCCCGACACGAGTCCCGAACATGAGGCTCGATATCAGGAGGCGGTGCGGGCGCTCAAGGACGAGAAATGGGAATCGGCGCGCGATCTGTTGAAGAAGCTCGAGAACGATCTTCCGAAGGACGATCGGATGCGGGCCGAGATCCGGGAGAAGCTCGTTGCGTGCGAGGTCCAACTGGCGATCGCGGCGGCGAAGTCGGCGTCGTCGCCGGAGTTGGCGATCGCCGGCTATGAACGCGCGTTGGGGATGCTGCCGGAGGGCGACGATCGTCGGGCGGAGACGGCGGACGCGATCCGGCTGCTGAAGTTCAAGAAGTTCATGGGCGAGGGGCGCGAGCGCATGGGCAAGGATTGGCGGCGGGCCGCCGAGAAGTTCGCGGAAGCGAAGAAGCAGGCCGTGGGCGCCGAGGCGGACGAGGCGGGGGAGTACGAGCAATTCTGCGATCGTTTCGCGCAGGCGGCATCGATGCTCTACGAGGAGCGCCGGTACGCCGAGGCCTTGGAGATCTTCGAGAAGCTCCGGGTGAAGCCGCTGGGGTTCGGGGGCGAGCTGGACAGCCACATCCAGAGCTGTCGGACGCGCATGGGGGAGATCGAAGCGGCGGCGGTCGAGGCGCGACGCAAGACTTTCACCGCCGCGTTCGAGAAGGGCAAGGCGGAGTTCTTTCGGGGCGATTGGAATGCCGCGTTGGCGTCGCTGGAGACGGCGGCGCGGCAGAACGTCGATCGGTCCGCCGAGTTCGAGAGCTGGCTGCGGCGGGCGCGCGCGGCGGTCTCCACGCCGCAGGGCATGGTCTACGTGCCCGCGGGCCGGTTCCGGCTGGGAGCGGGCGGCGCGGACGGCGTGTGCGGCCCGGAACAGGATTGCGATTTGGCGGCCTATGCCATCGATGTTCGCGAAGTGACCAACGGCGAGTACCGCAAGTTCCTGGAGGCGGCCCCGGGGCACGAGAGATGTCATCCCCAGGAGCCTCCGGAGAAGCGGCAGGAAGGGCACGAGCCGCTGGGATGGAGCGCGTCGCTCGATCCGAACGCGCCGGTGACCGGGGTGGACTGGTTCGACGCGCAGGCCTATGCGGCGTGGGCGGGCAAGCGTTTGCCGACGGAGGCCGAATGGGAACGGGCGGCGGGCACGGCGCGCTTCGGGGGCGTCCGGCGGGCTTACCCGTGGGGCGACGAATATAAGGGGTCCGGGCCGAGCCTGGTCGGATGTGAGGGGATGGCGAACACGGTGCTGGAGTGGACGTCCGATCGTTTGCAGCCGTATCGAGGGTCGCTGGCCGCGCATCCCAACTTCGGCGAGCAGTACCGGGCGGTGCGGGGCGGCTGGGTGAGCGATAGCGAGTCGGAGGAGGAGGCGCGGGTCACGCACCGCAAGAGCTTCCTGCCGACGGCGCGCCGGCCGTACGTCGGATTCCGCTGCGCGAAGTCGGCGGAGTAGTGCTATACTTCCGCACCGACTCTGAATGGGAGGACCAAGGATGCGCGCGTTTCTTGTGTTGATGGCGGCGGTTCCGTTCGTGATTCCAGGGTGCGCCGGAGGGCCGTCTCCGGAAGAGCTGGAGCAGAAGCGCAAGGCGGAGCTCGAGCAGTTGCAGCTCGAGCTGGACCGGAAGATCAACGATCTGGACAAGAAGATCACCGATCTCGAGAAGCGCTACGCCAGCGTGATGCAGATGGAGCAGCGGGCGAAGAACGCGCTCGAGGAAGTGCAGAAGATGACGAAGGTCAACGAGGTGGTGGCGGAGTTCCTCCAGCACCAGAAGGAGCTGCTGGTCGACCAGGGGCAGACCGTGAAGCTCCTGCTGGAGAAGTTCCAGCAGAAGTAGCGCGACGGGCCGCTGCGGCCTCGAGCGACGAATGGGACCGGAGAGCTTCTCGCGACGACTCGCGGCGGGGCGGGACGCCGCGTGGGCGCTTCTTGTGGCCGCGCTGTTCTTCTTCTCGGCCGGCGTGGCGTCGGGAGAGACGTCGCTGTGGATCGCGACGGTGGTCACGGAGTCGGCCTTGCTCGCGGCGGTCGTTGCCGTTGTCTTCCTACGACGATTGGACGCCAGGGACGCGTTCTTCCTGAGGTCGCCGGGGTGGGTCCGATGGATCGTCGTTCTGGCCGGGGCGGCGGCGCTGCACCTCGTCTTGCGCGAGGTGGCGCCGTTGATCCAGCAGCTTCTGGAAGCGCTCGGTTTGGGATACGGCGAGGAGTTGCGCAGGTGGGAGGAGCGATTGGAGCAGGAGACCCACCGGGCGCCGCTGGCCCTGTTCCTGTCGGCCACGATCGTGCCGGCCGTCTGCGAGGAGTCGCTCTTCCGGGGCGTGATCTTGGCGGGGTGGCGACGTTCGCGTGGGCCGGCGGCGGCGTTGCTTCTGACGTCGGGCCTGTTCGCGCTCATCCATGTCGTGCCGATACGCATGGTGATCACGTTCACCCTCGGTCTGTGGTTCGGCGCGGCGGTGTTGGCGACGGGGAGCATCTGGTGCGGCGTGTCCGCGCACATGCTCAACAACGTGCTGGCGCTGGCCCTTCCGGAGGGAGATGAGACGAACGTGTGGGTGCTGTCGGTTTCGACGGTGCTGTTCGTCTTCGCGGCGTGGGGATTGAGGCGGCTGAAGATCGGCCGTTACGATCAAGTGGGTCCCCGGCCGCCGTAGAAATCCGGCGTGGGCGGCAGCGGAGGCGCGTCCGTATACGGCGCTTCGCCCGTGATCACGCGTTTCAGGTCGTCGATGCGCCGCTGACCGGCATGGATCTCGAGGTCCACGACCGCGATCTGGCGCTCCTTGACCTTGAGTTCTTCCTCGAGCTGCTTGCGGCGTTGGCGGAGCTGCTTCTCCTTCTTCTGCAGCTCTTCGATCTCCAGTTCCGCCTTCAGGCGCGAGATCTGGCCGCGCTTGCGGGCGATGTTCTGCCGCATGGCGCTGATGATCTCGTATTTGGCCGAGAGCTGGCTGTGGGCCAGTTCGTTTCGAAGGTCCTTGTCGATGAAGAGCTGACCCATCCAGCTGTACATGACCTCGAGTTCCCGCCTCACGTCCCCGATGCGCTTTTCGAGCTCATCGCACCGGCCGTCGGGCTTGCCGTCGATTCCGTACTGCTTGAGCGTTCCCTTGTGGCCCTCGATCTCTTCCCGCAGGCGCTTGGCCTCCTGCAGCAGATCGTCCATCGCGCGCTTGCGCTCGGCGGCGAAGTCGAAGAGCAGGCGCAACTCGCCGGCCGTGCGCTGGCCGAATTCGCTGTCGGCCACCTTGGCGCCCGCGTCGGCGAACGCCTTCATCTTCTGCTTCTCGATCTTGCTGATGGACCCTCGGACGACGAATTCGCGTCCCTTGTACCGGATCTTGTCGAGGATGCCCTTGTCCTTCTTCTCCTGTTCGAGGGCCTTGAGGTCCCCCTCGAAGCGCTCGATCTCGAGGTCGAGCTTGAGGATCTCCTCGAAGAAGGGGCGATAGCGGTCGCGATCGGAGATGTTCTTGAAGACGGTGTAGGCGCCCGCCCCGAGCTCGACGTACTTGGCCTCGCGCTCCTTGGCGATCTGCCGCGAGCGGCGGTCGTTCTCGGCGATCGACGTCTCCAGCTCCTGGATCTTGCGCACGGTGTCGCGGATGCGCGAGATGTCGTTGCGGAAGTCGTCCTCGCTCTTGCGGAGGGTGCGGACGGAGTGGAGGTACTTGTTCAGCTCGGCGCTGCGCGTCTCGGTGTGGTCGAGCTCCGAGATCTGCTTACCGACGGAGATGCATTCGTTGGCGATCTGCTGCTCGGCACGAGCGATCTCCGCCTCGAGTTGCTCGGTTTCGCGCTTGCGCGGGTCCATTGCAGGGGCGTGGTCTCCCGATCCGTCTTCTCTTTTAGGTTAGCACGCGTGAGCGCGGAACGCCAGCGAGCGAGAGAGCGAATGAACGTGGGAACGCCGGAGCCGGCGAAGGGCCTTTTCATTGACAGCGGCCGGGGACGACACGTAGAATCCGCCAGCTTTCGTAATTTACGATTCGGGGACGATGGCGGGCGCTCACGAAAAATTCGTCGCGACGTTGACTCCCGACGAACGGGTGCTGGTCGATATGCGCGACGAGCTCTACGACGGTTCCTGGGATCTGTTCTTGAAAGATCTCGACGATCGGCTCAAGGGGAAGCCGTACATCTTCAAGTTGGTCAACCGGATTCAGGACGACATGCAGCGGATCGAGAAGCTGAGAGATTACGAGAAGAAGCACAAGGTCAATCTGGCGTCTTACCTGAGGCAGAAGGAGGAAAGATGAAGTCTCTGGGCTGCGTGGCGGCCATTCTTCTGCTGCTGGGCGTGGCGGGATGCCGCGCGGGGCGCTCGGCCGAACTATACGATGCCTCGCTCCAGGAGTATCACGATCCCGGCCTGCAGCCGCTCAAGGACGAGGTGCGCTCCTTGCCGTTCCGCGAGATCGTGTGGGACTACAAGTTCCGCGACGACATCTCCAGGATCACCTTGGGGGCGGAGGATCTTTATCTGGAGACCCCGGATCATAAGGTGATCGCCGTCGATCGATTCGGCGGCACCAAGCGGTGGGAGTTCGGCATCGATACCCGTACGCCCTTGGATTGGCCTCCCGTCGAAGCGTACGGAGTGGCCGAGGAGATTCGCGCGCTGGAGGCGGAGATCCGTGCGTGCAATCGAAGGATCGAAGACATCGTCAAGGAGAAGGGACCCGGAGAGGAGTCGCAGAAGGCCCAGAAGAAACGCGATCAGGTGTCCGAACAGCTGCGTCACGCCCAGAACGGCGACAACGTGTACTTGATCTCGCGGGGCGTGCTTTACTGCATCGTGCGCAAGACGGGCAACCTGTTGTGGACGCGCCGGCTGACCAGCGAGTTCGCGCCGTCGGGACAGCCTTTCGCCGTTCGAGGATACGTGTTCGTCCCCGGGGGCGACCTGTCGCGCGTTTGGGCGCTCGACGTGGAACGGAAGGGACAGAGCATTACGTTCTACCGTACGGGCCTGGGAGCGCATGACAAGGCGGTGACCAATCGGCCTTTGTACGAGGACCCCGCCCTCTACTTCGTGTCGCACGACGGCCAGGTCTACAGCTATAACGTGAACGGGGACCTCAACTGGACGTACCCGACCGAGGACGAGCTCCGGGCGGATCCGGTTCTCTACGAATACCGGGAGATGGTCGACGACGGAAAGGGGGGCAAGCGCGAAGCGGTCACGAAGATGCTCTTCGTCGGCGGCTTCGACAACGCGTTCTACGCGATCGACGCGGCCGGGGGCGGACTTCTGTGGAAGTTCGAGACGGCGGGACCCATCAAGTCCGCGGCGGTGGCGAAGGATCGCACGGTTTACGTGAAGACCGAAGGGGGCGCGCTCTTCGCCTTTGACGTCAATCCGCAGCATCGAGACCCCAAGACGGGCAAGGCGGAGGGGCCCAAACGCAACGGCAATATGCGCTGGCGGCTGCCTTTGGGAGAGCGGTTCTTGCTCAAGGGCAGGGATTACGTGTACGTCATGGGGCCCAACTCCGAGATCTATCGCCTGAACGAGTACACGGGGGAGGTCATCGGCCGGTATCCTCTGGAGCTTCTGACGCACGTGGTGACGAATCCGATCGACCCCATTCTTTACGTGGCTCATCCGTCTGGTCACGTGTTCGCGCTTCGTGAAACGAGCGAATAGCGGACCGGGTTTCCTCGCGCGAGTGTGCGTGGCGGTGGCTCGCGGGAAGGACCGGGTGGTCCGGCGCGAGATCAAGGCGGCCCTGCGGGCGGGGACGCGGATCGACGATCTCCGCGAGGCGATCCTGCAGACGTATCTCTTCGCGGGTTTCCCGCGGGCCATCAACGGCCTGTGGGCGCTGGACATGGCGGCGCGACTCGAGCCGGGGCGGCCGGCCGGCCCGGCACCCCGCGCGTCGGTGGGAGAGCGGTTGTGTCGCGCGATCTACGGAGGCGAATACGAAGCGATGATGGCGAGGATGCGCCGATTGAGCCCGGAACTGGCTCTTTGGATCCTCGAGGAAGGGTACGGCAAGGTCCTGTCGCGCCCGCATTTCGGTCCGCGCGTTCGAGAGCTTCTGGTCGTGCCGACGTTGGCGGCGATGGAGACTTGGAGGCAACTCTCCGGTCATGTCCGCGGCGCCCGCCGGGTTGGGGCGAGCGCCGGGGAACTGCGGCGGGTGCTGAAGGCCGTGCGCGATTTGCTCCCTTCCAGGGTCTACGGGCGGGCCTGGAAGATGGTGACTCGATCATTTCGTGGGGAACGGCTGTTCGGCCGCAGTAGATCCCACGATTCACTCCGAAAGACCGACCGTAGAGCGCGCAGAGGGTACGGAGAGGACCCAGAGCCGTTTTCTTGAAGAATTCTCAGCTTCGCGATCTCAGCGGCCTGCGGCTACTTCGTCATTCGTGCGCACCGAAGGCACTTTGTGGAACCTACTGGTTCAGCCGGCCGGCTGCATCGTCCAATGTCGGGGGGACGTCGCGGACTGCGCTATAATGAATGAGAAGCGAAGCGGAGGTTGAGCATGCGCCGAACGGCTTTGACGGGGCTCGCCCTTGCGGCGGTCATAGGGAGTGCCTGGGCTGATGAGGTCACCCTCAAGAACGGACGCAAGGTCGTCGGCATCGCGCGTGAAGAAGGCGATCGGATCCTGGTGGAGACGGCGATCGGCACGGTCGGCTTCCGCAAGCCGGAAGTGGTGGCGATCACGCCGGGTCGAACGGCGCTGCATGAGTACCGCGAGAAGGCGGCGTCCATCCGGGAGAGCAGGAACGCACAAGATTTCCTGGATTTGGCCCGGTGGTCGCGCGCCAACGGTCTGGTGCGGTACGTGCGTCCGAATTACCTCAGGGCGCTCGAGTTGGAGCCGAATCTCGAAGAAGCCCGACGGGAACTGGGCTATACGCTTCATGAGGGTCGATGGATGACGGCGGCCGAGGTTCGCCGCGCAGAAGGATACATGTGGTTCGACGGCCGCTGGATGACGGAGCTTGAGAAGGAGCTCATCCTGCGGCGACGGCTCGCGGCGCAGGAGGCGAGGGAGGCCGCCGAGGAAGAGCGGCGGCGGCGCAGAGAGGAAGAACGCGAGCTGCGCCGCAGGGCGACCCAGGACTATCTCGATCGGCTCCAGGAGGAGCGGCGGCGCGATCAAGATCGCGCGGCGCGCCGGAGCGGGTATCGATCCTATCGTGGGGAGGAGTGCGACCGAGGAGTATCGTCGGCGCTCGACGTGCTGGGCTTCCTGAGCGTGATGGGGTGGCGTCTCGTGCCGCCGACGGCGACGCCTTTCCGGATCATCCCGGGGTGGACGCGCTGACGGCGGTGTGCCCGGCGCGTCAGAAGCGCAGGCCGGCTTCGAGGAAAGCGCCGCCGATCGAGGCGTCGAGCTCCACCTCGTCGACTTGAGGGCTGCCGCCCTCGACGTGCAGGAGGAAACGCCGGACTCCCACTCCGAGGAACGCGCCTCCGTAGCCGCCTCGGACGAAGACGGCCACATCGGACATGCGCCCGCTGGTGCCTTCGAAGTCGCTGACGCTCAGCCCGTCGGCCTCCAGGCCGATCGACAGGTAAGTGCCGAGGCTGAATTCGCCGGACAGGCGCAGGACGGGAAGGGGACCGCGCACGTTCTCCGAGTTGCTGGTCGTAGACGTCGTCAATTCGCCGCGCAGTCGGACGAGCTTGACGCCGGCGCCGAGACCGAGTCTGAAGCTCACGAGATCGGAGACGAGAGGGATGTCGAAGTTGTATTCGTAGGCGGCCGTCAGCACGCGCCACTCGAACTCCGTGTGCGCCTGTTCGCCCGCCGAGAACGTGGTGCCGGCGAAGGAGACGTCGGTGGTCAGGGTCTCATCGCCCTCGAACTCGCCCCGCCAGTAGTCCGCGATGAGACGTCCCACGTGCGGAGCGCCGATCCAGATCGCGGCGTCGGGGATCTCCAGATTCTGCCGGATATCGAGCATCGACTCGACGTCGATGTCGGTTCCCATGACGCCCTGGTCGTCGGCGCGGACTTGACCCTCGAAATCGGCCTGCCAGAGGCGATACCGCCCGCCGACATAGTCGTCCTGTGCCAGGGCGGTCGCCGCCGTGGCCAACATCGCGACGACGCATGCGAGCGCTCGCATAACACCTCCCGTCCGCTTTAGAAGCCGAGATTCAGCCCCACGGTCGCGCCGGCGCTGAGTCGCGAAGGCACGAAGACCGAGTCGCTGGCGTTGAGCGTCGAAGCCTGTTCGATCTGTTCCTTCGTGGCGGCCATTTGCCCGAACACGTCGACCGTGAGGACCATGAGGTTCAAGCCCACTCCGAAGGTATACACCGGCTGGGGATCGGGGGCCCCGAGATTCGCGAAGACGCCTCCGCGCAGCCGGACCGGAAGCAAGTCGACTTCGAATCCCCCCGCAAGGACTTGAGAGCGCAGGCCCTGGATCATGTCGAGATCGATCTCATTCAGGTCGGCGTCGATTCCCAGGCGCAGCATGCCCAGCGGCGTGAAGCCGAGGCCGACCTTGACCTGGGGATCGATCTGGAACTTGTCGACGAGCGACGGCGAGGCGAAATCGAATTCCATCGGGATGAGGTTGCGGGCCGACAGGCCGACGGTGACCCACGGCAGGGGCGAGACGGCGGCGCCGAGGTCGATGTTGAACTTGTTCGTCTGCTCCCGGTTTTCGTCGAACTCGCGCGGGAGGCGTTCGTAGACGTCCATGCCGTCCTCGAGGTCCTTGAGGGTGATGCGGGTGACGAACGTCTGCGCCATGACTTCCTTCAAGGAGATGCCGACGCGCGCGGAGGAGAGGATGGGCAGGATCGGCACGGCGAAGCCCGCGGAGATGCCGACCTCGCGCATGAGGACGGAGCGCATCTCCACGCCCGATCCGTTGTAGAACAGGGTGCTGAACTCGGATCCGCCGGCGTTGGCCTGGGTATTCTGCGCCACCTGGATGAGCGCTTGTTGGAGGGCGGGGTCGGCTACGGCGGCGCCTCCGAGGGCTTGCTCCGCTTGGAAGGCGAGCTCGTCGTTGTCGGGCACCGTATCGCCGTCGGCGTCGCCGGCGATGCCGGCGGCGGCGAGGGCGGCGGAGAGCTGCAATCCTTCGGGAGTCGTCGGGGGACCGCCGCTGAGCTGCTGGTAGAAATCCGTGGTGAGCAGGTTGGAAAACGCGGAGGCGTTGAACAGCGACAGGTCGGAAAACGGGTCCGCTCCGGCGATCCCGATCTGTCGGGCGAACACTCCGAAGCTGCCGAAGCGCATCTCCATGCCGCCGGCCACGCTGGCGAACACGCCGTGGCCGTCCTCGTTGAGATGCGCCAGGAAGTCGACGACGCGGATGGCGTCCTGGATCGAGAGATTGTCCGCGCCGGCCGCCGTATTGAGGGCGGCTTGGTCCGCGGCGAAGTCGGTGTAGAGGTCGGTGACGGCGTCGATCATGGCCATCGTGTCCTCCTCGACGCCGATGTCGGCGAAGAGGAAGACGCCGCCGCCGAGTCCGCCGGTGAGGGAGAAGGGGGTATCGAGTCCGGAAGCGAGGTTCGCGGCGTTGACGTACGTGGCGCCGACCTGATCGTTCAGGGCGACGCCGGAGTTGCCCATCGAGCGGGACTGGGCGTCGACGGGCCACCATTCCTGGGCGGCGGCCGGGGTGCAGAACGCGACGAGGAGGAGGGACGTCCAGCGAGCGCGCATGAGACCTCCACCAAGTAAGCCGTAAGCCTTAAGCCCTAAGCCACGGCTGATAGCTTATCACGCGTTGCCCGTCCAGCGGACGATCGGCTCGCGGCTGGCCTTCACCTCGTTCACGCGACGCACGGGCATCGTGTGTGGGGCTTCCAGGAGGATCTTGGGATCCCGCTTCGCCTCGTCGAGGATTCGGATGAGGGCGTCGGCGAACGCATCGAGCGTCTCGCGACTCTCGCTCTCGGTCGGTTCGATCATCAGGCACTCCGGCACGATCAGCGGGAAGTAGATCGTGGGAGGATGGAACCCATAGTCCAGGAGGCGCTTGGCGACGTCGAGCGTGTGAACGCCGAGTTTTCGGAAGGGAGAGCCGTTGAGCACGAACTCGTGCATGCAGGGCCGGTCGACGTGCACCTTGAAGTGCTTCTTGAGGCGCGCCATGAGGTAATTGGCGTTCAGGACGGCGTTCTCCGCATTGGCGCGCAGGCCCGCGGCCCCGTGCGCGCGGATGTAGGCGTAGCACCGCACGTGCATGCCCACGTTTCCGAAGAACGACTTCACGCGGCCGATGGAGCGCGGGTGATTGCCATCGAGCGCGAACCGCTGGCCCTCCCGCGCGATGCGCGGGATCGGAAGGAAGGGCTCGAGATGTCGCTTGCAGGCGACCGGTCCGGCTCCCGGGCCTCCGCCGCCGTGCGGCGTCGAGAACGTCTTGTGCAGGTTGAAGTGCATCACGTCGATCCCGAAGTCCCCCGGACGGGCCACGGCCTGGATGGCGTTCATGTTGGCGCCGTCCAGGTACATCTGGCCGCCCGCCTGGTGCACGAGGTCCGTGATTCGGGCGATCTGCTCCTCGAAGAGCCCCAGCGTGCTCGGATTGGTGACCATCATCGCGGCGGTCTTGTCGGAGAGCTTCGCCCGCAGATCCGCCAGGTCGATCGCTCCGCGCGGATCGGACTTGACGCTGACGACCTTGAAGCCCGCCAGCGCGCACGTCGCGGGATTCGTGCCGTGCGCCGAGTCGGGGATCAGCACCTGCACCCGATCCGATTGCTTCCGGTCGTGCAGATAGGCCTTGATCATGAGGATGCCCGTGAGCTCCCCTTGCGCTCCGGCGGCGGGCTGAAGCGTCACAGCGTCCATTCCGGCGATTTCCGCCAGGTAGCGCTGCAATTCGTGCATGACCTCAAGCACGCCCTGGGCCTGCTCGGGCGGCTGGTGCGGGTGGATCTGCGCGAACCCCGGCAGCGCCGCGACCTTCTCGTTGATCTTGGGGTTGTACTTCATCGTGCACGACCCGAGCGGATAGAAGTTCGTGTCGATGGAGAAGGTCTTCTGCGAGAGGCGCACGTAGTGGCGGACCACCTCGAGCTCGGAGACCTCTGGCAGGCGAGGCTCCGTTTCGCGCAGGAACTTCCCGGGGATGAGGGTTTCGATGGGCATCTTGGGATCCGGAGGCGGCAACTGGCCCGTCCGTCGCCCGGGGCTGCTCTTCTCGAAGATCAGGCGATCGTCTGTGTCTTTCATGAATGTTCGTGCAGGCTTTGCTCGAGCGCCGCGGCGAAGCGCTGGACGTCTTCCGCCGAGTTGCGTTCGGTCGCGCACAGGAGCATCCCCCGGCGCAAGTCGTGGTAGTGAGCGGATACGTTCAGTCCGCCGATGAAGCCGCGTTTCAGGAGGCGCGCGTTGACGGCGTCGACGTCGGCCGGCAACTCGACGACGAATTCGTGAAAGAACGGCGCCGAGTGCGGGCGCGTCACGCCGCGGATCGCGCTGACGGCCTTCTCGAGCTGATGCGCGCGCTGGACGCACGTAGCGGCTTGCGCGCGGACGCCTTCCTTTCCGAGCGTCGCCATCGTGAGGGTGGCGCGCAGCGCCATGAGCGCCTGGTTGGTGCAGATGTTGCTGGAGGCCTTTTCGCGGCGGATGTGCTGTTCGCGCGTCTGCAGCGTCAGGCAGAAGGCGCGCCGGCCGGCCGCATCGACGGTCTCGCCGGCGATGCGTCCCGGCATTTGGCGGATGAACTTCATCTTGGCGGCCATGAAGCCGCACCAGGGGCCGCCGTAGGAGAGGTCGATGCCGAACGGCTGCGCGTCGCCCACCGCTACGTCGAAGTCGCACGCGCCGGGGGGCTTCAGCAGCGCCATCGAGACGGGATTCACGCTCGCCACCGCCATCGCGCCGGCGGCGTGCGCGGCTCGGCCGATCTGCTGCAGGTCCTCGATGACGCCGAAGAAATTTGGATTCTGGATGATGACGCAGGCGGCCCCTTCCGCGGCGGGCTGTACGGATGCGGGAGGCGTGGCTCCGTCGACGGTCGCGATCTCGATGACGTCGACATCCAGATGTCGCAGGAGCGTGCGCAGCACCTCGCGATGCTGCGGATTGACGGCGGAGGAGATCGCGATCCGCTTGCGCTCCGAGACGTCCAGGGAGAGGGCGGCGGCCTCGGCCAGCGCCGTAGAGCCGTCGTAGTGAGAGGCGTTGGCGACGTCGAGCCCCGTGAGCTCGCAGATCAGGGTCTGGTACTCGAAGATCGCTTGCAGCGTCCCTTGGCTGGCCTCGGCTTGGTAAGGCGTGTAGGACGTCACGAACTCGCCCCGCAGCGCGATGTGTTCGGTGGCGGCCGGGATGTGATGGGCGTAGCCGCCGCCGCCGAGGAAGCCGGGATGTGTCTGCGACGTGACGTTCTTGGCGGCTAGGGCGGACATGTGCGCGAGCAGCTCTTGTTCCGAGAGGGCCCCCGGCAAATCCAGCGGGCGGGCGAGGCGGAGTTGAGCCGGGACCGATTGGAACAGCTCGTCGACGGAGCCGACCCCAATCGCGGCCAGCATGCGTCTTCGGTCGTCGTCCGTGTTCTGGATATAGTCCATGAAGTGCGGTTCCTCGGTCGCGATCGGTTCGACGGGGCGATCGGGTCTACACGAGTTCGTCTTCGTCGACCCCTTCCTCGCCCTCGGTCTCCTCTTCGTCCTCTTCCGAGGATTCGATGAATTCGTCGTATTCCTTGGAGTTCATCAAGGAGTTCAGCTCGTTCGGCTCGGTGGGCTTGATCTTGATCAGCCAACCGTCGCCGTAGGGCTGCGCCTTGAGGATGTCGAGGTCCTCGGCGACCTTGGGATTCACTTCGACGATCTTGCCCGTGATGGGCGAGACGAGATCGGCCACCGTCTTGACGGATTCTATTTCGCCGAAGGGGTTCCCCTGTTCGACTGCGGTCCCGACCTTCGGCAGTTCGATGTGCACGAGGTCGCTCAGCTGCTTGACGGCGTAGTCGGTGATCCCGACCGTGGCTTCGCCCTTCTTGGTCGGGCGAACCCATTCGTGGGTTTCGGCGTACTTGATGTCCTCGGGCCGTGCCATGACGTTGCTCTCCTGTGGATCGACGTAGATAAGCCGCGCTGGGGCGGGCTGTCAACAGATTCCGTTCAACCGTTCGCCCGTTCAGCGGTTCGTGCGTTTGTAGAAGGGCAGCGGTACGATCGCGGCCTTCTCGCGTCTTCCTCGCACGTCCACCTCGAGCGCTCCTTGCGAGTGGTCCGGCTTGACGTATCCGAGCCCGATCGACTTCTCGAGGGAAGGCGACCAGGTTCCGCTGGTGACGATGCCGGTCTTCTCCGGGCCGCGGTAAAGATCCATCCCGTGGCGGGCGATGCGTTTGCCTTCGAGATGGAATCCGATGAGCTTCTTGGCGACGCCTTCTCGGCGCTGCCGATCGATGACGGGGCGGCCGATGTAGTCGACCTTGTCCGACAGGGCGAAGAGGAGGCCGGCCTCGACCGGGGTGGTCTGGTCGTCGATGTCGTTGCCGTACAGCGGCATGGCGGCTTCCGTGCGCAGCGTGTCGCGGGCGCCCAGGCCGACCGGCTTGAGGCCGAGCTTCGCGCCCCTCTCGACGAACGCCTTCCATGCGGTTGCGGCGCGATCGGCTGCGACGAAGACTTCGAACCCGTCTTCGCCGGTGTACCCGGTGCGGGAGACCAGGGTCTTCGAGCCGAGCACGGGGAAGTCGTCGAACGTGTAGTACTTGAGGGCGGAAGGATCGATGTCGAGCGCGGTCCGGACGGTGTCCAAGGACCTTGGGCCTTGCACGGCGATCAGCGCGAGTCTCGCCGTCGCGTCGTCGATTTCGACGTCATATCCGCCGGCGTGTTTCGCGAGCCAAGCGAGATCTTTCTCGCGATTGGAGGCATTGACGACGAGGAGGCTGACGTCGGCCTTCGTGTCTTCATAGGCGAGCAGGTCGTCGATGATCGTGCCGCCTTCGGTGAGGAAGAAGGTGTAGCGGCAGCGGCCGTGAGTCATCGAGCCCAGGTCGATGGTGACGATCTGCTGGAGATATCGTTTGCGGTCGGGCCCCTTGACGAAGACGCGGCCCATGTGGGAGAGATCGAAGAGGCCGACGGCGGTGCGGACGGCCTTGTGTTCTTCGATGATGCTGGAGTACTGGATGGGCATGTCCCAGCCGTGGAAGTCGACGACTTTGGCGCCGGCCTTCACGTGGGCATCGTAGAGCGGTGTTCGGGCCACAAGAACCTCCACAAGTGAGTTCCATAGTTCGCCCGTTCATACGTTCATTGGTTCATTTGTTCAAGCGTTCATTCGCTCGTCCGAACGGGTGAACCTTCCATGGACTTCAGCTTATCGTGAATCTCCTGCACGGGCAGGAAAAGCGAGAGCGTCGAGAGGGTCACGATGAGGAAGAGCGCGAGGATGATGATGACGGTGAAGGGGCCGCTCTTGCCGTCGAAGGCGCCGCGGAGGATGAGAAAGAAAGGGAGGAGCAGGAGGGGTACGGAGACGAACCAGAGTTGGCGGACGAGCGAGGCGGCCGCCAGGAGCGCCTCGGTCCCGACGGGGAGCGCGCGGATGCCCAGGCTTTCGAAGATGTGCCCGTAGGCAGGGGCCTTCCAGAAGCACACGCCCGCGATCCAGGCGGTCAGGAGCAGCCAGAGCGCGGCCATCCACCAGCGTTCGCCCGGGCGTTTCACGGTCGAGCTTTCGCCTCGTCCGTGACGGCCAGCTTCGCCGACTCCTCCTCCAGGAAGACGCCGATCTTGCGGTACTTGTCGTAGCGCTTCTCCAAGAGCCGCTCGAGGCGCTCGCCTTCCAACTCCTCGAGATAGCGCACGAGGGCCGCCTTGAGGAGGTTCGCGGCCGCTTGGGTATCCCGATGCGCCCCTCCCAGGGGCTCGAGGATGATCTCGTTGATGACGCCCAGATGCAGCAGGTCCGGAGCCGTCAGGCGCAGGAGCTCCGCCGCCAGGGGCGCCTTGGCGCTGTCGCGCCACAAGATGGCCGCGCAGCCTTCGGGGGAGATCACGGACAGGTAGGCGTGCTCCAACATCGAAAGGCGGTCGGCGATGCAGATTCCGAGCGCGCCTCCGCTGCCGCCTTCGCCGATCACGATGGAGATGATGGGGGTCTTGAGGCGCGACATCTCGAAGAGGTTGCGCGCGATGATGGCCGCCTGGCCGCGCTCCTCCGCGCCGATGCCGGGATACGCGCCGGGCGTATTGACCAGCGTGATCACCGGCAGCCGGAATTTCTCGGCCAACTTCATCTTCTCCAAGGCTTTACGGTGGCCTTCGGGATGCGGGCTGCCGAAGTTCCGCGCCATGCGCTCCTTGGTCGTCTTTCCTTTGCAGTGCGCCACGAGCATCACGCGGCGGCCGCCGATGCGGCAAAGTCCGGTCGTGATCGCCTTGTCGTCGCCGAACGACTTGTCTCCGTGCAGTTCGGCGAAATCCTCGAAGATGAGCGGGATGTAGTCCGTCGCTTCGGGGCGAAACGGGTGGCGCGCCAATTGAACCTGTTGCCACGCGGTCAGTTTGGCGAAGACTTCGCGCTTCTTCTGGGCGCACTCCTCGCGCAGCTTGGCGATCTCTTCGGACATGTCCACGCCGGACTTCTTCTGGACGCTCTCCAACGTGGCGATCTTCTGCTCGATGTCCACGATGGGTTTCTCGAAGTCCAACCACGCCGCGGCGCCTTCGCTCATCGCCTGCCTTTCTCCCACGGGCCTCTGAATGGGAACGAACAACTTATGATCCCTCAAGAGACCGAGAGAATCAATAGCGGGCGTGAACGGACGAACGAGTGACCCGATGAAGGGGCGAACGGGTCAGGCGCTCCCCTTGCGCGCCGGCTCCACCTGCTGGATCCGGACCTGAGTGTCCTTCTTCTCCCACTTGGACAGCTCGTAGATGATCGACGCCATGTCCGGAAAGCGATCCTGGGCCTTCTTGGCCATCATCCTCTGCACCACCGCGTCCAGCTCCGGAGCGACTGTTCGGACGATCGAGCGTATGGAGGGGGGTGGTTCTGTAACATGCTTGCGGAGAATGACTTGGGAGCTTGTGCCGATGAACGGCGGACGTTTCGTCAGCAGCTCGAACATTGTCGCCCCGAACCCGTAGACGTCGGTGCGAGCGTCGCACCGCTCCCCTCGGATCTGCTCCGGCGCCATGTAGAGCGGCGTGCCCACCGCGCGCCGGTTCCATGGCCAAAATCGGTCCCACGCCGTTTGCGCCAAGGAGAAATCGATCAGGCGACAGTCCGAGTCCGCCGCCACCAGCACATTCTCGGGCTTCACATCCCGGTGAATGATGCCCAGCGAGTGGATATGCGCCAGCGCCTCCGCGATCTGCCTCAGAATGGAGAACTCGTGCTTGTGGACCCTTTGGGGCCTATGCCACATGGCGAACTTCAGATTCTCGCTGTCGAAGTACTCCATGACGAAGAACGGCTGGGGCTTCGCGGCGACGTACTCGACCACCCTGATAATGTGGCGGTGCTTCAAGCGCCGAGTCAGGGTCGCTTCCTTCTTGAACTCGCGGATCTTGCCGGCGACTTGGGCGTTGTCCCGGGAGATCTGCTTGAGCGCGAAAACGTCGTTGCGCCCGTTGACGCACCGCCAAACCGTTCCCACGCTTCCGTCTTTGATCTTGTCGACGATGCTGTAGCCGCGCAACACGTTGCCGATCATCCGGAAGCGGGCTCCAAAAGTGGGTGAATTATCATACGTGCCGGGGAAGCAATCAAGACGCCTCCTACTTCTCTATACGGGAAATTGTCTCCGCTCGCGGCGGATTATAGAATCTTTGCGCATGCTCTGGCGCGTGGACGTCCTGCCCCCATCCGGCCCGACCCGTATCTATCTCATCGATGGCGACCTCACCCGGGAACGTATCGAGAGGGTGGCCCGATCGCTCCTGGCCGATCCCGTTACCGAAACGGCCGCCATCATGCCCGCCGACCAGCCGCCGCCGATCCCCGCGGGCAGACTCGTCGTCACAGTCTTCAAACGGCCCGGGGTCATGGATCCCGTGGAGGAGTCGGCCGTGAAAGCCCTGGCCGACCTCGGCGAGAAAGTCCGAGCCGTGCGAACCGGCCTGCGCTATCTCGACCCGTCCGAGAAGGTCGGCAACGAGGCGGTGGACGAAATCGTCGAGGGCGAACGCAAGTTCAGCAGGATTGCCCTGGGTACGCCGACCGAGTTCCGGCTCGTCCACATCAGCGACCTCGACCCCGCCGGCCGCGAGCTCTCCCTCAATGACAAGGAAATTGCCGCGATCCGGAGTCACTTCGAGAAACTCGGACGCGCGCCCACCGACGTCGAGCTCGAGACGATCGCCCAGACCTGGAGCGAGCACTGCAAACACAAGACGTTCAACGCGCAAATCGACTTCAACGGAGAGAAGATCGACAACCTCCTCAAATCCACGATCATGCGCGCCACCCGAGAGCTGGCGAAGCCGTGGTGCGTCTCCGTCTTCAAGGACAACGCCGGCATCATCGAGTTCGACGACCGACACAACCTCTGCTTCAAGGTCGAGACGCACAACCACCCCAGCGCGATCGAGCCCTACGGCGGCGCGAACACCGGCATCGGCGGCGTCATCCGCGACATCATGGGCTGCGGCCTGGGAGCTTGGCCGATCGCCGATACGGACGTGTTCTGCGTCGGGCCGCCCGACATGCGCGAGGAAGACGTCCCGCCCGGCGCCATCCATCCCAGGCGCGTGCTCACCGGCGTCGTCGAGGGCGTACGCGATTACGGCAATCGGATGGGCATCCCGACCGTGAACGGCGCGGTGTGCTTCGACGAGCGCACCGTCGGCAACCCCCTGGTTTTCTGCGGCACGGTGGGGATCTTGCCCAAGGACAAGTCCTTCAAGTCGGTCCATCCCGGGGACGCGATCGTCGTCGTGGGCGGTCGCACCGGGCGGGACGGCATTCACGGGGCGACCTTCTCCAGCGCGGAGCTTCACGACAAGAGCGACGAGCTCTCGGGCGGCGCGGTCCAGATCGGCAACGCGATCATGGAGAAGCGCATGCTCGATACGATCATGCAGGCGCGGGATCGTGGCCTGTATCGCGCGATCACCGATTGTGGGGCGGGCGGTCTCTCGAGCGCGGTGGGCGAGATGGGCGAGGAGTGCGGCGCCGAGGTCGATCTGGAGAACGTCCCGCTGAAGTATGAAGGACTGACGTACGCGGAGATCTGGATCAGCGAGGCGCAGGAACGCATGGTCCTGGCCGTCCCGCCGGAGCGTCTCGATGAACTGCGGACCGTCTTTCGCGCGGAGGATGTCGAGGCCACCGTGATCGGCCGCTTCACGGACACGAAGCGGCTGGTGCTGCGGTATCGCGGGGTCGAGGTCGGGAATCTCGACATGGAATTCCTGCACCACGGGGTGCCGGCCTATGCGCGCGCGGCCGTTTGGGCGCAGCCGAAGGAGACGAATCCGCCGATCAAGGACAAGCCGGACTTCGCGGAGGATCTCAAGAAGCTCCTGGCCGCTCCGAACATCTGCTCCAAGGAGTGGATCATCCGCCAGTACGATCACGAGGTGCAGGGCGGCAGCGTCGTCAAGCCGCTCGTCGGCGTCGCAAGCGACGGCCCCGGCGATGCCGCGGTGATTCGGCCGCTCCTGTCGTCCACGCGGGGCGTGGCGATCGGCTGCGGAATGGCGCCGCGATACGGAGACATCGACCCGTATGCGATGGCCGCGTGCGCCATCGACGAGGCCGTCCGCAACGTCGTCAGCGTGGGCGGCGATCCGGCGCGCACCGCCATCCTCGACAACTTCAGCTGGGGCAATCCGGACGATCCGGAGGTGCTCGGGGCGCTGGTGCGTGCCGCGCAGGCGTGCTACGACGTCGCGAAGGCGTTCGGGACGCCCTTCATCAGCGGCAAGGACTCGCTCAACAACGAATTCCGCGCCGGCGACCGCGTGATCCGAATCCCGCATACGCTGCTCATCAGCGCCCTCTCCATCGTCAAGGACGTGCACCGCTGCGTCACGATGGACCTGAAGGAGGCGGGCGATTATGTCTGGCTCGTGGGCGTGACGAAACAGGAATTGGGGGCCTCCGAGTATGCGCGCCTGATCGGACTGCAAGGGGGCGTGGTCCCGAAGGTCGAGCCCGAGATGGCGATTCGCGTCCATCACGGCGTGGCGCGATGCATCGCGAAGCGCCTGGCGCGGTCATGCCATGACGTGTCGGACGGGGGGCTCGGCGTCGCGTTGGCGGAGATGGCGTTCGCGGGCGGCTACGGACTGAACGTCATCTTGCGCGAGACGGCTCCGGTCAGGGCCGTGACGGGCGAGGCGGCGCTGCTCTTTTCGGAATCGCCTTCGCGCTATCTGATCGAGTGCCGGGAGCGGGACATGTACGCCGTGGAGAAGGAGCTGGGGGAGGGAGTGCCGAAGGCGATCATTGGACAGGTGACGCGCTCGGGCCGGCTGGAGATCATCGGGCGCGGGGCGGGGAGGATCCTGAACGTGCCGATCGACGAACTGAAGGCAGCGTGGCAGGGGACGATGCGATGGTGACGGCTCCTCGAGCGATGATTCTGCGGGCCGCGGGCATCAACTGCGATCGCGAGACCGCGGCGGCGTGCGGGAAGGCGGGCTTCAAGACGGAGATCGTGCACGTGAATCGCCTCGCCGAACGGCCGGACGCGCTCCATGAGGCGCACTTCTTCATCGTGCCCGGCGGCTTCTCCTACGGCGATGATCTGGGTTCGGGCCGCGTGCTCGCCAACGAGCTGCGCGTGAAGCTGCTCGAGCCGATCCGGCGATTCGTGAGGGATGGGAAGCTCGTGCTGGGCATCTGCAACGGCTTCCAGGTGCTGGTGAAGTCCGGCTTCTTGCCCGATCCGTTCGCCGACTATCCGCCGCCCGTCACGCTGACGCACAACGATTCCGGGCGATTCGAGGACCGGTGGGTGCGCCTGAAGGTGGTGTCCGCGAAGTGTCCGTTGTGGCGGGCGGGAGACGTGATCGAGTGCGCGGTGACGCACGGCGAAGGGAAGTTCGTCGCGAAAGGCGGCGAGGTCGTCGATGCGTTGGCCGCCGGCGGGCAGGTCGTCCTGAAGTACGTCGATGCGAGCGGGGCGGAGGCGGGCTTTCCGTGGAATCCGAACGGGTCGACGGCGAACGTGGCCGGCATTTGCGATCCGAGCGGGCGCGTGATGGGCTTGATGCCGCATCCGGAGAAGTATCAGGATCCGACGAACCATCCGCGGTGGACGCGCGAGGGGCTCAGGGAACCGGACGGGATGAAGCCGTTCGTGGCGGCGTACGAGTACTGTGCGAGGCTGTGATCCTCCAGCAAAAACAAGACGGCGCCGGTGGTGGCCGGCGCCGTTCGTAATGATCGGGGTAACCGTTCACCGGTTCACCCGTTTACCCTCCCCCTCCCTCTCCTCCGCTCGCCGAAGGCGAGCTACGTAGGGGTAGCCTTCCCAGCATCTCGGCGTTCTGTGCGACGGCGAAGGAGGGTTCATCCGTTCCGGGCTGCTGATCCGCGCGCGCATCCGTTCTCCGCCGGCCGCACACGCCCTTTCGCAAAGGCCTTCGAGCGTAGGAA
>JACPRB010000132.1 GCA_016190155.1 Planctomycetota bacterium
AGTCGGTCGTCCTATCCTTCGGTCTTCCTCCTGGCTTCCTGGCTTCCTCAGAGTATTCTCCGGACGGAAAACGGAGGATCCCCGAGTTCGGTTGCGGTCGCCGCGCTGCGCGCTCTGCTCCCCTCTGTTTCCTCGCACGAGCCCGGATTGAACCGTGCCCTAATTCGGCAGCGGCGTGCTGTCGGGCGGCTTCTCGGATTCCGCCTTGGGGGGTTGCACGGAGACCGCCGTGGTCGCTCCGGCCGTGCCCTTGTGGGAGTAGCTGTAGAGGGTCAGCTTCATGACGCGGGTGGGAACCACTCCGGGCTTGCCGGCTTGGTCCGCCCCCGCGCTGATCGCGAAACTCTGTACGGCCACGAAGCGGTTGTGGGCTTCCAGCAGATTGATGAAGCGCAGCAGATTGAAGAACGGGCCCTTCACTTGGACTTCATACAGGGCCTTGTGCATTCTGGGAGAAACGCCCGTGCCGCCGCGCTGAGATTGGGCCTGTTGGTATCGCGCTTCCCAGATGAAGATCGAGGACAGCCTGCGGGTGTCGTCGATCAGATTGGCCAAGTCGTCGTACTGCAACTCGTCCAGCTTGGGAATCCGTTGCTCGTTCTCCTTGAGCTCCTTCTGGAGGGACGCCATTTTTTCGCGCAGCCCGGGAAGCTGTTTCTTCTTCGCCTCGGACTCCGCCACTTCCTTCTCGAGTTGGCTGAGCAGCGCCTTCTTCTTGGAAAGAGCGGAGTTGAAGTAGAAAAACCCGCCGATGCCGCCCAGCACGGCTACGGCCAGGACGACGATACTCACGATGATGACGTTGCGTTCGCTCATCGCGCCGCTCCTGCGGGCGCGGCCTTCACGGCGGGAGGCGCCTGCCCAATAAGAGCCACTTCAAAATCCATCCGGAACTTCTCGACGAACTCTCTCTCGTCGCTGGTGCGCCACTGGGCGTCCCAGTTGATCTCGCCGAACCAGCGGTTGAGATCCGGGCTTCGCTTGAGGTCCATGCGGAACTTCGTGAGGGCGCTCACTTCCTTGCCGGCGCAGTGGCATCGCACCAGCAGGCCGTAAGGGGGTTTCTTGGAGAATTCGGGATTGTACTTCTTCCCCTGGCCTTCCGCCGTTCGAGCGTCGAGAACCTGGATCTCCGACACCCAGATGCGCGGATTCTGCTGGATCACGTCCCACAGCGCGTCCATGGCGCGCCACCATTCGACCTTACGGCCCACCGTCTGCTGGATCTCCGACACTTGCGTGCTCAAAGCGGAGATGCTCTGGCTGAGCGTTCCATGCTCTTTCACGGCGCCGGCCAGCGAGTCGCGAACCTTCGTTTGGTCGTCGATCTTGCGCTGCACATCGGAGACCCGCATGTAGAGCAACGCGCACACGAGCGCCACGACCGTGATCGCGGCGGCGTCCACGCCGACCATGACCAGGCCGGTACGGGCTCGGAACGTTCGTTCCGGCTTGCGCTTCTCGGCCGGAAGCAGGTTGATGCGGATCATAAGCTACTCGCGACGGATTCTAGAGGCCAAGCCCAAGGCCAGAGCCGCCTGGGTCGCGTTGTTCTGAAGCTCCTGGGCGGCATCCCTGTCCAGCTTGACTTCAATATGCTGCACCGGGTTCCACTTCGATACCTTCTTCTGCACCGTCTTCTCGAGCACCTCGTCGAGTCCGATCGTGTTGGACGCCCCGCCGACGAGGAAGACCTCGTCGACCTTCTTGTCGTATTGGTTCTCGAAGTAGTCGATCGAGATGTTGATGTCGTGACAAATATCTTCCAGGATGCCACCCACGGCGTCCAGCAGCTTCTGCTCCTCGCCGCCAGGGCTGCGCTTGAGCATCTCCGCCTCGCGGGGCTCCATCCCCAGCTTCTTGGAGATGGCGTCCGTGATGTCGTCTCCCCCCTTGTAGAACTCGCGCGTGAAATAAGAGAGCGAGTCGCTCATGATATTGATGTTGGTCTTGGTGGCGCCGATATCGGCCAAGGCGATGAGCTTGCCCGGCCGGATGGCGTCCGGGTTGACCAGGCCGCACAGCTCGTAGGCGTTGCCCAGCGCGAACGAGTCGACGTCCACCACCGCCGGCTGCAAGCCGGCCTGTTCGAGAAGAGCCACGTGCTCGTCGATGAACGTGCGCTTAGCCGCGACCAGCAGCACGCGCATCTCCGCCTCTTGTCCTTCGCTGGCGGGCAGGTCCTCGAGCTTCTGGCTGTCATGGAGAACTTCGTCGACTTCGACGGGGATGTACTTCCCGAGCTCGTACTTGGCCGCGTTGACGAGCTCCTCGTCCGTCATCACGGGCATGTTGATGTAGCGGACGAAGACGAAGCGGCCGGATACGGAACTCACCACCCGCTTGGTCTTGAACTTCTTCTTCTGGAAGAGCTCCGTGATGGCGTCCGGTACGGAGTACTGGGGCGGGATTTCGAGCTGCCCGTATTCCGTCACGGAGAAATGCCCGTTGTTTTCCGTGAGCTGGATCGCCTTGATGAACTTGGAACCGAGGTCCAGACCCACGAGGTTTCGGACGGCCATGTGGCTTTCCCCAACAAGTCCCGAGCGCCGCTTCAGTGATGAGGATAACACCCCCCGGACTTCTGTCAAGGCAAGATCCCCGCGCTGTAGCCGTTCACCGGTTCACCCGTTCATCCGTTCGGCCGTTCCTGGCTTCTGGTCCGCGCGGGCATCCGTTCTCCGCCGGCCGCACACGCCCTTTCGCAAAGGCCTTCGAGCACAGGAACGGGTAAACGCAAGAACCAGTGAACGGAAGAACGAATGAACGGCTGAACAGTTACCGCGTTACCGCGCTTTTGCTTGCACTCTCCGCCGAAAACGCTAGGATAGCGCGCCGTGTTGCAGCCACTGACAAAAGGTCGCAGGTGCAAGATCTGCGGCAAGGGACCTCTTCGCGGATACCAGATTACCCGTCGCGGTTTGGCCAAGAAGAAGGGCGGCGTAGGGCGCAAGATCACCGGCCGTACGAAGCGCAGCTTCAAGCCGAATCTCCAGCGCGTTCGCGCCGTCGTCGGCGGCCAGACCGTGCGCGTCAAGGTGTGCACCGCCTGTCTGCGCTCGGGCAAGGTGTCCCGGCCCGCTTAGGGCCCGCATTCACGAATCCGACCCTTCGGACTTGTGAATGCCGACACTGAGGGACTGTCCACAGTGGCATGGGAGGCGACGGGGTGTCGGCGGAGGCTTGAACCATGGAACCTGCAGCCTTGAGGGAAGAGGGAGTCCGTGAAGTCGAAGAGATCGTGCGCCGGCAGGACGCGTGGCGCCTGACCCGCACGATCAATTTGATCGCCAGCGAAAACGCCCTGTCGCGGCGCGCCCGGGCCTTGCTCGGCTCCGACTTCAACCATCGCTATGCCGAAGGCCACCCCGGAGCCCGTTACTACCAGGGCACCGAACATATCGACGCCATCGAGGCGAAGTGCCGGGAGGCGATCAAGGAGATCTTCGAGTGCCGTCAGGCCGAGATTCGCACGATCAGCGGCACCAACGCCAATGACGTCGTTTGGTGCGCCCTGGCGGGACACGGCGCGAAGGTCGTCGCCAACGCGCTCCCCGCGGGAGGACACATCAGCCATCAGCCGCTCGGCGGTCTGGGGAAATTCACCACGGACATCCTCCACTGGCCGCGCCTGGAAGACGGCTTCCGCGTGGACGTCGCCAAGGCCAAAGACCTCATCGTTCGGGAGCGTCCCAAGGTCGTGCTTTTCGGCCGCAGCCTCATCCTGTTCCGCGAACCGGTGGCGGAGCTGGCCCCCGTGGCGCGAGAGATCGGCGCGTCCGTCATCTACGACGGCGCCCACGTCCTGGGGCTGATCGGCGGCAAGGCCTTTCAGGATCCGCTGGCCGAAGGCGCGCACGTCCTCATGGGGTCGACGCACAAGACGTTCCCAGGCCCCCAGCGCGGCGTCCTGCTCAGCAACCTCGACGACGAGCAGTGGAAGAAGATCGATCGCGTGGCCTTCCCCGGATCGCTGTCGAACCACCACCTCATGACGCTGCCGCCGCTGCTGGTGACCGCGTACGAGTTCCTCGCCTTCGGCCGCGACTACGCGCGCCAGGTGGTCGCCAACGCCAAACACCTGGGCCGGTCGTTGCACCAGGCCGGCTTCGCCGTCGCGGCCGCCGATCTGGGGTATACGGAGACCCATCAGGTCGCCGTGGATGTGAGCGCGTTCGGCGGCGGGGCGCCTTCATCGGAGAGACTCAAGAACAACGACATCATCTGCAACCGCAATCAGCTGCCGAAGGATCCGCCCAAGAAAGTCGGCAATCCCTCGGGCCTCCGGTTGGGCACGCAGGAAATGACGCGCTTCGGGATGAAGGAGCGCGACATGGCCGATATCGCCAGGTTCGTCCGTCGCGTCCTGAAAGAAGCCAAATACGTGGGCGACGACGTCGTGGCGTTCCGCCGCCGCTACCAGAGCGTCCACTATTCTTTCGACAACGAGGCCGCCTCCCCGGACGAAGCGCCGGAACCCGAAACCGAGTAACGCGACTCCACGAAGAGAACAGGGGAACAGGTTTCGGCCTGTTCCCCCTTTCGCACATCCGGTTGGGCCCGCTGCTCACTTC
>JACPRB010000133.1 GCA_016190155.1 Planctomycetota bacterium
GAATCTCTGCTGTGCTAATCGATCAAGTCTTTGTGCTACGACAAGATTCTTCATGAACCTCCAGGCCAGTCGCCTGCGTATCTCTGAGGAAGCCAGGAAAGAAAGTCGGTCGTCCTGTCCTTCGGTCTTCCTCCTGGCTTCCTGGCTTCCTCAGCGTATTCTCCGGACGGAAAACGGAGGATCCCCGAGTTCGGTTGCGGTCGCCGCGCTGCGTGCTCTGCTTCCCTCTGTTTCCTCGCACAAGCACGGATTGAACCGTGCCCGACTTTCGTCTTTGGTCTTCTTATGCGGTAGTCAGTGGTGCAGGTCGCCGTCAATCGCTATAATCCCCCCCGTGATAGACCTACCTCAGGACTGGAGCAAGGCGCTGTACAAAGTGCAGTCACGCCTGCGGGAACTCATCTCTTCCGTACCCGAACGCGGGCTCGATCCGTTGATGGAGGGGCTGGAAGAACTGGCCGTATCCGTCTGGATCCTCGAAGGCCGCGGCGTCCTTCGCGAACGCGCGGACGACGTGCCGATCGTCAATCATTTCGCCGACGCGTTCCCGCCGCCGCTGCACAAGGTGGCCCCCGCGCCGCCGAAGAAGCTCAAACGCAACATCCCCCCGCGGAAGATCCTGCCGCTGTCCGAAGCGGGAGCGGTCCGCGCGCTGGACGCCATCATGCTCGTGCGCGCCCTGGTGGAAATCGGCGACTACACCCGGCAGACGGACAAGGCCCGCACCAACCATCTCCTTTTCCTGGATGATTGGCGCCGCATGGTGTGGGAGTCGGCGAGAATCCCCTCGTGGGACCGCCTCCGGGAGCTGACCGCCGGCGATCCTCCTTTCGCGTCACAAATCACCCACGTCCGATTCTCGCGCCGCGCCGTCATCGACCTCCTGCAGGCCGTCGCAAACTGGCGCGCCGACCTCATCACGCCGATCCCGAACGTATCGATGATCTTCTGCCAACGGTGCGGCCGCCACGAGGGACGCGAACGGATCCGCTGCGGCGTGTGCGCCAAGCTCTTCTGCGGGAAGTGCTTCTCCCGCACCGCCGACTTGTGCCTGATCGATTACGCGAAGCGATACGAGACGCTTTCAGCCGAAACGCGCGCCACGGTGAGCGGCGCCGCCCTGGAGATGTGCCGTCGTTACCGGCTGGACGAATTTACCCGCAACGCCGCCTTCGCGAAGGCCCTGGAGGAAAACGGCGTTCAAGTCGTGTTCCACGAAACGGCGCCCGAGTCGGGAGAGGAGATCGTCGACAACAAGGGCAACTTCGTGCTGCGCCTGCGGGATCGCGAAAACGCCACGGCCAAGAAGATCCTCTTCGCGGCCCTCGCGCGTTGCCATTTCCGCGCCGCCGAGTCGACGCCCGACGACCCGCTCGTGGCCTACTTCGTGGACACGTGCCTGGGGATCCCGCTGGAGGAGATCCTGGGGACAAATCCCACCCCCCAAGTCTCAAGCCCCAAGGAAATCCCCACTTGCGATGAGCGAGCGAGCGCGAGTCGAACCAGCCCCAACCAAGCGTAGCCGGAAGCGAGCCCCTCCGCTCCAGGAGCGCGTCTCCAACTTCCGAAGGCCTGCGAAGAAGAGGCCGCCAAGGCGCCATGCCGCCAAGACTTCTCCCTGACGAGTTTGCTCTGCATCGAACACAACAAGGTGAGATGCAAGAAGCTGAAGCGACGCACGAGCCGACCCTTGAGGCGGACAAGACCGCGCGCGCCGTCATCGGGATGGCTATCGAGGTTCATCGTCATCTGGGGCCGGGTCTCTTAGAGTCGATCTATGAGTCCGCCTTGGCCTTCGAATTATCCAAAGCCGCAGTACCGTTCGAGCGACAGAAACGGGTTCCAGTAAACTACAAGGGCACGATTCTCGGTGAATACTGTCCCGACTTGATTGTTGCCGACCTGGTGGTGGTCGAGATCAAGAGTGTCGAGAGAATGGATCCGGTTTTCGAAGCGCAGCTTCTCACGTATCTCAGGGTCACGGGAAAGGAACTCGGCTTGCTCTTGAACTTCAACACCGACTTGTTGCGCCGAGGCATCAAGCGGCTCGTCTTGACGCAATGAAAGGGCCACCTTGGCGTCTTTGCGCCTTGGCGGCATTCTCACGAGCGCCTCACCATTGATTACCCGCGGCCCCCGGTTGTAAAGTACCGCCGTGCCAGCCCACCGCATCCTCAAAGCCGCGCGCGGAGAACCCGTCGATCGCACCCCCATTTGGCTCATGCGACAGGCGGGCCGCTACCAAAAGGAATACCGCGAGATCCGCCGTAACCATGCCATCCTCGACATCTGCCTCACCGCGGAGCTCGCGGCGGAAGTGTCGATGCTGCCGCCGCGACAGTTCCCCGACCTCGACGCCGCCATCATCTTCTCCGATATCCTGTTGATCCTGCGGCCCCTCGGCGTCCAGATCGGCTTCGGCCAGGGCGAAGGCCCCTCGATCGCCAACCCCATCCAAACACAGGCCGACGTCGACGCGCTGCGCCCGCTCGACGGCGAGAGCCTGCAGCCCGTCTACGACGCCATCCGGATCGTCAAGCGCGAGCTCGCCGGCCGCATGCCCCTCATCGGCTTCGCGGGCGCCCCCTTCACGCTGGCCAGCTACGCCGTCGAAGGCGGGTCCTCGCGAAACTACCTCAAGGCCAAGGCGCTCATGATCACGCCCGTCTGGGTCGCGCTCATGAACAAACTCGCCGACGCCGTCATCTTCCACCTGCGCCGGCAGGTCGAAGCCGGCGCGGAAATGCTGCAGCTCTTCGACAGCTGGGTCGGCACCCTCGGCAGCGACGATTACCGCGAGTACGTCCTGCCGTACTCCAAGAGAATCTTCGACGCCTTGCGCGGCTCCGTCCCGATCATCCACTTCGCGACCGAAAGCGCCCATCTGCTCGAACTGATGACGGAGGCAGGCGGAGACGTCATCGGCGTGGATTGGCGCCTGCCCCTGGACGCCGCGTGGTCGCGCATCGGCAAGCGCGCCATCCAAGGCAACCTCGATCCCGCCACGCTGCTGGCCCCCCGGGAACACCTCCTACGACGGGCGGACGAGGTGCTCCGCCGCGCCGCCGGCCGGCCCGGCCACATCTTCAATCTCGGCCACGGCGTGCTGCCCCCGACGCCCGTCGAGAACGTCGCGGCGCTCATCGAACACGTACACGCGCGGACGGCCCAACGATGAAGACCGGCGTCGCGCTCCTGGCGTACGGAACTCCGGAATCGCTCGACGACGTCGAACCCTTCCTGCGCGACGTGATGAAGCACCGCGCTCCGACGCCGCCGTTCGTCGAGGAAATCCGCCGCCGGTACGCGCGAATCGGCGGCCGCTCTCCCCTGATGGACATCACGCGGGACCAAGCACGCCTGCTCGGGGAACGACTGAACATGCCCGTCGCCGTGGGCACGCTCCACGGCAAACCGCGCATCGCTGAAGCGATCGCCCAGCTCAAGGTCGATCGCGCGGTCGGACTCGTCGCCGCGCCGCACTTCGCCCCTCTCACCACCAACGCCTACCGCGCTGCGCTGGACGCGAACGCCCTCTTCGTCGAATCGTGGCACCGGCAGCCGGCCCTCCTGGACGCGTGGGCTCGACGCGTGCGCGACGCGGACTTCGTGCTGTTCACGGCGCACAGCCTGCCGGCGAAGGACGCCGATCCCTATCCCGCCCAGCTTCGCGAAACCATCGCCGGGATCTGCGAGCGCGTTCCCGGACTGCGCTGGGACTTCGCCTACCAGAGCCGAAGCCCCGGCCCTATCCCGTGGCTGGAGCCCGACGTCGAGACCAAGATCGACGAACTCCACGCCGAGGAGGTCCCGCGCGCCCGCGTGGCGCCGATCGGCTTCATCACCGACAACGTCGAGATCCTCTACGACCTCGACGTGCTGCACGGCGAGCACGCGCACCGGCTCGGCATCCGGTGGTCGCGCGCGCCGATGCTCAATACGGATCCGCTCCTCATCGACGCGATGGCGGCGGCCGTGCGCGAGGCGCTCTCATGAAGCGCGTCGTGATCGTCGGCGGCGGGATCGCGGGCTTGACGCTCGCCTATCGACTGCAAGGGCGCGCGGCCGTGACCCTGGTGGACGCCGGCGAACAGCTCGGCGGCGTCATCCGTACCGTGCGCCAGGACGGGTTCCTCATCGAGGGCGGGCCCGACTCGTTCCTCACCATCAAGCCGGGCGCGACGCAGCTCATCCGGGAGCTGGGGCTCGCGGACCACGTCATCACGCCGAGCTCGCGCACCGTCTATGTCTTCGCGGACGGACGCATGATCTCCTTTCCGGAGGGGCTCTTCCTCACGGTTCCGACGCGCGTCTGGCCGTTTCTCAAGAGCCCGATCGTCTCCTTCCTCGGGAAGCTGCGGATGGGGCTGGACCTCGTGCTCCCGCGCGGGCCGGAAGTGGAGGACGAATCGATCGGCTCCTTCGTCCGCCGGCGGCTGGGTCGGGAGGCGCTGGAACGGATCGCCGAGCCCATCATGGCCGGCATCTACATGGGCGACGCGGAGCAGCTCAGCCTGCGCTCGACGTTCCCGCGATTCATCGATATCGAGCGACAGCACCGCAGTCTCATCCGCGCCATGCGTCGCACGCCGCCGGGCGCAAACACCAGCCCGCTCGCGTCCTTGAGCGGCGGAATGGGCGAGCTCGTCGACGCGCTTCTCGGCGCCACGAAGGGCGTGACCTTCCGCACGAGAACGACGGTGCGCGCCGTCGAGCCCGGCTACCGCGTCGTCACGGACGACGGCGTCCTGGAGGCGGATACGCTGGTGTTGGCGGTGCCGCCCACCGCCGCGTCGGCCCTCGCGCGCCCGTTCGCGCCGGATCTCGCCGCCGCCGTCGACAAGGTCCGCAGCGTCGGCACCGTCACGGTCTCGCTCGGCTTTCGCGGCGTGACGTTGCCGGACGGAACGGGCTTCGTGATCCCGCACCGCGACCGGCGCGCGATCGTCGCGTGCACGTGGTCGTCGCAGAAATTCGCCGGCCGCGCCCCCGAGGGGCACGTGCTGATTCGGGCTTTCCTGCGCGACCCACAGTCGGACCCGATCGGGACGGCGCGCGGCGAGATCGAGCGCATCCTCGGCATCAAGGACGAGCCGGTGGTGGCGCGCGCGTTTCGGTGGCCGGGGGCGAATCCCATTTACGAGGTCGGGCACGGGGCGCGCGTGCGGGAGATCGAGTCGCTGACGCCGCCGGGGCTTTATCTGACGGGCAGCGGCTTCCGGGGCATCGGCCTGCCGGACGGGATTCGGGACGCGACGGAAATCGCCGCGAAAGTAGCGAGAATCGGGCATGGTTCAAATGAAGGTAACAGTCTCGAGGACGCAGAGAAAACCTAACCGCAGAGAACGCAGAGGGTGCTGAGAGGCGAATTCTTCCCTTCTCCTCCATTTCTGCTCCCCTCTGTGTCCTCGCACAAGCCCAGATTGAACCGCACCCGGTTTCTTATCCGAATTCTTCCATCCGGGAGTTCTCTCCCTTTCCTGGTCCTCTCCATCTCCCCCTTTTTGTCCGTGCTCTCGCCCGACCCTCGTGCTCTACTCTCCCAGAGAGGCCGAAATGAAGATGAGAATAGAGACGGTTGCCCTTGGGGTCGCTCTTGTGGCGATGGCAGCGCAGGACAGAGAAGCGCAGGGCTGGAAGCAGCATCACAAAGCCACGGCCGATCATGAGTCTCCCGCCGTGACTTTCAAGGACGGGACCTTTGAAATGAAGGGATGCAACAGGCCAGGATGCGAACTCGGGGTCTCGCATCGGCTCACCCTGACCAGGCCCACGCGGCTCAGATTCGTCTGGAGCTACGGCATCCATTCTTGTCTGCGTGGAATAGAGCCACAGGACTGCCTCCTCCGCGTCGAAGAGGGCGACAAGGTGCTCCATGAAGAGACGTTTCCCAAAGACGAATCAAGAGACCACGAGGTGATCTGCACGCTCATCGTGTCTTCCCCGAGAGAGGTTGAGGTTCACGTTCTGTTCATGGATCCTAGTAGCAACCGCTCCTATCGCATCGGTGCATTCGATCTGCGTGAGCTCGAATCGCCGCAGGTGGACGAGGAGGCGTTGCGAAAGGCCAAGGAAGGGCTCGACTCCGAAGATATAGAGCGACGTGACCTCGCCAGAAACTGGTTCTCCGAGCACCCCGTCTCGAAATCGGTAGAGGCCATCCGCGAGTTGTCGCATTCGGAGAATCCGAACCTGAGCGCCGAGGCCAAGGGTGTATTGGATCGATGGCGGAAGGCCGGCATGCTCTTTCTTCCATGAGGGAACGCTCCTATGGATCCCACCCGCGAACTCGACTGCGTGCGCCGTGCCCAGGGACGCGATCCGGCCGCGTTCGAGGAGTTGATTCGCGGATACGCGCGGATCGTGTGGGCCGCCGTGTACGGCATGACGCCCGATCCGTCGTGGACGGAGGACCTCGTCCAGGAGACGTTCCTGCGCGCGTGGGCGTCGATGGATGAGCTCAAGGAGCCGGCAGCCTTTCGCGGATGGCTCCTCACGATCGCGCGGAGGCTCACGTGGCGACATGCGGAGGTGATGGGGCGCGTGAAACCCATGGCGGAGATACCGGAAGCCCCCGCGCCGTTCACGCCGCCCGATCCCGAAGAGGATCGCGAGCGCGTGCAGGCCGCGCTCAGCCGGTTGCCCGAGCGGTACCGCCTGCCGGTGACGCTGCATTTCGTGAACGGCATGGAGTATCAGGCGATCGCGCAAGCGACGGGGATGGCCAATGGCGCGCTGCGCGGCCTCATTCATCGCGGCGTGGCCAAACTGCGGGCGGAGTTGACGCCCTGGTGGAGGAAACGACATGAGCATTCATGAGCGGTTCGAGTCGATGGTCGACCTCTACGTCGCCGGCGGATTGAACGACGCGGAGCGACGCGAGGCGAGCGAGCATACAAAGGCGTGCGCCCCTTGCGGGACGCTGCTGCGCGACGCGGAGGAGTTTGCGCGATGGGTCCGCGGGACGGTCGCGCCGGACGCGCCGCCGGCGAATCTGGAAGAGCGCGTGATCAGCCGGTGGCGCAAGGGCCGCGGGCGCGTCTCACGGAACCTGCGCTGGTGGCGCGTGGCGGGTTTGGGCGTGGCGGCCGGGGGGCTTATCCTCCTGGGGAATCAGTTCGTCCTCTCATCTGGCGTGCGCGGCGCGGCGGTCGATCAACGACAGGAGGAGATCGCGAGGTACGACGAGCACGCGCCCGTCCAGCTGTACACTGCGAGTTCGTTTTCCCATAGAGGTCTCGTCGCAGAGACGTATGAGGACAGGAAGAAGGGAGTCTACTTCGTTGACGAAATCGAGGAGAAGGCAAAGAACACCGGCAGGTACGACGGTGGAGCAGGAGAATTGAAGGAAAACGCTTCCCCAGTCCCCTCCTCCAAGCCCCCCGACAAGTCCTCCCAGGATCCCGCCGCCCCCTACCAAGCCGATCGCAAGCTCATCTACAACGGAACCATGAACCTCGAAGTCGAGGCCTACGA
>JACPRB010000006.1 GCA_016190155.1 Planctomycetota bacterium
ATCAGATCGATCATGGCCGCTTGCGTCGTCGACTTCCCGTGGCCGGCGGGTCCCGTGATGAGGACGAACCCCTGCGGCGCGAGCGCGAATTCCTCGATGACGGCGGGCAGGTTGAGCGTGCCCAGTGACGGCACGACGTTCGGGATGATCCGGAACACGCCGCCCACCGTGCCGCGCTGAAAGAACGCGTTTCCACGAAATCGCCGCCCTCCCTCGTAGACGAAGGAGAAATCGAGCTCGCGCTCCCTCTCCAAGCGCGCGACCTGCGGCTCGCGCAACACGCCGTAGACGAGCGCCTGCGTCTGCGGCGGCGTGAGCGGCTCGGCCTGGGACATCGCGAGTTGTCCGTCGATCCGATACGTCGGCGGCGCCCCCACGCTGATGATCACGTCGGAGGCGTTCAGCTCGACGGCGCGTCTTAAAATGGGAAGCAGGTCCATGAAACCCCTCCGATCACCGGATTCCGGCGATCACCTTCTTGACCAGCGCCGTCAGCAGCGGCTCCGCCGCGTTGGCCGTCGCGATGATCTCGGAGATGTTCGCCGGCTGAAGCGCGTCGGGCAGGCATAGATCCGTCACGATCGCCAGCCCCAGCACGCGCAATCCCGCGTGCACGCCCACGATCACTTCGGGCACGGTCGACATTCCCACGATGTCCGCGCCGATGGCCCGCAGCATCCGATACTCCGCGCGCGTCTCGAGGCAAGGCCCCGTTAAAGCCGCGTACACGCCGCGCTGCGTCCGGATCCCGAGCTCCAGAGCGCTCTTCTCCGCCAGAGCGATCAACTCGCGATCGTACGGAACGCTCATGTCCGGGAAACGCGGGCCGAGCGACTCGTCGTTCGGCCCGATCAGCGGATTCGCCCCCATCAGGTTGATGTGATCGTCGATGACCACGAGATCCCCGCGCCGATAGAGCGGATTCATCCCGCCGCACGCGCACGAGACGATCAACGCCTTCGCGCCCATCGCGCGGAGCACGCGGACCGGGAAGGTGATCTGCTCCAGCGAATAGCCTTCGTAGAAGTGGAAGCGCCCCTCCATCGCCGCGATGGCGCGGCCGGAGAGCCTTCCCACGACCAGTTCTCCGCGATGCGTCTGCACGGTGGCGCGCGCAAAGTGCGGGATCTCCTCGTACGGGATCGTCGCCTCGCGCTCGATCTCCTTCGCCAAGCCTCCCAGGCCCGTCCCCAGGATGATCCCGATGTCGGGCGTGTGCGCGGTGCGCTTGCGCAGTGCGGCCACCGCGTCGTCGATCTTGCGTTTGAGGTCGCTCATGAGCGGTTCGCTCGTTCAATCGCCTTCTTCACGTACTCCCGGAAGTCGGGAGCCAACTGAGGACGATCCTTTTCCGCAGAGCGCCGCCGCGTTGATCCTTCTGGCCGCCTCTTTCGGCCCCAGCCCCGCGATCTCCACCTGCTTGACCGAGGCGGTCTCCCCCGCCACAATCCGCACGCAACGCTCCGGCACGCCGAAAAACTCCGCCAGCGTCTCCACCACCCGCGCGTTCGCCCGCCCCCTCTCCGGCGCCACCGTGACGCACACCTTCAGACGGTCTCCCACCATTCCCGCCACGCGATCCCTCGACGCGCGCGTCACGACCTTGACCGTAAGCCGCGCCATGTCGTTCATCCGTTCACCCGTTTACCCCTGAGCAGAACCTCTGATGCTCGACAAGCCCGCCGCAACTGTTACCCGCATTTGAACCATGCCGATTCTCGAAAGGCATCTCTGCACTACTCACGATCCACATCTTTTTGCGACGCGAAGATCTTCCGTGGCGCTCAGACAACCACCTCGGCCTCAAGCGGTTGCGTCCGTTTTCGAAAAGAATCTCTGCGTCCTCAGCATCCTCTGATGTTGGATTCTTCTCAGAGTTCTCTCGTCCCCTCTGCACCCCTCACCCGTGCCTCGTTTGGTTGCGGCGGTGCCGCGCTGCGTCCTCCGGGTGTTGGCTTCATCTCAGGATCCTCGGGTCCCCTCGCCCTCCTCCCCGCCCTACTTCCCCTCCTCCTTCTTGATCCCCATCTTGTTCATCAGATCGTGACACAACTCCCAACGCCGCTCCACGCCGTCCTCCGCCTTCTTGTCCTTGACCTTCGGATGCTCCGGATATTGCCGAGCCAACGCGCGGTACAAATCCAAAGCCTCCTTCACCTCATGAAACGACAGCAACGTCTCCGCCAGACGATACTGCGCCTCCCCGTTGCGCGCCTCGGGCGCGTCCGGGAACATCTCCAGATAGGCCCGCAAATACCCCCGCGCGTCCATCAGATCCCGCGTCACCCAGCACGCCTCGATCACGGCCCACAAACGCTCCGGCTCGTCCGGCGCCTCGCGCAGCGCCTTCTCCAACCCCGACATCGCCTTGGATTTCTCGCGGAACAGCGGCTCCCATTGCTCCACCTTGCGGATCACCTCCGCCCACCAAGCGGCAATCGCCGGCCATTCGCGGTCGGAGAACTTCGCGTGCGCCTCATTGCGCCAATCGATCGCCCCCTGCCGATTTCCCGTCACGACGGCGTTGCGAAGCAGCTGCACATAGACCGAAGCCACCTGTAACGCGTACTCGCGCACCTGCTTGCGATCCGCCAGCACCCGATCCGCCAGCGGCTTCGCCTCCAGTAGCCGCTCAGTCGATCGATTCCAATCCCCGTACGCCGCATACATCTCCCCCAGACGCGCGTCGCGCTCGAGAGCGTCCCGAATCTGGCCGAGCCGCGCGAGGATCTCCGGCTGATTGCGCCCCGCCTGGGACCGGGCCCCGCTGCGCGAATTCTGGATCCGCTTGTACTGCTCGCCGCGCCTCTTCTTCTTGAGATCCTCGCCGCCTTGCTTGAGGACCTCCTCCAACAGCGCCTCGATCTCTCCCTTGCGATTCGCCACGAACTTTGTGGCGTTGTAGCGCGTCCGAAGAATGTCCGCCTCGCGCCGCGCGTCGTCGAGCACCCCGTCGGCCGCGAACTGGCGCAACCGCCCGTACCGCTTCTCGGCCTCGATCTCCTCCCACTCGGAGTAATCGCCCGCGTCGATCAGCGCCTTGTACGTCTCGCAGAACTCCGCGACCGCCTTGTCCTTGTCGATCCACGGCTGCAGCGCCGCGATCTCCTCCAGCGCCGACTCGTACATCCCCCACTCGCAGCAGAAAATGACCAGCGCCTCCACCACCTTCGGATCCGTCCACTTCCAGGCCCCGCGCGCGAAACGGTAGAACGCCGCCGAACGAATCTCCTTGAGCCCCAGCCCGATCGTGCCGCCGCTCCCGTCCGCCCGAATCGTGAACTCGCGCTCGTCCATCTTGACGATCGTGCCGGCCCCCAGGAACGTCGCCTCGCGCTTGAACGCCGGGTAGCTCCGCGGGTCGTTCACCATCGTCCTGAGCGTGTCCTTGAAATCGACGAGTCGCGCCATTTCCGCCGCTCTCCGCAAGACGCGTCCACGGAACTTCTCCGTCCGCAAACGCGCCTCGGCCGACGCGAATTTCGTCTCCGCCGACCCGAAATCGTATGCCGCCACGTCGCGGCGGGCCTCGCGGGAGACCCGCCCGAATTCCTCTTCATCCGCCGCCAGCGCCGTCTCCGCTTCCCGCGCCGCTCGTTCCGCCTCCTCGGCCCGGTACCGCGCCCACGCGTCCCCCAAGGCGTTCCGCCGCGCCAGCGCCCGCAATCGGATCTCGTCCGGATAGTGCTCCGCCGGCTCCAGACGCCGGATCGCCTGCTCGAACTTCCCGGCCCGCTCCAGGTCCCGCACCTGCTCCTCGATCCTGTAATAGGCCACGCGCGCCGCTTCCATCACCTTCTTCTGCTCCTCGCGCGCCGCCTCCTCGAAG
>JACPRB010000135.1 GCA_016190155.1 Planctomycetota bacterium
GCCGCTGAGACCAAGCAGGAGAGCGCAGAGTTTTCTTTTCAAGGAAGGAATCTCTGCGTCCTCTGCCCGGGCTCTGCGCTCTCAGCGGTTCGTCTTTCCCAGGCGAGCGGGAATTCATGCCGAACCCACCAGCCCCGTGTTGGGTTGCGGCACCGCCGCGCTGCGTCCTCTGCGCCTTACTTGGCGGGATTCCGGATCGAGCCCATGAAGAGCGGTATCCCCGTCGCATCGTCGTGAAGGACACAGAAGAAGGGACGGTCGACGCGCATGACGGCGGGTCCGGAGTCGACCGCTTCCGCATACCCAACCACCGTGACGGCCGCTGCTCCCGTCCCTTCCTCGTTCACGTCGACGAACGTCTTGTGTTTGACGTCGGAGATGTAGATGCCCTTGCTCTCTTTGAAAACCGTAAGCGTTCACCCGTTCATCGGTTCGTCTGTTCGTTTGTTCCGGAAGTCGGACGCCGGAATGCGGTTCTTGAACGAACGAACGGCTGAACCATCGAACTTCTGAACAGTTACGCTTCCCAAGCACTACGAAGCGCGCTCGAACACGACCTTCGCACGCAGCCGCCAGGGCTGCTATGATGTCACCGAATGGATGAAACCAAGCATCGCAGTTGGCGGGCTCACATCGCGCGCTTGCGATCCGCGACCCCAGAGGAGCGGCTGCGTGCGGCTGCAACCCAACGCCGTATCGCGTTGGATCTGCTTCGGGGAGGCCTTCAGGCGAGATTCCCCACGCTGAGCGAGGAGCAACTGGAGTGGAAGATGGGCGAAGCGGTGTTCGGCGCCCACATGTGGCGGGACATCTGTGAACGAAGACGACGTCGTGGCGGCGGTGCTTGACCGACTCGAGAGGCTCGACATCCAGCACATGCTCGTCGGGTCCTACGCCTCGAACGTATACGGGCGGCCTCGCGGGTCCTTCGATGCGGATGTGGTGGTGAACATCCTGCCGTCCGACGTACCGCGCCTGGTCCGAGCGTTCGAGAGCGACTTCGTCCTGGACGAAGAAGCCCTGGCTCGCGATGTCGCCGCCGGCCGGATGTTCAACCTCATCCCCATGTCGGGTCTCTTTAAGGTCGACATCATCCCGGTTCGAAACACCGACTTCGCCAAGATGGAATTCTCTCGCCGCAGACGGATACGGGCATTGGGCCGAACCGTATGGATCGCCTCCCCGGAGGATACGATCCTGTCAAAGCTGGCATGGTTCCGCATGGGCGGCGAGGTCTCGGCTCGCCAGGTCGAGGATGCTCGGGATGTTTACGCCCTCCAAATGGGAACGCTCGATGAGTCGTATATCGACCATTGGGCCGACGCCTTGGGGGTTCGTAAGGAGTTGGACCGAATCCGAAGCTCGATCTGAAGGGCACGCGGCGGCCCGTCTCCCTGGCGGAACTTACCCGCCGATCGGATCGATGTTGACTCTCAATATCACATCATCACCGTTCTGGTCGATCCCGTCGGGACCTGTCGAGTACAAGAGGTAGCCCCGACCGAACCGCGTCTCAGCCGGCCGTTTGTACACATAGGCCCTCCCCCACGCATCTCGCACCTCCCCGCCGGCAACAGGAAGATCCGCCGAAAGGAGCCCCCTCTCCTTCAAGGACGCCGTCATCACCGCGTTGGGCGCCTCGGGATACCGGCCGGTCATCTCTCGATAGCGCTCAATCGCAAACCCCAGCCGATAAAGCGGCTCTTCCATGGGAGAAACAGGCTCCGGATAGACGTGGCAGGAGACCACGGCGAACAAGATGGACATGACGGAGATGCTCTTGTGCCTCATACGCTTCACCCCAAAACCCACTTCAAGACTCGTCACCGCGCCCGCTTGAGAGAGACGTGTTCTTCCCAAGTGTAAGTCAGATCCGGGCCTTCCCTTCCCCAAATCCCCGTTAGGAGCGACGACTCCGAATAGCTCCTTCGCCAGGGTTTATACCGGTTCTTGACGACCTCCACGTCATAGCGCCCTCGATAGGCCGTGTTGCCCTGGGGAACCATCATTGGTAGTCGGAGTTCCCGCCATTCGAGAAGAACCGCACATTGACCACGCGAATCCGTGGAGCCGGACGCCGAGGCGACCAACTCCCCCCCTTGATTCCAACAGGATAGACTTACCAAAGCGCCAGAAACCGAAGCACCGGTCTGCGAATCCACAACCGAGGCGGTGAACTTGATCCGCCGCAGATCATAATCGCTTGGAAAGAGGATATGGCAGCCCGCCACAGTGATGGCAGCCGCTCCTACCAAGCACGTCCTCAAGGCCGCAATCCCATCACGGCCTTCTCTCCCCCACCGTTGTCTCATACTTCACCCCCTTCGGCATCAGCGCCGGCTGCACCACCCTCGTCCCGTGCTCGCCCGCCGTGCGCTCCGACGAATCCACCGCCACGAAGGACGTGAACTCCGATACCAGACCATACTCGAGCGCCAGACGCTTCACCCGGCCGGCGGCCTCCTCCTCACAGCCCTCCTCGCAGAGATCCTCGATCTTCGCCCGCGCCCAGAGACACCCCAGCGCCTCGTGCCGCAGCGCCGGCGCATCGAGATCCACCTCGACGGCGAACTCGCGGCGCGCGCCCCCGACCGTCCCGCTCACGCGCACCGTCACGCACCTTCGCCCCTTGAAGCGCCCGAACATGACGACCGGCCGGCCGACGAAGAGATCCGGCAGCGGGCTCGGGCACACGTCCTCCACCTCCATCCCGCCCCAATCGATGCGGATGTCGCTCAACGCGGGCCGTTCGACGCGCTCGTAGAGCTCATCCACCGCCCGCTCACTCGACTCGTCCAGGCCCACGAACGCGGCCACCCCCCGCCCCACACGGGCCATCCCCTCCAGCAGGTATCGATTGACCGACGATCCGATCCCGAAGCTGAAGACCCGCGCCTGCCCGAGACGCGCCTTGACCAACCCCAGGATCTCCCGATCGTTGCCGATGTACCCGTCGGTCATGAACGACACGATCCGGTACCGCCCAGGGTCGGCCGGGAAATCCAACGCCGCGCGGATCCCGTATTCCATCATCGTGCCCCCTTCGCTCTGGAGCCCCTCGACATATCGAATCGCGCGGCGGACGTTCTCGGGAGTCGCGGGAATCGGCCGGTCGCCCATCGCGGAAGCGGCGTCGGAGAAACGAATAACCTGAAACGTGTCGTCGGGCCCCAGGCGCCGCAGGCAGCGCTCGAGCGCCCGCTTGGCCGTCGCCAGCGGCTCGCCCTCCATGCTGCCGGAACAGTCCAGCACGAAGACCATCTCGCGCGGCTGCGGAGGGATGTCCGCGAGGCTCGCCGGCGGCTGCACGACCAGCATGAAATATCCGCCGTGCTCCTCGCGAAACGCGGCCAATGCCGCCCGCACCGCGTCGTCCGCCACGCGCCAGCGAAGCACGAAATCCTTGTTCGGAATGCGATCGTTCGCACTGAGCGTCACCTTCGCGCGGGTCGGCCCAGGCCGCTCCACGCGGACGACGTGACTGGGACTCTCCAACCGCCGGATCGGAACACCCGCGTCAACATCCACTTCGAGCGCGATGTCGTTCCCGCTGATCTCGTCGGGACGCACGTACGAGACAGGAACACCGCCCGCATATCCCGCAGGATTGAAGCGCGGCCCCACCACCGTCGGGAACCAGAACTCCACTTCACCCTCCGCGACCTTCAGCGTATGGAAGTAGCGGATCGAGACGTCGATCTGCTTGCCCGGCTCGATGTTGGCCACCGCCTGCGTGAAGATGTTCGGGCGGTCCTGCGTGAGCAGGCTCGCCGCATACCCCTGCCGGCGCGCCTCGTGGTAAATGCGCTGCGCCTCCTCCCGCTCCCGGATGATCCCGCGGATCTTCCGCTCCCCGATCGTCATGACGAAGTCCCGCACGGCCGCGTTCTCCGGCAGCGGAAAGACGTAGACCGCCTCGATCCTCTCCGCGAAGGGATTATGGTACTGCTGCGTGACGGTGACGGAACCGACGAGGATCGTCACCTGCGCCTTCACGTCGGTGTGCTTGAGCGGCAGCGGGACCTCGCGCTCGGGCGTCTTGACGCGCAACTCGCCGCCGCGCGGCCCGTCTTGAGCGGCGGTCCCCCGGATACTCCGCTCGATCACGAGAATATCGCCCCGCAGCGTCCTTGAAACCCCCTGGGGAACCGCCTCATGAAGCCTGACCGCGCACCCGGCCATCGCCGCGACCAGCAACCCAAGCCCCATCTTCACATGTTTCATCGCGTCCCTCCGATCTCCGCCTTCGCCTCGATCCGCCGGCCACCCGGCGCCGCCGCGGCGACCAACTTCACCGCGTAATCCGGCAACCCCGCCTCCATCATGTGCAGCCGCGCCACGCGCACGCGTCCCTTCGGCGGCTTCTCCGCGGTCGAAAACGCCGCCAACACGATCCGCCCGCCCTGAAGCGCCGCGGGGTCGTACGTCGGCACCGGCTCTCCTTCCATGCCCACGATCCTCGCGTTCGCCGTCACCTCGACCTGCCAGGCCGCCAACGGCGCGTCGCCCGAATCGACGAAAACGTCCACGACCGCGAACCGCTTCTCCTCGGTCACGCCCAGGAAGACCGCCAGGAACATCGTCTGGACGCTTGCGCGCGCGACCGGCTCCGGATCGCCTCCCGCCAGCGCCACCCGATACGCGTCCACGATGTCCGGACGCCGCACGGACACGACGCCCGCCAAGATCGCCGTCAGCAGCACCGCCGCAGCCGCGTCGGTGACGGTCTACGGATGACGCAGCGACGCTGCACGATGTCCGTCAATCGTCTCCTGTCACCCGTCAACGGCCAACGACATGCAGAAATCGTGACGTCAGCGTTCACCCGTTCATCGGTTCGTCTGTTCGTTTGTTTCGGAAGCTGGACGCCGGAATGGGGTTCTTGAACGAACGGCTGAACCATCGAACTTCTGAACCGTTATATCGTGACAACTCATCAAGCTTCCCGCACGGAGTGGATCAGCGTCCCCCGTCCGCCTCTGGATCCTCTTCCGGCCGCCCGGAACCCGCAAACGGCAGGACGAGGACTCCCACATAGGGCGCCCCCAGCTTCGGCGACAGCGTCACCGTCCCCATCGCGGCGGAATGGCTGTACGGAGCCTTCCATGTATCCGGCGGCCGAGGCGGCCCCATCCGCGGCACGACGACCGGCTCCTCGATCACCGCCGAAACCGGCTCCAACCTCTCGCTCGCCGGCGCCGGCTGGAACAGCCAATAGGCACCGAAGACCACCGCGCCCAAGCAACATCCCGCCAGCGCGGCGGGCACATAGGACGGTCCGCGTCGATCCGTCTTGGGCGCAACCCAGTGGAGGGCGCCCGGCCCCTCGTACGTCATACAGCCCAACTTGATTCTATCCCGTGAACGCAGCCCGGTGCGAGGAGATTCGACCTTTCGAAGGCAACACCGCCGCTTCACCGAAATGAGAAACAACACGGCTCTCCCTCCCTCACCTCGACTCTCGTCGGTACCCCGTCGAACTCCCAGGAAACTCTCGCAGAAGGCCTTCTCTCCGGTTCCTCCGCACTACTCACGATCAACGTCATCTCGCGACGCGAAGTTCTTTCGGGGCGCTCAGACAACCAGCTCGGTCTCAAGCGGTTGCGTCCCTTTTTCGAAAAAAATCTCTGCTGTGCTAATCGGGCAACTCGTGGTGCTACGACAAGATTTTTCATGAACCTCCAGACCAGTCGCCTGAGTATCTCTGAGGAAGGCAGGAAACCAGGAAAGGAAGTCGGTCGTCCTATCCTTCGGTCTTCCTCCTGGCTTCCTCATAGTATTCTCC
>JACPRB010000136.1 GCA_016190155.1 Planctomycetota bacterium
CGTCAAGACCCCCCGATGGGCCTTCGAGAAGTTCCCCGAGGCCGACCCCACCCTCACCATCCAGATGAAGAGCGTGGGCGAGACCATGTCCATCGGCCGTACGTTCAAGGAGGCCCTGCAGAAGTCGCTGCGCTCGCTCGAGCAGGACCGCCAGGGACTGGGCTGGGACCGGAAAGACCGCCTCCTCATGGGCCGGCCGCCCTCGGCCGAGGAGATCCATGAGAAACTCGTCACGCCCAACGTCGAGCGCCTCTTCTACATCCGCTACGCCCTCAAGGCCGGGATGCGCGTGGACGAGATCAGCGCCCTGTCCAAGATCGACCGGTGGTTCATCGAGGAGATCCGCCAGATCGTCGCCTTCGATGCCGAACTCGCGAAGGCCGGATCGCTCGCTGAGGTTTCTCCCGCGACGATGCGCTCGGCCAAACGGCTGGGCTTCTCGGACCACCAGATCGCCCTGATCGTCAAGACCGACGCCCGCCAGGTCCGCGCGCATCGCCTCCAGGCCGGCGTCCGGCCCGCGTACAAGCTCGTCGATACCTGCGCCGCCGAATTCGAGGCCTACACCCCTTACTACTACTCCACGTACGAAGACGAGAGCGAGCATCGCGTCGGCGACAAGAAGAAGATCATGATCCTCGGCGGCGGCCCCAATCGCATCGGCCAGGGCATCGAATTCGATTACTGCTGCGTCTCCGCCTCGCTGGCCCTGCGGGAGCTCGGGTATGAAGTCATCATGGTGAATTCCAACCCCGAAACCGTGTCGACCGACTACGACATCAGCGACCAGCTGTTCTTCGAACCGGTGACCGAGGAAGACGTGCTCAATATCTGGGAGGCGCTTCGCCCGGACGGGGCCATCGTGCAGCTCGGCGGGCAGACGCCTCTCAACATCGCCCGCGCGCTCGTCGAAGGCGGCGTGAAGATCCTGGGGACCTCGCTGGAATCGATCGACCGCGCCAGCGATCGGGGGAGATTCGCGGAGGTCTGCCGGAAGCTCAATCTGCTGCAACCGCCCAACGGCATGGCGCGCACGTTCGAGGAGGCGCGCCGGCTGGCCGTGCAGTTCGGCTATCCCGTGCTGGTACGCCCCAGCTACGTGCTGGGGGGCCGGGCGATGGCCATCTGCTTCGACGAGGAGATGCTCGAGCAGTTCATCGCGGACGCGACCGACGTCAATCCGGAGCACCCGGTGCTCGTCGACAAGTTCATCGAGGACGCCATCGAGGTGGACGTCGACGCGATCGCCGACGGCGAGGACGTATTCATCGCCGGGATCATGGAGCACATCGAGATGGCCGGCGTGCATTCGGGCGACAGCGCGATGTCGATCCCGCCCTATTCGCTCTCGGACAGCCAGCTCGAGCAGCTCCGGAAGGCCACCGTGGCCCTGGCGCGCGAGCTCGACGTCCGCGGCCTGATGAACGTGCAGTTCGCCGTGAAGGGACCGCTGGCCTACATCATCGAGGTGAATCCCCGCGCGTCACGCACGGTGCCGTTCATCGCCAAGGCGATCGGCGTGCCCGTGGCGCGCGTGGCCGCCAAGGTGATGCTGGGCGCCAAGCTGCGCGACTTCGGGCTGAAGAAGGAGATCGAGCCGCGGCACTGGAGCGTCAAGGAGTCGGTCTTCCCGTTCAAGAAGTTCCCGACCGTGGACGTGATCCTCGGACCGGAGATGAAGTCGACCGGCGAGGTCATGGGCATGGATTTCGATTTCGGCCGCGCCTACGCGAAGGCCCAAATGGCCGCCGGCCACCGGCTCCCGACGAAGGGCTCGGTCTTCGTGTCGGTGAAGGACGCGGACAAGCGGGACGTCATCTACGTGGCGAAACGATTGGAACACCTGGGATTCACGATCGTCTCCACCGGCGGCACGGGACGCGTGCTCGAACGCAACGGCGTGCCGGTGCGCACGATCTTCAAGATCAAGGAGGGCCGCCCCAACGCGACGGACCTCATCATCAACAACGAGATCGACCTCGTCGTCAACACCCCCTCAGGCAAAGGCACGCGCACGGATGAAGGACGCATCCGCGCCTTCGCGATCTCGCACGGCATCCACGTGATCACGTCGGTGGCCGGCGCGCAGGCGGCCGTCAACGGCATCGAGGCGATCCTCAAGAAGAAGCTCGAGGTGCGGGCGCTGCAGGATTACCATCCGCACCTGGCGCGCCCGTCCGCGGCGCCGGCCGAGGCCAAGCCCTGAAACCCTACTCCCCCGGCACGGACGCCGTCCGCCGCCGGCAGTCCTCCATCAGCGGCCGAAGCTTCGGTTCCATCAGGGGGTTGACGCTCACCGCCTGACCGTACGCCTCCAAGGCGGATTGATAGTGGCTGACCGCCGATCGTCCCATCCACTCCCAGTAACGACCCAAGTTCAGATGAGTGCTCCCCAGGAAGTGCCACGTTTCGCATCGCGACGGATTCAGGGCGCACGCCTTCCCCAGATCCTCAATCGCGGCTTCGAACGAGGCGACGGGATTCTCGCCATGCCCCGTTTTGTAGTCACCCCAGTTTCCCCTCAGCAGCCCCCGAGACATCCAGGTCTCGTCCCGCCCCGGATTGAGCCTGAGCGCCTCGCCGAAATCCCTCTCGGCGGCCTCATACGAATCGGCCGGATCCTCGTCACGACCAGCCTTGCACACGCCGCCGTACATCCGCGCGATGCCGCGCCTCAGCCATGTTTCGTCCCGCCCGGGATTCAGCCGGAGGGCCTCCCCGTAGTCCTCGATCGCCTTCTCGTACAGGACGCCCGGATCTTCCCCTTGAACCAGCTTAGTGTTGGCCCAATTCGCGAACGCCGTGCCCCGCAACATCCACGTCTCGCCCCGCCGAGGATTCAGCCGAAGCGCCTCCCCATAGTCCTCGATCGCTCTCTCGTAGGACATGCCGGTGTTCTGGCCGCGAGCCGCCTCATAGTTGGCCCGGTTCATCCGCGCCCGACCGCGCTCGGCCCACGTCAAGCTCAGCGCGGCATTCAACTTCAGCGCCGCCTCGAAATCTTCCATGGCCGCCCGATACAGCTCGGTGGGATCCCCCCCTCGATCCGCCTTGCTCATGGCCCAATTCAGGCGCGTCGTACCGCGACTCACCCACGCATCGTCCTCCGTGGGATTCAGTCGCATCGCCTCCCCAAAGTCCTCGATCGCCGCCTCGTAGATCGCATCGGCGTTCTCCCCGCGACTTGCCTTGTATGTGCCCAAATCCGTCCGCGTCGCCCCCCGCCACCACCATGTCTGGTCGCGCTCAGGATACAGTCTCAACGCGTCATCAAGATCACGGATCGCTTCCTCATAGAGCGCGCAAGGATCCTCGCCCTGACCGGCCTTGCGGACACCCCACTGCCGGCGCACCAAACTCCGCCCCTCCAAGTGAACGACGTATCCTCGATCTCTCTTCAGCCCTTCCGTCCACCACTTGATCGCGTCCTCGAACGCTCCGTGCAACCTCTCGTGCGCCGCCAGCGCCTCGTACGCCTCCTCCAAGTGGGGAGTCGTCGCGACCACCTCCTGCAGCGTCCGTCGAACCTCGTCGCATCGATCGGCCGCCCAGGCCCGCAGGCCTTCCGCACATGCCTGTTGTCCTTCGCTCAGATCTCCCGTGGCCCCTTTCAACCGGTCCAAATCCTCCCTCATTCTTTGCATCAGCCCGCGCGCCCTCGCGTCGTTCTCGATCGCCGGCCTCCCGCGACCTTCCAGATCCTCCAAATCCTCCAAGCGCCGCCGATACAACCTCGCCGTCAAGACGATCCGCTCGTACAGCGCCGGGGCATACCCGGGCTCCTTCCGCAGCGCCCGCTCCTGCTCCGCCAGCGCTTCGCCGTCCTCCAGCAACGCCCGATGCATCCTCCCTTTCAGGTAGTGCGGCTCCGCCGATCCCGGCAGCTCTCTGATCACGTCCCCACAGGTCGCGTTCACCTTCGACGCGTACTCCCTCATCCGCTCCACCCTTCCCACGCGCCGCAGATCCAGCGCCGCCTGCAGACATGTTCCCGACATCTTGCGCATCCCCTCCAGCAGCACGCGCTGCGAATGCGTCAGTCCCTCCCGCGACCGGCGCAACTTCATCGCCGATCCCACCGCCGTCACCACCGCCAGCAGGATCGCCACCCCCACCGCGATCGCCGTCTTGCGCCTCCTCAACAGCATCCAAGAGCTCACCGCTCGTGTCGAAATCGAGCGTCCTTCCCGAACGCACGCCAGATCGGCCGCCATCTCGCCGGCCGTCCCGTACCGATCTGCGGGCTCCTTCGCCAACGCCCGCAAACAGATCGTCGCCAGCGCCCGCGGAGCCCTCTTCAGAGGCGGCGGCTCCTCCGTAAGCACCATCTGATAGAGCCGCGCCACCGTCGGCGCCCGAAACGGCACGTCGCCCGCCAGCGCCTCATACAGCATCACTCCCAACGAATAGACGTCCGCGCGACGATCGATCCGCTGGCCGCGGATCTGCTCCGGCGCCATATAGAGCGGCGTTCCTACGGTCATTCCCGATCGCGTCAGCCGGCTCCGCCCGCCTTCCACGTGTGCCAACCCGAAATCCGTCACCACCACCCGCCCTCCGGCCTCGCGCAGGACGTTGCCGGGCTTGAGGTCCCGATGCACGATGCCCCGCTCGTGCGCCACGTGGATCGCGCCCGCCACGTCTTCCAGCGCCCGCAGCCTCTCCGGCAAGGGCAAGGACGGCAGATCCAGAGGCCGTCCCGGCACGAGCTCCATCACCAATCCGTCTTCCAGCACGTCGTAGACGCGCACGAGGTGGGGATGCTCCAGCGCCGCGATCGCCTGCGCCTCGCGCTTCAAGCGCGCCATCACCTCTGGGCGCACCCCTTCTTCGTGGCGCAGGAACTTGATCGCGACCTCGCGCCCCAACATCCGATCCCGGGCACGGTACACCACCGCCGTGCCGCCACGGCCGAGCTCATCAAGGAGCTCGTAGCGCTCGGGAGCGGCCATCAATGGAAGTCTACCGCATGCGCCGACAAGAGCGCGCGGACTCGCGGGAGATCACCTCTCCCGGATCCTCCAAACTCTGGGGATCAGATCGCGCGCGTACTCGCGGCTCCACTTGTTCTCCACATGGATGATCTGCTCCCACTTCATGTCCACGAGGAGCTCGATCACCTTCTTCCAGTCACCCCACTGGATGCACGTCTCCTCGTAGAGCTTGCGGATCCCGTCCCGCTTGACCTTCGACTCCAGCCACTTGAAGAACAACATGCCCCGCCAATATACGTCGATGCCGGAGGAGTAGCCGTCGATGAGCTCGACCTCCTTCTTCTGCCAAAGCTGGACGTCGATCACCATCGACAGATCGTCGGCGACCCACTCCGCCATCCCCTCGAGGAACCACAGCGGCGCGCGCTCCGCGTATTCGCCTTGCAGGATGTGCGTGAGCTCGTGATCGTGCAACCGCTCCTCTTTCCACGGAGTTCCCCAATAGCCCACGACCCCGTCCCGCCAGAGCTTCTGCACGATTTCGCGGCGCTCCTCCTGCTGGCGGCGATTGGCCACCAAGGCCCCGAGAAAGAACGTCATCGTGCCCTCGTCCTCCCGGCGCCCCGCGCACGCCAGAGCACCGTCCACGGCGCCTCCCGCGGTCTCCCGGAACGTGACGTTGAGTTTCCAGGCGTCCTTCATCGGGCCGAGCACCTTCTCCACGCGCTTGAGCGACTCCAGCCACTGACCACGGTCCATGACGAACTCCATGACGTCCTGGTACTCCGCGCCCTTCCCGGCCCAATTCTCCTGCTCTTCCTTGATGGGGAACGTGATGCGATCGACGAACTTCTTGGGCAACCGCCCCGGAGGAGACACCCCCGGCGACTCCACCGTAACCGGTGCGGAAGTCGTCTTCTTCGCCGCCTCGTCCAGGAGCTTCCGAAGACGATCCACCGGAATCGCCAGACTGCCCGACTTGGGATCCGTACAAAGGACCGCCACGATGCCGATGACCTGACCTTGATCGTTGAGCACGGGACTGCCGATGTGTCGCGATTCGAGCTGCAGGTCTGTCTGCACGGACCGCCTTCCGCCGCTCTCGTACGCGGGACGGACGATCCGGCCTTCGACAACGCCGCCCTCCTTCTCCAGAGTGCGATCCAGAACCACGGCGCGGTCGCCCTCCGCAAGAGGCGCCTTCCCGGCCAAGGGAAGCACCGAATCGAGCACGCCGGCGACCTTCAACAACGCCAGATCGCGTTCCGCGCTCACCGCGATCACCTCCGCCCGATAGTCACACCGCCACTCGCCCCCGTCGTCCTTCTCGACTCGCTCCACCAGGATCTCCCGTGTCGAGGAAACGACGGCGAACGGCGCAACCACCAGGCCCTCTGAACCAACCACGAATCCCGCGCCGCCGGCGTTCTCGGTCTTCACCCTCACCATCGCCTGAAGCGCCTTCGACACCCAGGGCGCCGCTCGCTTGGGCTCCGCGGCCACCCGCGTATCGACCGCCGGCTTCGGTTCCGCCGAACCATCCTCGTCCACGCTCGGGGCGGCAGGAGGCGCCGTTCGGGCCGCCGCGCTGCGCCGCAGTTTCTCCACTTCGGCTGTGGCCTCGTCCAATCTCGCCTTGAGCGCCGCGATCTCCTTCTCGCGCTCGTGAAGCGTCGTCCAGAGCTTGAGGTTCTCGTTCTGCACGCTCTGAGGGATCATGATCTCCTGGCGATCGGAAACGGACCGTCCCCTCAACAACAACAGCATCGCGACCCCGACCACCGCCACCATCGCAACCAGCACGGCCGCCGACATCCCGTGCTGCGCCGGAGCCGTCGCGACGGGCGTCACCGGCGCGTCGCGCCCGCGCTCCGGCACGCAACGCTGTTCCGGCTCTTCCAGCGGCTTGGAGGTATAGAGCCGCCGCCCCTCGCGGACATGATGGATCTTCCCGCACCGAGGACACCCCACCCGTCCGTCCGCAGGCATCGACAGACGAGCCCCGCAATCACAATCCAATCACGACATTCCTTCGTCCCTCCCAGGAATCAGGAATCACTGCACCTCTAATCTCCTATTCGACGTCCGTCGCTTTTTCATCCGACGAAGCTCGCTCGGAGGTATGCTGGTCGGCCGATGCGTTACCTCATCACCGGCGGCGCCGGCTTCATCGGATCCCACCTCGCCGAGGCGCTCCTGGAGGCAGGCCACGACGTTCACGTGATCGACGACCTGTCGACGGGCTCGATCCAGAACATCCTGCCGCTGAAGAGCCGGGGACTGCGTTATACCGTCGACTCGGTCTTCAACGAGGGCGTGACGGCGGAGCTCGTCGACTGGTGCGACGCGATCTTCCACCTCGCGGCCGCCGTAGGCGTAATGCTCATCGTCGAGAGCCCGGTCAAGACCATCGAGACGAACATCCACGCCACGGAAGTGGTCCTCAAGCACGCCGCCAAGAAGAAACGCCCCGTGCTCATCTCGTCGTCCAGCGAGGTCTACGGCAAGACCACGCGCGTGCCCTTCTCGGAGGACGACGACATCGTCCTGGGGCCATCCGTGAAGGCCCGCTGGGCGTACGCCGCCTCGAAGCTCGTGGACGAGTTCCTGGCGCTCTCCTACTTCAAGGAACGGGGACTCCCGACCGTCGTCGCGCGGCTGTTCAACACGGTCGGCCCGCGCCAAACCGGCCGATACGGCATGGTCGTGCCGCGCTTCGTCCAACAAGCCCTGTCCGGAGGCCCGCTCACCGTCTTCGGCGACGGGCGGCAATCGCGCTGCTTTTGTCACGTGACGGACGTCGTGGAGGCGCTCGTCAAGCTCATCCAAACGCCGCAGGCCTTCGGCCACGTGTTCAACGTCGGAAGCAACCGCGAGATATCGATCCGCGCGCTGGCCGAACTCGTGCGACGGCGCGTCAACCCCCGAGCCAGGATCAAGCGCGTATCCTATGAGAACGCCTACGAAGAGGGCTTCGAGGACATGCGCCGGCGCGTTCCCAACGTCTCGAAGATCCGCCGTCTGATCGGCTGGCGCTCGCACCGGACCATCGAGGAGATCATCGACTCGGTCGCCGAGCATGAACGAATGAACGGGTGAACGACCCATGCGTCTCACGGCCTTGTGCGTTCTACTGGCCGGTTGCGCCCCGACCATGCGCATCGCCGGTCCACTCCCGGCCGCCTGGGGCGGAGCGACCGCCTACGACCTGTCCACCCGATCCACCGGCGAAATCCGCGACACCCTCGACGTCATGGTCCGCGCCGGCTTGCGGGTCCTTCGCGTCGCCATCCTCGACCTCGAGACCGAGCTCGGCCGCTGGAACGACGCGACCCTCGAACGCCTCGATGCCCTGATCGCGGAAGCCGATCGTCGAGACCTGCGCCTCATCATCGTCCTGCACGACGGCCCCCAGCGCGCCGACGCGTACGCGCGCGGCTACCCCGGCGCGGCCTTCTATGCGGATCCCTTGGCGCGCGCCGCCTTCCGAAGACGCATCGAGCACGTGTTGACCTTCCGAGGTCCCACGACGGGCCTGGTCTGGAGCGAGTTGGGCGACGTGCTCTGGGCGTGGGAGCTTCAGGGCGAATGCCACTGGTTCCATAGTCCGGAGTGGATGGAGGACATGGCCTTCACCCTCAAGCAACTCGCGCCGGGACACCGCGTCGCCAGCGGCGCCGTCGGCCGCGTCGTCGGCGGAGAAATGTTCGGCGATCTCGTGAAGGAAACCCGCAGCGTCGACATATGGATGTACCGCCCCACATCCCAGGAACCCCTCGATCGCGCGGCGGCCGTTCTACACGCCCGATGCCGGTCGTGGATGCTGGTCGACTTCGGCGCCCCGCGCAACGAACCCGCGCGACAACGCCGAGCGATCGAGGGCGCATTGCGCGTCGCGCGCGAGCATCGCGTTCCGTGGATCCTCTGGTCGATCGGCCGGGACCGCCGCGAGCGCTCCCATGATCTGTGGCCGGGCGACTTCCTGTTCGATTCACTTATCGCCCCGGCCGCGACGGAGGCCGAACACCCGTGACCGAACCCTCCATCGATGTCCGAGAGCTGACCAAACGGTACGGCCCCACGCTCGCCGTGGACCGCATCTCGTTCCGCGTCTCGCCGGGCGAGACCGTCGGCTACCTCGGCCCCAACGGCGCCGGCAAGACGACCACGCTCAAGATCCTCTGCGGCATGCTGGCTCCATCCTCCGGCGCCGCCGTGGTGGCCGGTCAGAACATCGTGAGCGACACGATCGAGGTGAAGCGCCACATCGGCTTCGTCCCCGATTCCGATGCCCTTTACGAGGGCCTCACGCCGTACGAGTTCCTCCGCCTCGTCGGACAGCTCCACGATCTCGCGGAGGAAACGATCGACGAGCGCGTGGAGTTCCACCTGCGCCGCTTCGGAATGATCGATCAGATCTACGAGCCCATGTCGACGTTCTCGAAGGGGATGAAGCAGAAGATCGTCCTGACGAGCGCGTTTCTGCACGAGCCGCAGGTGCTGTTCCTCGACGAGCCGCTCACCGGGCTGGACGTCAACGCGACGCTGGTCGTGAAGGACTATCTCCAAGAGCTGGCCCGCGCCGGCCGCACGATCTTCTACTCCTCGCACCTCCTGGACGTCGTCCAGCGCGTAGCGACGCGCGTAATCATGATCCATCGTGGGCGCATCGTCCTGGACGGCGCCGTCCAGGAGGTGCTCGCCCGGGCGAAGGAGCCCACGCTCGAAGAGGTGTTCCGCGCGCTCACCCAGGAGGCGGGCGCGTGATCCGACGGCTCCTGGATCTGTCGCTCGTCGAGTGGAGGCACGCGCGGCTCTTGGCGCAGGCGCAGTTGCTCATGCTCTGGCGCGGCAAGACGGTCATGCGGTCGGGCAAACGAACCCGGCATTCCGTGTTTGCCGTGCAGCTTTGGGTCAATCTCCTCTTCGGGGCCCTTCTCCCTTTTACGACGGGCATGGTGCTCCCGGAGCGAGCACGCGAAACCGTATGGATGGGCATGGGCTGCCTTCTGGCCGGGTCGCTCATCGCCGGCGACTTCGCGCTGAGCTTCCTGGAGCATCGCGATTCGGACATCCTGTTTCACCGACCGGTGACCTCCCGGGCGCTGTACGCGGGGCGCCTGCTCGAAATCCAAACGGCCATCCTCTTGATCGTCGCCGGTTTCTTCACCGGCCCATCGATGATGGGCTTCGCCCTGAGCGGATGGAACCCGCTCTTCCCTCTCTTGTATCTCCTCGGCGGGCTCGGCGCGGTGGTCTTCCTGACGCTCGCCGTCCTGGGCTTATACTCCTGGCTGGCGAGTTTCATTCACATCGAACGCGTGCGGACAGTCGCCGTCGCGGTGAACGGACTCATCGCGATCGGGCTCGTCTTATCCTACCAAACGCAAAGCCTCTGGGCGCAGGTGGGTGATCGCCTCGAACAGGAACGATCGGGGATGTGGTCGTACCTCGTTCCGCCCGCATGGTTCTCCGCGCCCATCGAGATGCTTTCCGCGGGCCCGCGACCGTACCTGGTGATTCAAGCGTCGATGGGCCTCCTGTCCGTCCTGGTCTTGAGCGTGTTCGCCTCCCGCGCCCTCGGGCATGTCTATCAGGAGCGTCTGGTGCGCGGGCTGGAGCATCGCCGGCTCGGTTTGCGCGGACCGAGACGCGGTTGGCTGGCGTGGATGCGTCCCGTCTTTCTCGTGCGCCGCGGTCCGGAAACGGTGGGATTCGAACTGGTCGGACGGCTTCTGGGGGCCGCCCGACTCTGGCAATCCAGCTTGATTTTCCCCGCGATGCTCCTCGTCGTAGCCTGGCAAGGATTGATCCAGGACCCCTTCGGCAATCCGATGAATCCGAGGGTCTTCGCGACCATGTTTTATCAGAGCCTCTTGTGCATGGCGCTCGTGATGACGCTGGCGCAAGCGCGCTACCATCCCATGGCCGGCGCGGCGTGGTTCCTGCAGACCGCCCCGCTCGCCCGCTACGGCGATCTGTATTCGGGAGTGAAGAAAGCGATCCTGGCCATGGGGATACCCATCTATGCGGGCACGTTCGCGGCACTGGCCCTGCTGTGGCCCCTGTGGCACACCTTCCTCTATGTCCTCTTCGCCTACGTCCTGGCCGCCGCTTTTCTGCACCTTCAATCCCTATGGAGCCATCCCCTGCCGCTCAGCGAGGAGCCGGCGGGCGGTTCCAGCGGCGGTCGCATGCTCATCTCCATCATGGTCTCGATGTTCTTGGGCAGCGGTCTCTGCTGGACGCACACCTTGGCGTTCACCTTGGGAACGGGACCTTTCGTGGCGTACTGGATCTTGATTCTCCTCGGACTATCGATCGTCTCTTGGTTCTCTCGATGGATGCTCAACCGACTCTCCCCTCTGGCGCGTCCCCCAGAGTAGGCGCCCGATGGGCGCGCGCCAATCCGTACCGCACGTTCCTGCGGCGGCGGATCCGCCTCTTTCTCGCCGCTTGCGCGGTCGTGGGCCTGGTGACCGCGATCATGGGGCTGTCGATGGAATCCTTCCTTCGCCACGTGCGCCAGTCCCGATTCGACGCGCGCGACATCGCAGTCCCTCCCGAGTTGCGCGACGCGCTGGTCCGCGCCGCCCAGGGCGATCACGCGTCGCTGGCAACTCTCATCCCCAAGTATCCGCACGAGTCGTTCGCGCTGCTCGTGGACCAGGAGCACGCGCCCGAATCGATGGATTTCCGAAACCCCCTCTCATCGCTCGGCGCGGAGGAGAGCGATCGGCTGCTTCGCGAACTGGCGCCGCTGCTCCCGCTGAGGGTCTTGCGCAACGATATCACGAGGGCTCTCGACCAACCCCGCGAACGCAGCCGCGTCGTGACTATCCTGAAGGCCAACCCGACGCTCGAGGCAAGCCGCTTACTGGAGCAAGGCGCGCGGTAACCGTTCAGCCGTTCATTCGTTCGGCCGAACTGCCGAACGGATGAACGGGTGAACGGTTACGGCGCCCGGTAGCTGCTCCCGTGCCTCTTCTCAGCGCGGCGGCCGCAACCGAAGGGCGGGGGCTGCCGCCGCGAAAATCAAAAATCCCAACCATCAACTCCCAAGGAAATCCCAACTTGTGGTGAGCATGTCGAACCACTCCAAAATCCAAACGCTTCTTTTTGGCTCCCAATGTATTCGCGCGTTGCCGCCGGAGTATCTTCTCGTGGCGCGAAGAAACAAGGCATTAGGAACCCAACTTGCAAGCGCGGCCTGCGCGGATCCCACCCGTGCGCGTGTACAGGACCTCGGCAGGCCGGAACGGCTCCTTTGCGAAGCTCCCGGCGACCTTGGATCGTCGCTCCGGAGCCTCGGAGTCTTTTGCGGGGACCTCTGAGAGGCCCGGCGGTCCCTCTGAGCGCATTTACAGGACCTCGGAAGGCCGGAAC
>JACPRB010000139.1 GCA_016190155.1 Planctomycetota bacterium
GCGTCGATCTCGACATCGCCGAGAACGAGGTCTTCGGGCTCGTGGGCGAGTCCGGCAGCGGCAAGTCGGTCACGGCGCTGTCGATCCTGCGGCTCATTCCCAATCCGCCCGGGCGGATCGCCGGCGGCGAGATCCTCTTTCGGGGGCGCGATCTGCTCAAGCTTCCGCACGACGAGATGCGCCGGATCCGCGGCCGCGAGATTTCGATGATCTTCCAAGAGCCGATGACGGCGCTCAATCCCGTCTTCACGATCGGCTGGCAGCTGCGCGAGGCGATCACGCATCACGAGAAGATGAGCCGCGACGCGGCGGAGGCGCGGGCCGCGGAGATGCTCACGAGGGTGGGCATCCCGGACGCGGCGAATCGGCTGAGGGCGTACCCGCACCACTTCTCGGGCGGCATGCTCCAGCGCGTCATGATCGCGATGGCGTTGGCGCTCAAGCCGCGCCTGCTGATCGCCGACGAGCCGTCGACCGCGCTCGACGTGACGATCCAGGCGCAGATTCTGGATTTGATGCTCGATCTGCGCCGGCAGGCGGGCGGGGCGTCGATCCTGCTCATTACGCATGATCTCGCGGTGGTGGCGGAGACGTGTCATCGAGTGGCGGTGATGTACGGCGGCAAGATCCAGGAGGTCTCCGACGTCCCGTCGCTCTTCCGCGAGCCGCTGCATCCGTACACGCGCGGGCTGCTCCGGTCGCTGCCGCGTCCGGATCAGGATACGAAGGAGCGTCTGGAGGCCATTCCGGGGATCGTGCCGAGCATCCTCAACTTCCCGCGGGGGTGCAAGTTCTGGACGCGCTGTTCCGAGAAAGTGGCGGCATGCGAGCAGGTCGAGCCGGAGCTGGTGGAGGCGCGGCCGGGACATTTTTGTCGCTGTCACCGAGTGAAGCCGGGAGGGGCCTCATGAGCGACGCCCTGCTCGAAGTGCGTGGCCTGAAGATCTACTACCCGGTCCACCAGGGGATCCTTCTGCGCAAGGTGGGTGATGTGAAGGCGGTGGACGGCGTCTCGTTCGCGATCCGCGAGGGGGAGACGCTGGGATTGGTCGGGGAGTCCGGGTGCGGCAAGACGACCGTCGGCAAGGCCGTCATGCGATTGGTGAAGGTGACGTCGGGCGAGGTGCTCTTCCGGCGGGCAAGCGGGGAGACGGTGGATATCGCGGGGATGTCGCGCGGGCGGATGCGGCCGCTGCGGGCGGAGATCCAGATGATCTATCAGGATCCGTATTCGTCGTTGAATCCGCGCTGGACGGTGGGCGACACGGTGGCCGAGCCGCTGACGGTTCACCATCCCCAGATGAAGCCGGCGCAGCGGGCGGAGAAGGTGGCGTGGCTGTTGGAGAAGGTGGGGCTGACGGGCGAGCAGGCGCATCGATATCCGCACGAGTTCTCGGGGGGGCAGCGCCAGCGCGTGGGGATCGCGCGGGCGTTGGCCACGTCGCCGCGGCTGGTGATCGCCGACGAGCCGGTATCGGCGCTGGATGTCTCGATCCGCGCGCAGGTGATCAATCTGATGCAGGATCTGCAGAAGGAATTCGGATTGACGTATCTGTTCATCGCGCACGACTTGTCGGTGGTGGAGCACATTTCGCACCGGATCGCGGTGATGTATCTGGGGAATCTCTGTGAGGTGGGGCCGGGTCGGGCGCTCTACAAGGATCCGCTGCATCCGTATTCGAAGGCGTTGCTGTCGGCGGTGCCGCTGCCGGATCCGGCGAGGAGTCGGCCGGAGCGGATCCGGCTCGAGGGGGAAGTGCCCAGTCCGATGCGCAAGCCGTCCGGGTGTCCGTTCCGGACGCGGTGCCGGATGGCGGAGGCGGCGTGCGCGGAGAAGGTGCCGGCGCTGGAGGAAGTGGGGCCGGGTCGGTTCGTCGCGTGTCCGGTGGTGAGTCGGGGGATGCGGGGATGAACGACTTCAGGCCCGCGAACCCGATCCAGGACTTCCTTGTCTTCGGCGAGTTCGGCGACGTCAATCCGTGCATCACCGACAGCAGCACGTACACGTTCCTCACGCCCGAGAAGATGAGGGAGGTGTTCGCCCACGAGATCGAGGGCTGTTTCCTTTATTCGCGGCACTGGAATCCGACGAACCGCTTCCTTTCGCAGGCGCTGGCCGCCATGGAGGACACGGAGGCGGCGCAGGTCACGGCCTCCGGCATGAGCGCGATCGCGTGCACGGTGCTTCAGATGTGCGGCGCCGGCGACGAGATCCTCTCGAGCCGGACGATCTACGGCGGCACCTACGCGCTGTTCAAGAACTTCCTGCCGCGGTTGGGCATTCAGGCGCGATTCCTCGATCTGTCGGACGGGCAGGCGCTGGCGGCGGCGGTGACGCCGAAGACGCGGGTCCTGTTCACGGAGTCCGTGAGCAACCCCCTTCTGGAAATCGCCGACATCCCGGCGCTGGCGTCTTTCGCGCGCGCGCACGGGCTGAAGCTCGTCATCGACAACACGTTCACGCCGATGATCGTGACGCCGGCGCGGCACGGGGCGGACGTCGTCGTGCACAGCATGACGAAGTTCATCAACGGGACGAGCGACACGGTCGCGGGATGCATCTGCGCCTCGAAGGATTTCGTCGCCAAGCTCACCGACGTGAACTCGGGGGCCTGCATGCTTCTGGGGCCGGTGCTGGACAGCTTGCGGGCGGCCAGCATTCTCAAGAACCTGCACAGCCTCCATGTGCGCATGCGGCAGCATTCCCGCAACGCGCAGTTTCTGGCCGAGTTCCTACGGTCGCGGGGGCTTGGGGTGCACTACCCGGGCCTCGCGGAGCATCCGCACCACGCGCTTCTCGAGAAGATGATGAACGCCGGAATGGGGTATGGAGGGATGATGACGCTCGACGTGGGCGACGAGGCGACGGCGGACCGGCTCATGGTCACGATGCAGGAGGAGAAGATCGGGTATCTCGCCGTGAGCCTGGGCTACTTCAAGACGCTCTTCAGCTCTCCGGGGAGCAGCACGTCGTCGGAGATCCCTGTGGAAGAACGGGTGGCCGCGGGATTGACGAAGGGATTGATCCGCTTCTCCGTCGGGCTCGATGAGGACATCGAGCGCACGGCCGAGCGCCTCGCGCGCAGCTTGCGGCGGTGTGGGATTCGCATGCCGGAGGAGCCACTCACAGGTCCGCGAAGGGAAGCGCCGTAACGCCCCCGCCCAGAGGCAGGCGCACGTCTCCCGGATGGACGACATATCCGGGAACGATCTTGTCGCCCAAGTCTTCCCGAAGGGTGCGGATTGCGGCGGCCATCGCCGGTTTCGGAGTGGCCGACAGCTTGACCTCGATGGTCAAGCAGATCGGAGCGTTTCGGGTAGCGTCTTCAGATTCTCCTGGGCCTCGAACAAGTCGATCGCTTGCTGCGCATTGAGCCAGAACTCGGGAGTGGTACCGAGCGACGCCGCAAGGCGAACCGCCATTTCGGCGGTGACGGCGGACCGGCCGTTGACGATGCGGTTGATCACTTTGACGTCGCATTTGATATGGTCCGCAAACTGCTTCTGGGTGAGCCCCAAGGGCTTGAGAAACTCCTCCTGGAGGATCTCGCCGGGAGACGTGGGCTTCCTCAGCATTCTCTTCATCGGATCCTCCTCAATGATAGTCGGCAATCCGGACATCCTCGGCTCCGGCGCTCGTCCATCGGAAGACCCCCCTCCACTGATCGTTGATCCGAATGGAGTGGCACCCCTTCAGGTCGCTCTTGAGCGCCTCCAAACGGTTCGACGGCGGACTGCGCAGGTCGCGCAGGTCCGAAGCGTAGCGAATCATGTCGAGCTTCCTCTTGGCGACGGCCGCGATCCCCGCCCACCCCGCCTTCTTCGGCGGCCGGCCGGTGAAGTGGAACTCCTCCGTGCTCTTGTCGCCGAAGGACCGGATCGCCATGGCGCGATCGAGTATACCGTGGTGAGGTATACCGTATCAAGGTATATCATGTTCTTGTTCATCCTTCGCGGGCAAACCCGTCCATGGACATCACGATTGCGGCGGCGCGCGGGGAAGGCTACCATTCCCCCGCGATGACGACGCCCGGCGACGAGACGGCCATCGGAGGCGCGCAGCGCGGGTTCTGTCCGACATCCTGGACGGACGTGCTCCGCGCGGGCGATCCGCAGGCGCCCGGCGCCGCGGCCGCCCTGGAGCGGCTCATCGGGCTGTATTGGAGGCCGGTGTACTTCTTCGTGCGCCGGAAGGGTCGCTCGGTGGAGGACGCGAAGGACCTCACGCAGGAGTTCTTCTGCCGGCTTCTGGAGCGCAACGCGTTGGCGCGGGCGGATCGGGGGCGCGGGAAGTTCCGGACGTTCCTGTTGGCGTCGATGGAGCACTTCCTCTGCGACGACTACGACCGCGGGCGCGTGCGGGCGCAGGCGCGTCCGTTCGACTTCGCGGCGGCGGAGGCGCAATTCCGTTCGGACCACAGCTTCGAGCGGGACTGGGCGCTGGCGCTCTTGGAGCGGGCGTTCGCGCGTCTGGAGTCGGAGAATCCGCGGCTGGCGGAGATGGCGCGCGCTGCGGAATCGGCAGGCGGACTACGCGGAGCTGGCGAGGGCGCTGGACACGACCGAGAACAATGTGGGCGTGTTGGCGCACCGCGCGAAGCAGCGTCTGCGCGAGATCCTGCTGGAGGAGCTGCGCTCCACGGTGGAGCATCCGGGGGATGCCGAGTCCGAGCTGCGGGATCTCTTCCGCGCGTTTTCCGCGTAAGGAATCTCACCCTCATCCTTACATAGAGTCGAATGGAACAGCGTTGTCCTGGATGCGGTCAGGAGGTGGATCCGCGTGAGGCGCCGGGTCTCAAGGGCGGCTGTCCGAACTGTTTGGCGAAGTTGATGCTGGAGGAGGAGACGTCGCCGCTGCAGCCGGGGACGAGCTTTCGGGGGATGGAGGTGGTGGAGCGGCGGGGCGTGCGCGGTTGTGGAGATTCGTGGGGATCGCGCTCCTGCTCATGAACGGGCTGTGGGTGGGGGTGCTGATCGCGAGGATCGTGGGGGCGGCTCATCGGACGTTGTCGGCGTCGCGGGCGGTTGCGCCGCTGGGCCTTTATTGGGTGTGCTTGTTGATGGGGTGGCGGCTGAGACGCGGGAGGGTATGGAAGATGATCATGGCAGCGTTGGCGGTGTTGCCGATGGCGTTGATCGTGGGGATTCCTCGGGCGGTGGTGGTCCAGGAGGCGGCGCAGCAGCCTCCGGCGGAGTTGCCGGGGTGGCAGCGGCCGGTGGAGTTGGATCGGGACGCGGGATTCATGCCTCTGGAGGTGCATGATGACGGCTCGAACGTGACTGTGGTGTATCTTCGTGCGGGAGAGAAGCGCCAGAACCCGCGTCTGAGGGTGGTCCGGAGCGCCGATCGCGGTCGTACGTGGAAGTCGACGGCTGACATGGATCTCTCGGGCCGGATGCGCACTATACCGGCTGTCCTTATGTGGAATGACCGTTTATGTGCCGTGCTGGGCGGCGAGGGAGAAGACAAGAGCGCGTTTGTTCGGACGATAGGTCTGCGCGACGGACGGGCTTCCGAAGAACGTCGTGTCGATCTCGGAGCCCCCCTATATGGGGAGGTATTCCCGGTTCTGCGGCGAGTGGGCGACCTGTATTACCTGCTCTACGCCACCCATCCGGACGTGAGCGTTGCATCATTGGTGCTTGCGCGCTCGACGGATGGCGGCGCTTCATGGACCAGGATTTCCGAATCCGGATGGAAACATGACCGCTGGGACAGTGTTCCGGCTCTGCTCATCGCCCTGGAGAAAGCCCTTCATGTGTTCTGCAGGGAATCGGGGGAATCTTCGAGGATCACGCACTACGTGAGCCGTGACGGCGGCCGCACGTGGAGCAAGCAAGAGGTGAGGACGGCTTTGAGGGCGACGAAATGGGCTCCAATCGCCGCCGCAAGTCATGGCGGTCGGTTGTATCTGACGGTCGTGGCGTGGGAGGAGAGCGGGGAAGGCAAGGTCTACCTTCTGTGCAGCACCGATGATGGAAAGTCCTGGATCGCGAGCCGCGGAATCTGTGATGCAGAGGTGGACGACAACATCTTCCTGCTCTCCCGGCTGGCTGTCGCCGGGGAGAGCGCAGCATTCTGGGGACTCGACTCGCGTATGGCGGGCAAGCTGTGGTTCTCCTGCGATTCCGGCTCTTCGTGGAGTGAACACGGGCTGTCCCGCCATCTCAAGGGCAGCACATCCTTCGTGAACGGCACGTTCTCAACCACCGGCGACGAGTTCTTCTCGGTGCTTGTGAACGGACCGGACCAGAAGGATCTCGGCAAGGGATGCTTACTCTTCCGGCGCTGGGGATTGCCGGACGAGGTGGCTCTTCCGCCCTTGAGCGATGCCGAAACCCAGCAGTTTCACCAATGGGTCGATCGACTGGCCGATCCCGACATCGCCGTGCGCGAACAGGCCGCCGACGATATCGTGAAACTCGGAGAACGCGCGCTCCCGCTGGTCGAGCGCGCCGTAGAGCAGGCGCAAGACACCGAAGTCCGCGAACGCCTGCGGTCGCTGCGCCCGCGCCTTTTCCCGGAATGGTGGGAGCCCACGGCTTGGCCCGATCAGGCAGGCAAGTAGGCGCCTCTCTCTCAGCGGGATTCTTCCTCTGTTTGGCGTTATGCCCGGGGCCAGGTCCCGAGGGCCATGATGACTTTCCGGATCGGCAGGAACATCACCAACAGGGACTCGGGGGCACGCACATGTCCCCCGACGACCTCCATCGGCTCGAAGTCCAGTCGGCGGTAATAGCCAACCGACGGCGGCTTGGAATCGACAACGATGCCGACGCAGCCGGTTTCGCCGGCCATCTTCAGCGCCAGGCCGAAAACGTGGCGGAGGAGGTGAGCGCCAATGCCTTTCCGCTGCCAGGCCTTGGCAACGGCCGAGCGCGCGAGACGCAGCATCGGAAGCAGATAGCCCGGGAGCTTCTTCTGCTTGAGCGAATCGAAGTCGGATGCGCGACCTTGGGCGCTGGCGACCGTGGCATAGCCGACGATCTCGCCGGCCTCGATGGCCAGATACGTCACGTTGATACGGTAGTCGAACTGGTTGACTTGAGCGTACCGATGAAGATAGCGATCAAGGTCGCTGTTGCCGGACTGGAAGCCGGAGACGTCGTCCGTCGGCTCGAGCTTCCTAATGAAGGCCATCTTCGGGGATCGATTTGCCCTTCATGAGCTTGATGAGCGTCCGCGAGGGCTTTCCGGGATTCTTGATGGTGCGGACGATCTCCTCGAAGGACTTGTTCGAGAAGACGATCTCGGTCGGGATCCTACCCTCTTCGGGCAGGGTGCGGGCCGCCCGAAGATAATGCCGCAGAGCGTCGTCGATGACGCGGTTCTGCTTGAGACCCCGGGTGCGCACGAACTCGTCGAGCTCCTCCTTCGTCTCGGTCGAGATGCGCGCCGAAATTTGGATCGTCTTCATACTCGTCTACTTCTAGTGAACACTATTGAATGGTATCAAATGATATGGACGCTCGCAAGGTGATGTTCACAGAACTTCCTCCGCGCCCTCAGGAAAGGCGCGGCAGGCCGGCGGCCTCCTCGTAGTGCTCCAAGGCCGGCGCCCCGCATTTGACCCCAGTCACGATTTGCGTTAAGAAAGGCCGCTCGCCGGTGCTGTTAAGGGGTAGACGCGATGAATGCGCAAGAGCAGATCCTCGGGCTCCTCGGGACATACCGGCACCGCATCTACAACGTCTGCTATCAAGTCCTGCGGCACGAGCAGGACGCGGAGGATACGGCGCAGGAGGTCCTCTTGGACCTTCTCGACGTGATGGGCCGCATTCGCGACGAGGAGCACCTTCGACGGTGGGCGCATCGGGCGGCCTTTCATCGCGCCTTGAACGCTAAGCGGGGGCGCAAGCGTCGCGCGGAGCACGAACGAGCGCGGGGGTCCGCGGTGGAGGCGGGCGGCCTGCCGGAGGAGACGGCGGACGCCATCCACGGCGCGGTTTCCCGATTGGACGACTCGCTTCGCGAGCTGGTCGTGGAGCACTACTACGAGAAGGCCACCCTGGAGGACTTGGCCGAGCGCAAGGGGTGTTCCAGCGTGGCGATCTGGAAGCGGCTCCAGAAGGCCACGGAGCGCCTCAAGCAAGAACTTGGCCGCGTGGGGTTGGGCGGCATGGTGGCGCATGTGGAGCCGTACCTGAAATCGCTGACGCCGGCGCGATCGCCGGCGAGCGTGCTGGCAAAACACGTCATAGCCAAGGTCGCCGCCGTGGCGGCCGCAGGAGGACTTGTGGCAACCAAGAGCGTCTTGA
>JACPRB010000134.1 GCA_016190155.1 Planctomycetota bacterium
ACCATGGCTCTTTCGCTTACGGGGCTGTCACCCTCTATGGCCGGCCTTTCCAGACCTTTCAACTAGAGTCACGGTTTATCAAACCCCCTCCCGCTAGGCAGTAGGGACGGGATATTCCACGACCCCGCGCACGCAAACCCTGTCCCGGTTGACACGTGCGTCGGTTTAGGCTATTCCGCGTTCGCTCGCCGCTACTGACGGAATCGATGGCTCTTTCTTTTCCTGGGCTTACTGAGATGTTTCACTTCGGCCCGTTGGCTTTCCTGCTTGCGCAGGAATGACGAGGCATTACCCTCGCCGGGTTTCCCCATTCGGACGTCCACGGATCTCGGCCCGCTCAGCGGCTTCCCGTGGCATATCGCAGCTCGCAGCGTCCTTCATCGCCTCTCGGAGGCTAGGCATCCCCCATCCACTCTTAGTAGCTTATCCGCATATATTGAAGTGCCACTATCTCCCGATAGAGGTCTTAGCGGAATGTGCCTTCCTAAAAGCGCTGGATTGCCTTCAACCTTAACGACGTGTGGGCTACACACGTCGTCAGACCTTCCCACTTGTCACAGAGCCCGCGGCAGAACCGAGGTTTTCCCTCGCTCGCCGCACACAGACGCAGCCAACTCAACTGCATCCGGTCAATTTTTCTAAACAGCAACCCGCTCTTCGCGGCTCTCTCTCCGTTTTACGTCCCGCCAGGCCCTTCGACATCCCCTGGCAAGGTGCGTAATTATAGAGATCGGCTTCGCGAGGTCAAGTCTTTCGCGCTGAAATCGGAAAAAAATCCGCGGCTCCTTCCGCAAGTGTTACGCAAGAGATGAACGCCTATTCGCGTAGGTTTCGCACGCAGGACCCGGAGCACACCTCGACACCAGAGGTGGTTGCAGTCCCTCCGTCTCCCGCACGTCCACACGTGCCCGATAAGCTCGCCGCAACGGTGATTCTAATTTGCATCGCGCCGACTTCCGAGTGCGCGTGCGGTCGTCAACGCTTGAGGGCTTCGTGAAAAGTCGCGATTCAACGCAGAATACGCGACCTTCCAAGAGGGCGTGCCAGCAACGCCTTCCGAATACCCGTCCGCGAGTCCCGCACGTTCCATGCGCCGCCGGCCGATCAGAAACTGCGCGCTCCCAGCCGTGGAGCATTCCATGGACGGATCGGTTCTTCCACGGCGACCGCCGGGCCCACTCGCCACGTCTTGGCCTCGGGCAACACGCCGTTCTCGGAGGCCAAGTAGCGCGCGACCGTGTCGCGATCGATCTGGTTGAGATCGCCGTCGTACATGAAGAGCGTTGTGGCGACGTACGCGGCATCGAGGCGATGGAACCCGCCGGAGAAATAGCTGTCCGGTTTCTGCAAGCTGTCCGCAGGCGTCGTCTCAAGGGCCTTTGGATTGATTACCACGGACGCGCGGTCGTCGAATACCCACTCGCGGCGCACATAGCGAACGGCCGCGACGAGATCCCCTTTCTCCGCCGAGACTCGTTCGAACATGGCTTTGACGTTGTTCTTGCCGAACGCGGCCTCCAGATCGGGACGCTGCAGTTGCCCGCGAACCAGGGGGGCCGTCATCTTGCCCGACGCCTTGTCTCGATCGGGCGACCCGCAGACGGTGCAGGCCAGTGGCTCGGATCGATACACGAGGACGGGGTGTCGCGCCTCGCAAGCGGCGCAGCGGACGTTGCTCAGGATCACGCCCTGGGGATGCCACATATAGGTGCTGAACGTCAACCCCAACGGTGGTACGACGTCCTTGGCCGGGGAGGAGCGCTTCGCATCGAACTTCTCGATCTCCGACTCATTGTTGAGATTGTCGAAGTGGAGGAAAAGGAGATCCTGCATTGCCTGCTCCTGCTTCTCGACGGGTGCTCGGCCGCAACCGACGATGCACGCCACTGCCGCCAGCGAGAGCAAGCAACGCATCAGCGCTCCTCCGTGAGAAACCAATACCTAAGACGTTCCGCGCGGGACGAATCCCTGCAGAACTACCATCCGCGAATCTCGCGCGTCATGGATAGAGCCCGCGGAGCCTGTGGGCCTCCGCGACCCGTCCCACGCCCAGAACATAGGCGGCGATTCGGGAATTGCATCGGCGCTGCTCTCGGATCTTCCAGACCGCTTCGAACGCGCGCTCCATCAGCTCACGCAGGCGCAGGTTCACGTCGCGCTCGCTCCAGAAGTAATTCTGAAGCGACTGGACCCATTCGAAGTACGAAACCGTCACGCCGCCGGCGTTGGCCAAGATGTCGGGAATGACGAACTGGTCGTTCTCATGCAGAATGGCGTCCGCCTCCGGCGTCGTGGGACCGTTGGCGCCTTCGCCTACGATGCGAGCCTTGATGCGCGCGGCATTGTGCTGCGTGATCTGTCCTTCGAGAGCGCACGGAAGCAGAATGTCGCAATCCAGTTCCAGGAGCTCCTCGTTGGTGATGGTGTCGGCACCTTTGAATCCGACCACGGCGCCGCTCTTCTGATAGTGCTCGTTCACGGCCTCCGGGTCGAAACCCCGGTCGACGAAGATGCCGCCCTTGGACGTGGAGCACGCGATGATCTTGAAATCGAGCTCGTGCAGGAGCTTAGCCGCCCAGTATCCGGCGTTGCCGTAGCCCTGGATCGCCACCCGCAGTCCCCCCGTCGGCATGTCGAGGTGCTTGAGCGCGTACAACACGGTGTACATCAAACCGCGGGCCGTCGCCTTGTCCCGGCCGAGGGAGCCGCCGATCTGGATCGGCTTGCCGGTGACGACGCCGGGCACCGTGTATCCCTTGTTCACGCTGAAGGTATCCATGATCCACGCCATCGTCTGCGCGTTTGTGTTGACGTCCGGCGCGGGGATGTCCTTCTCGGGCCCGATGATCGGCAGAATCTCGCTGGTGTACCGGCGGGTGAGGCGCTCGAGCTCCCCGGAGCTCATGGCCTTCGGCTCGCATGTGATTCCGCCCTTGCCGCCGCCGTACGGGAGATTCATGACGCTGCACTTCCACGTCATCCACATCGCGAGCGCCTTGACTTCGTCGAGCGTCACGTCCGGATGGAAGCGGATGCCTCCCTTGGCGGGTCCGCGCGTGGTGGAGTGCTGAACGCGGTGGCCCGAAAAGACTTCCACGCGTCCGTCGTCCATGCGGACGGGTACGCTGACGCTGAGGCACTTGCGAGGCGTGGCGAGCATCGTCGCCGCCCCATCATCGTATCCGAGCAGATCCGTCACTTGCTTGAGCTGCTGCAACGCGACCTTCCAGGGATTAGGCCGTTCGGTGGAGACGTGAGCGGCAGGGGCAGGGGCGGCGACGGTCGCCGTCGCCGTCTTGTTCTGTTTGGGCGCCTTGACCGGCATAACTGGCTCCTTAGGAAGCGTTCGTTTTCTCGGGGTCATTCAGGATCATCGGCCGCCGCGCGGCGGCCACAATTGGCCTACACAATGGCGGACTTGCCCGATTCGCGGGTCGACAGCCGGATGGCGTCTTCGACCGGGCTGATGAACACCATCCCGGCCCCGACTTGTCCGGCGCCGGCGAGGTCCTTGATGCTTCGGATCACATCGTCGAGGATATCGTCGGCGACGACGATCTCGGCCTTGACGCGCTCTTCAAACTGAGGCACGCCGTTGCGGGACTTGCTGCGAGTCCCGTAGCCTTGGGCCTGCACGACCGACATCCCTTGGACGCCCTTCTTGATCAGCGTCTCGCGCATCTTGTCGAGCTTGGACGGCATCAGGAAGAGTTCGAGTTTTCGTAGCATGACGTTTCTCCGATGGGTAGTGAATTGGGCGAAATTTTACGAAGCCGGGCAGGGGATATGCAATATTTTTGGGTAAGGGAGGGAGGGCGCTTTCGGGCGTGTGAGGACACGGTGGGTCACAGGGTGACAGAGGACTCGGAGAAGAAGAGACCAACACCAGAGGACGCAGATGACCGAGAGAAGAAAGCCTCATCAAGCGCTCTCCCATGTTCGATGCTCTTGTCGCTGCCGTTGGCCTCGCGTGAATCGTGAGCCGCCCGTAAGAATTCGTGGGCGGGCGACGACCCATTGGTTGCCGCGCGCCCCGTCGCACTGTATATACTTCGCATGGCCTCGCTGACCGAACGCGCGCGATTCCTGTTCCACTTCTTTCGCCATCCTATCGCGACCGGCGCCGTGCTCCCGAGTTCACGGTATCTTGCCGAGAGCATGGTGGAAGACATGAATCTGACGCAGGCAGAGACCGTCGTGGAAGTTGGTCCCGGAACCGGGGCGTTCACGGGGGCCATTCTCGATCGCGTCGGACCACGGACCTTCGTGATCGCCGTCGAGCTGAACCCCGCGTTCGCCGCGCATCTCCGGACAAAATACCCCGCGCTGCATGTGATCAACGGTTCGGCGGAGAACCTTCGGAGGGAACTGATGGATCGGGGGCGCACGTCCGCCGATTGTGTCCTGTGCAGCCTGCCTTGGGCGGGTTTTCCCGAGGATCTCCAACATCGGATCCTGGACGCGATCGTCGAGACGCTCCGTCCGGGCGGCGCATTCGCGACCTTCGCCTACGTGCATGCCGCGTGGTTCCCGGCCGCGCGCCGCTTCAGGCAGATCCTCGAGGGCCGATTCCGGAGCGTGGTTTCGTCGCCGGTCGTCTGGCGAAACGTCCCTCCCGCGCTCGTGTATCGCTGCGAGCGATGAAACCGCCTTGTAACGGCGCGCGCAAAAACGGTACCATCGCGCCCGTGAAGGTGCTTTTCTTGGTTTCGAAGCTCGAAACGCCGTCGACGCGGTGGCGCGTGCTGCAGCTTCTCCCTCATCTGCAGAAGGCCGGCGTCGAGTGCGCGGTCGAGGAACTGCCGGCCGGCATGCTGGGCAAGCTCACGACGGCACGGCGAGGCACGGAATTCGACGTGGTCGTGCTGCAGAACCGGCTGCTTCCGAAACTGATCAACGCGCGCGTGCGGAAATTCGCGAAGCGATTGGTGTTCGAGTTCGACGACGCGGTGACACTGAAGAAGACGAAGGAGGGGGTGCGCGCGTCCAAGACGCGCGAGCGCCGGTTCCGCCGCGTCGTGGAGGCTTCGGATGCGGTGATCACGACCAACGAGGTCCTGGCGGAGCAGGCCCGGCGCGTCGCGCGCGATCCGAAGAACGTGGTTGTGCTGCCCAGCGCCATCGATGTCGCGCGTTGGCCGGGGCGGGGGCCTTCCGTGGGCGGGCAGGCGCCCGTCATCGGCTGGGCGGGCTCTGCGAACATCCTGCAGCATCTGGAGATCGTGCGGCCGCCGCTGGCGCGATTGTGCCGCCGGCATGCCGGCCTGAAGCTGCGCATCGTCTGCGAGGACGGGATCGAGCTCGACGGCGTGGCGACCGAGCATCGCGCCTTCTCCGCGACGCGCGAGGTGGACGATGTGCAGTCGTTCGACATCGCCATCGCTCCTCAGGTGGAGGACGTCTGGACCCGTCCGAAGATGTCGGCGAAGATTCTCGCGTACTTCGCCGCCGGAGTTCCCACGGTGGCCTCGAACGTCACGTCGCATCGGCTTTATGTGCGTGACGGAGAGAACGGCTTCCTGGCGGGAACGCTGACGGATTGGGAGGAGAAGTTGGAGCGTCTGATCGAGGATCCCGCGTTGCGGGACAAGATCGGGCTGGCGGGGCGCGCGACGGCGGAACGGGAGTTCTCGATCGGCGCCGTGGTCCCGAAGTACCTCGAGCTGTTCAAGCGACTTCTCAAGGGGCCCGCCGTCGCGACATGAGGATCAGCTCTCGCGGCTTTCCAGATAGTTCAGGATCGTCCGGACCATCACTCCGGTGCCGCCGGCCGGCTTGTACGGGCCGGCTTGATCGCTGAGGGCCGGACCGGCGATATCGATGTGCGCCCACGGGATCTCCTTGTCCACGAATTCCTTGAGGAACAGCGCGGCGGTAATGGACCCACCGAAGCGGCCGCCGGAGTTCTTCATGTCCGCGACGTCGCTCTTGATCATGTCCCAGTAGTCTTCGTCCAGCGGGAGCTGCCAGAGTTTCTCCCCGGCCTCGCGCGCGGCGGAAGCGAGGCGATTGACCAGATCCTGCTGAGTTCCCAGGATGCCGCTGATTTCCGGACCCAGGGCGACGACGCACGCTCCCGTGAGCGTGGCCATGTCGATGATCTCGTCGGGCTTGAGCTTGGCGGCGTAGCTCAGGGAATCCGCCAGAGTCACGCGGCCTTCGGCGTCGGTGTTGATGATCTCCATCGTCTTGCCGTTCATGGCGCTCAAGACATCGCGCGTCTTGTAGGCGCGGCCGCCGGGCATGTTCTCCGTGGCGCCGAAGATGCCGTGCACGTTGACCTTGGGCCGGAGTTCGGCCAGGGCTTGGAAGATGCCGATCACGGCGGCCGCGCCGGCCATGTCGTTCTTCATGTTCAACATCCCATCGGCGGGCTTGATGCACAGGCCACCGCTGTCGAACGTGATGGCCTTGCCGACGAGGGCGACCGTACGGCGCGCGCCGGGAGCACGGTAGTGCAGGTGGACGAACCGGGGAGGCTCGGCGCTGCCCGCCGCGACGCCCAGCAGCGCGCCCATTTTCATTCGTCTGATCTGGTCCTCGTCGAAGACCTTGATGGAGACCGAGCGGGTGCCGCGAGTCACCGCCCGGGCCTGCTCGGCAAGGAAGCGTGGAGTGCATGTGAGGGCGGGCTCGTTGACGAGGTCGCGCGTCAGACACGTGGCTCGCGCCAGAACGTCGCCGCGACGCGTTCCTTCGGCGTAAGCACGCGCGGATTTTGCGGAGCCGGCGAGGAAACGAACCTGCTCGAGCTTCCCGTTGGGCTTGTCCTTGGGACCGGACTTGTACTTCTTGAATTCGTAGAGACCCAGGACGACTCCCTCGACCACGGCTTGCGCATACGCGCGCGCGTCGCCCGTGGCATCCGGCAGGATTACCAGGGCGTTCGCGACGCTCGCGGAGCGACAGCGCTGTGCGGCGAGGGCGGCGGCCCGACGGAGACGCTCGCCGCCGAACTTGTCGCGTTTCCCGAGACCGGCGACGACGATGCGCTTAGCGGGCTTGACGTCGGCCGGATAGAACGTCAGTGTAGACTTCTCCTTCCCCGTGAAGTCCTCGTTCTTCGCCGCAGAAGCGAACTTCCGCTGCAAGGATGCATCGAAGGACTCCCAAGCGCCGGTGGGGCGGTCCTCTCCTTCGAAGGCGAAGAGGACGAGAGTTTCGGGAGCTCGTCTGAGGGTGGCGTGTTGTTCGACGGTGAATTTCATGGGCGATCTCTGGGAAAAGGGGGCGCTACTTCCGGTCCTCGCCTGCCGGAGCAGGTTTCATCTCGGTGATGAGCGTGAAAGGAATCTCGCCGTCCGCAAGCTTCAGTCGCAATTCGAGTTCCATGCGGGAGAGGACGGCTTGGCCGCGATCGATCTGAAAGACGATGTGGCGTGAGCCCTTGCCCTCGCCGATCTCGATCAGCCCGGGCTCTCCGTCGCCCTGCGAGATTGTGACGTATTGATCGATGACGGCTTCGCGGGCGGAGGTGTTCTCGCGGATCGATTGGACGGCGCCCGTAAAATCCAAGACCATGGATCCGATCGTAGGAAGATCGACACGGAGCGTGGTCTTCCAGTCGTTGCCGACGGTCACCGCCTTGGGGGGCAGTTGCACGAACGCCTGCTGGAGCATGGCGCGCTGCACCTCGTCGGAGTAGAGCTGCCGGATCCACGTTCTGGCCATCTCGGACGATTCATCCAACGGCTCGATCATCTTCCGGGCGATGTCTTCGAATCCCTTGACTTCGGAGATCTCGCCCGTGGCGTCGATCTTCATCGAGAAGCGTTGGCCCCGCAGGCCTGCCAGCGATCGCCCCAGGGGATCGCCAGGGGGCGGGTCGTCCTTGGTGGAATCGAATTCGGCGTCCCCGACGCCCGCAATCGTGAAGGACACGGCTTCGAATGTGGTTTCGAGGGTTGCGCCGCCGCGGTCGTCGACGGCTTGAACGACTTGCCGCAGGACGAACCGGAGATTCTGCTCGGACATGCCGCCCTCGGGCCCGATGGCCATCAATTGGGAGAGTTCCCAACGCAATGTCTCCCCTTTGCGGTATTTCCAGGAGAGCGCGGGGTCCTGTTGAGCGGCGAGGATGACCAGGAGCGTTGCAGCGTAACCCATGGCGGCCGTCCGATCAGCGTTGGGGCGAGCGCATCTGTTCGATGGCGGAGCCGAGGTTCTTGAGTCCGATCCGAACCACCTCTTCATCCACTCCAAGCGACAGCCGGATGAATCCCTTCACCCAGAAGAAGTCGCCGGGCACGACGAGCGTACTGTATTTCTCTCGAAGGAGCGTAGCCAACCCGAGCGCTTCGACGTGAGGCGGCAGTTTCAGCATACCCACGGTGCCGCCTTCGGGCTCGATCCACGTAGTGTCCTCGTGCTTCTTTATCCACTCCGATACGGCCTTGATGTTGCGCTGAACGATGTCGCGGCAGCGCGCGAGGAGCACGTCGGATTTCTTGAGCGCGGCGAGGGCGATGGACTGGGTCGGGCCCGGTAGTCCACCCGCCACGTAATCGAAGATGGTTTTGAGCCGATCGATCACTTCCTCGGATCCGACGATCCAGCCGACGCGCAGCGACCCGAGACCGTACACCTTGGACATGCTCCCGAGGGAAACCATGTGGTCGCCGTACGTGGCGGCCGGCTTGTGCCCGGAGGCGAAGACATTGTCGAGATACACTTCGCTCACGATGACTCGCGCCCCGCAGGCGCGAGCGATTTGGCCGATGGTGCGCAGCTTCTCGGGATTGGTCGCCACGCCGGACGGGTTGTGCATGTTCGTCAGGACGATGGCCCGCGTGCTGCGGCTGACGCGTCGTTCGAGCTCCTCGAGGTCGATCTGCCAGCCGCGATCGAAGCGGCGCTCGATCATCTTGAGGTTCGCGCCGAACTGCATCGGAATCCGATACAGCGGCTCGTAATTGGGCGACTCCAGCAGGACTTCATCGTTGCGGTCGATCGTGGCGGCGCAGGCCAGGAACAATCCCATGGTGGCGCCGTTGGTGATGAACACGCAGGAGGCGGGCACGCCGTATCTCTTGGCCAGCAGCTGCCGCAGATCCTCGTTGCCCTGGGGGTCGGGGATGCTGACGTCGATCTGATCCAACGTGAGTTCGATCTCCTCCTTGGTGACGGCCTTCACGTTGCTGCGGGCCAGGTCGTAGCGGGAACGGCCCATGAAGGTGCGGGCCCACGTCAGATAGTCGATTTTGCGAAAGCTCACGGTTATTCGATCCGGAAGGAGTCCACGGAAATAAGCGAGGGTCCCGTGTACCCCGGGATCTCGCACCCTTCAGTGCGCAGGAGGCCCCGAACGACGACGCGTTTGTTCAGGTAATCGAACCAGGGCTTTCCGCGCAGGTACAGATGGATGTTCGGAAGATAGACGTTCAGGCCGCTGTCGAGGGTGACCACGCCGTGCTCGCCGCCGATGTGATCGAAGCGGCCTTCGATCGAGATCGTCTGTCCGGCGAGCTTGTCGAGATCGCCCCAGTCCAGGGCGTTCGCGCTTCGGTCGGGAGAGCCGGACCGAGCCGCAGGTGCGAGCGCGTGGCCGCACGCCGCGGCAAAGACCAGAAGAAGGGGCGCGAGACGATTCACGGGCGCCATTATAGCCGGGCATCGCGGGGAATCCAGCGTGAGGTGGGGAGGGAAGGACTCAGAGATTCCTTTCGAAAACGGATGCAACCGCTTGAGACCGTGTCGATTGCCTGAGCACCCCCGAAGACCTTCGCGTCGCGAGAAGAAGTGGATCCTGAGCAGTCCAGAAGAAGAACGCCTCATGCGTCGGCAGAACCGTGCCCAATCCTGGATCCGAGGACGTTCTTCCGATAGAGTACGCCGCGAACACCGCGTCGAACCGCACGTGGGGGAGGAGCTAAAGCGATGGCGAAGATTCGATCGATTCTCGCGCGGGAAGTGCTCGACTCGCGGGGCGTTCCCACGATCGAGGTGGAAGTCGATGCCGACGGGGTCGTCGGTCGCGCGATCGTTCCGTCGGGCGCGTCCACCGGCGAACACGAAGCGCTTGAACTGCGGGACGGAGACAAGGCACGATTCCTGGGAAAGGGCGTGCTTACGGCCGTTCGCAACGTCCGCGAGGTGATCGCGCCGAAGCTGATCGGCATGGACGTCGATCGCCAGAAGCTCATGGACGACATCCTGATCGACCTCGACGGCACTCCCAATAAGTCGAAGCTCGGGGCGAACGCGATCCTGGCGGTATCGCTGGCATTGGCGAAGGCGGCGGCGAACATCGACCAGCGGCCGCTGTTTGAGTCGCTGGGGAAGGGGCGAGGCGTCACGCTGCCCGCGCCGTTCATGAACATCATCAACGGCGGCGCCCACGCGGACAATTCGATCGACTTCCAGGAATTCATGATCGTGCCCGGCGGATTCGCGACGTTTCGGGAGGCTTTGCGGGCGGGCGTCGAGATCTTCCACCAACTGAAGGCCGTCCTGAAGGCGAAGGGCCATTCGACGTCGGTGGGCGACGAAGGGGGATTCGCGCCGAGCCTGAGCTCGCCGGAAGAGGCCCTGGATACGATCCTGGAGGCGATCGGGCGGGCCGGGTACAAGCCGGGCGAGCAGGTCGCGCTCGCGCTCGACGTCGCGGCGAGCGAACTCGTCTCGGACGGATCGTACGTCTTCAAGAAGGGGGACAAGTCGAAACGTTCCGCGGAGGAACTGGTCGATTACTACGCGCGACTCTGCGCGCGGTATCCGATCGTCTCCATCGAGGACGGCTTGGGCGAGGACGACTGGGCCGGGTGGAAGCTGATGACGGACAAGCTGGGCGCGAAGATCCAGATCGTGGGCGACGATCTTTTTGTGACGAACACGACTCGGCTGCGGCACGGGATCCAGGAGAAGGTGGCCAACGCGATCCTGATCAAGGTGAACCAGATCGGGACGCTGTCCGAAACCGTCGCGGCCGTGCGGATGGCGCACGACGCGGGGTACGGCACCATGATCTCGCATCGATCGGGTGAGACGGAAGACACGACGATCGCGGATCTGGCGGTGGCGCTGAACACCGGGATGATCAAGACCGGATCGGCCAGCCGGACGGACCGCACCGCGAAGTACAATCAGCTCTTGCGGATCGAGGAGATCTTGGGAAGCCGCGCCACGTATGCGAGGTTCGGCTCGATCGCGCGGTCGAAGTGATCGAGGGAGAGCCATGCCGAAATCGCAGAAGCTGATGCTCGTCATCCTGGACGGATGGGGCCTCAATCCACGCAAGGAAGCCAACGCCATCGAGCTGGCGCGATCGCCCGTCTGGCACGGCCTCATCGAGAAATACCCGATGACCGAGCTGGACGCGTCCGGCGAGAGCGTGGGCTTGCGCGCCGGGCTCATGGGGAATTCCGAGGTCGGGCATCTCAACATCGGCGCCGGCCGCGTGGTATGGCAGGACATCACGCGCATCGACAAGATGATCGACAGCGGCGAGTTCTTCCGTCATCCGGTGGTGAGCGGCGAGCTCGATTCCGCGAAGAAGCAAGGCGGCCGCGCACACCTGTTGGGGTTGGTCTCGGACGGCGGGGTGCACAGCGACGAGAAACATTACTTCGCGCTGATCGAGGCGTGCCGTCGCGCCGGGGTGGAAACGGCGTTCCACGCCTTCATGGACGGGCGCGACACGCCGCCGACGTCCGGCACGGGATACGTGAAACGGCTCGTGCAGGCGCTCAAAGGGGCGGGACGTGTAGCGACGGTCATCGGCCGTTATTACGCCATGGACCGGGACAAGCGGTGGGAGCGCACGGAGCAGGCGTGGAAGGCGATCGTGGACGGCGAGGGCCGGCCCGAGGCCGATCCGGTCCAAGCCGTCGAGGGGGCGTACGCGCGCGGCGAGACGGACGAGTTCATCAAGCCGATCGTGCTGCAGCCACCGATGCCGATCAAGGACGGCGACGCGGTCGTGTGCTTCAATTTCCGCGCGGATCGGATGCGCCAGTTCACGCGGGCGTTCACAGAGAAGGAGTTCGACGGATTCCCGCGAGCCCGCCTCGCGAAGGCGTCGTTCGCGACGATGACGCGGTATCACGAGGGCTGGACGCACATCCCGTGCGTCTCGCCCCCTCAATCGATGGGGAAGCTGCTTGGGCAGGTGTTGTCGGAGCGGGGGCTGCGGCAATTGCGCATCGCGGAGACGGAGAAGTACGCGCACGTGACGTTCTTCTTCAACGGCGGAAGCGACACGCCGTTCCGTGGCGAGGAACGCTTGCTCATCCCGTCGCAGAAGGTGGCGACGTACGATCTCAAGCCCGAGATGAGCGCGCCTGAGGTGACGGACAACGTCTTGCGCGCCATCGAGTCCGACGCCTTCGATGTGGTGATCCTGAATTACGCGAATCCCGACATGGTCGGGCACAGCGGGGTGCTGCCGGCGACGATCCGGGCGGTCGAGGTCGTGGACGGATGTCTCGATCGGATCCTCGGCGCGGCGCGCAAGAGGGGCTGGACGTCGCTCGTCACGGCCGATCACGGCAATTGCGAGCAGATGGTGGATTACCGGACGGGGCAACCGCACACGTATCACACGACGAATCCGGTGCCCTTCGTCGTCGTGGACGATCGGATGCTGGGCGAGCGGTTGAGGTCGGGCGGCACGTTCAAGGACGTGGCGCCGACGATTCTGCAGATCCTCGGGATCCCGAAGCCCGCCGAGATGACCGGCGAAGGGTTGTTGCAAGCGCCAAGAGGATAAGGAGCAGATACGCGGGCGGGGCCCGATCGGACGAGGCGGCCGGGCATGAGGCGCTCTTCTTGTGGCCGGAAGAACCGACGAGTCGGCCGAGTCTGACGAGGGGGCCGACGACGACCCCTCCGGAGCAAATCAGGAGCGAGTTCGAAGAGGCGCCGCTGGCCAACACCGGCGAAGGCATCGACGCGAGGTTGAACGACGTCTGGAACGTCCGTCCGGCGGTGCCCCATCCCGACAGATCGTAGGCGATGAACCAGCGGCGCGTCTCACTGGCCGGAATGACCTCGTACAACGCGAATGTGGCGAATCCATCGTCGGCGGCGAAAGGAGAGGCGAGGACCGCGAGGGGACGATCGCCGGGCGAGAGGAGGCCGTCCGCGTCGGCGTCTTCCCACAAAGACGCCCGGGCGACGTCGGCGGCTTCATTGCCGGTGCCGGTGCCCGTAATGCGCAGCTGCTGTACGACGACGTTCTCCAGGCCGCCCGCCGTGAGTTCGAAGGCCGCCATCGGGAGATCATGAACGTACGGCGGGACGGGTTCGGAGGGGAGGACCGGGACGTTGGTCACGGTAAGATCGCCGTCGACCGCCCCGGAGCTGCCGATCGTCTTGACGGCTCCTCCGATGGTGACACCGGAGGGAGCGATCGAGGCGCCGCTGGAGACGCCGACAGCGGTGACGTCGCCCACCGTAGCGGGCTCGAGTCGAGCGGAGAAGGTCGCGCCGTTGGGGCCGGCGCCGTTCATGTCGTAGACGACGATCCATCTCTCGGAGGCACCGGCGGGCAGGAGGGTGGAGAATGAGAACGAGGCGGTGCCGTCGTCAAGCGCATAAGTGGATGCGTCGAGCACGGGGTCGGTTCCCGCGTTGAAGACGCCGTTGCCGTTGAGGTCGCGCGCGAGGAAGACGTTCCCGATGTGATCGGCGTCGTCTCCGGATCCCGAGGCGCGCACGACGAGTCCGGTCGCGGTGATGGCTTCGATACTGGAGGCGCGGACCTGGAATTGCATCACCTCGACCGTTTGCTCGGCGGCGCGGATGAAACCGATCGTCGGCATCTGAGCGCCGCGAGTGATGCTGAGGTGGCCGGGGGTGCCGCTGGGGACGATGGTCATGGTGTTGCCGACGATCGGGAATGCGCCGGAGGGGAGGAGGGGGCGATCGGAGGTCAGCCCCGTGGCGGTGAGATCCTGAGGCAGGAGCATGGCGGCGGCGAGGGTGCTGCCGAAGGGGGCGTTGCCGGCGAGGGAGTAGACGAGGATCCAGTGGCGGGACTCATCGGCGGGCAGGATATAGGCGAGGTCCTGGAACGTGATGGAGCCGTCGTCGACGGTGAAGGAGAGGGGGCCGGCGAGGAGGGTGTCGAAATTCGGATCGAGCAGCCCATTGTTGTCGGAGTCGTCGTAGAGTCGGGCGTTGTCGATGTGAAGGGCATCGTCGGCGGTTCCGGCGGCGGTGAGGCGCAGGCTGGAGATGAGGATGTGTTCGTGGGGGGAGGCGGTGATGCGCAGCTGGATTATGGAGAGGTCTTGCGCGGTATTCAGTTCGTTGGATGGAGGAGGCGAGCTGGGGCCGAGCTCCACGGTGAGGCTGCCGACGGCGGATCCCACGACGGTGAAGGAGAAGGTGGAGCTGGGGGTGGATTCGTTGCCGGCGGCGTCGACCGCGATGACGCGCCAATAATAGACTCCTGGCGGGAGGGTGCCGGAGTTGAAGTCGGAGGACTCGGTGATGAGGTCGAGGATATAGGGCGCGGCGAAGGCGGGGGCGTCGTCGAGTTGGAATCGGTAGCCGACGGCATCGGGGACGGAGGACCAATCGAAGTAGACGGTGTTGAGGGAGGAGATTTCGATGTCGGAGCCGGGCGTAAGGGGCAAGGGAGAAGAGGGAGGCACGGTGTCGAGGGTGACGCCGTCGGAGGTGGCGACGGTGGAGAGGCCGGCGGGGTTGATCGCGCGGATGGAGACGAAGTAGGTGGTGGCGTGGGAGAGGGAGAGGGAGCCCGCGGCGGCGGAGATGGGGCTAGGCGACGGGGTGAAGGGTTGGATGTCGGTGGCGCCTGGGGAAGTTCCGATGGCCCATTCGTAGGAGGCGATTCCGGTGTGGGGGTCGGAGAAGCCGGACCAATTGGTGCCCAACTGCCAGGGGGTGTTCTGCCAGTCGATGTCGGGGCCGGGGCCGTCGTTGACGGTGCCGGGGATAGGCGGGGAGGAGTCGACGGTGACGCCGTTGGAGGTAGCGATGGCGGAGAGTGCAGCGGAGTTGGTAGCGCGGACGGTGACGTAGTAGGTGGCGCCGTCGATGAGGGTGAGGGCGGGATTCGACGCGGATGTGGCGAGGGCGGTGGAGACGAAGGGTTGGATGTCGGCGGCGCCCGGGGAGGTTCCGATGGCCCATTCGTAGAAGGCGATGCCGCTTTCGGGGTCGGAGAAGCCGGACCAATTGGCGGTGAGGGTGGTGGGGGAAGTTTGGTAGGCGAGGTCGAGGCCTGAGCCATCGTTGACGGTGCCGGGCAGGGGCGGGGTGATGTCGGAGGATTTGTCAACGGTATACGCTGGGCCGGCGGTATAGGGGCCTGAGAGGGGGTTTCCGGCGGCGTCGGCGATGGTGACGACGGGGGGCAGGTCGAGGCGGAGGGTGCCGTCGCCGGTGCCGGTATCGACGGTGATGGTGTAGGCGGTGCCGCTGCCGGAGACGCCGGAGACGGAGGGGCTGGAGACGGCGCCGGTGGTGGTGAGCGAGAAGTCGGCGGTGTCGACGTTGGAGACGGGTTCCGAGATGGTGACGGTGAAATCGACGAAGGCGGCATTGGTGGGGTCGGGGCTTGCCCGGGTGATTGATGTGACTGTGGGTGGCGTGCTGTCGTAGGTGACGCTGGCGACGTTGGAGGGGGAGGTGGCGTTGGCGGCGTCGTCCTGGGCGGCGGCCACGGGGACCTGGAGGGCGATGGCGCCGTCCGCGGTGGGAGTCACCGGAATGGCGTATGTGGTGCCGCTGCCGGAGAGGGCGCCTGGGGTGCCGTTGGTGATGGAGATCTCTGCGGCGGTGAGGCCGGTGACGGACTCGGAGAAGGTGATCGTAAACGTGATGGGAGAGGAGTTCGTGCTGGTGCCGTCGGGCGTAACGGAAACGGTAGGCCCTGTCTTGTCGATCGTGTAGCTCTCGCCCGTCGTGAACGGCAGACCGGTGAGCGGGTTACCCGTGGTGTCGACGACCGCGCCCGCGGCCGTGGCGTCCAGGCGGATCGTGCCGTCGCCAGTGCCCGTGTCGACGGTGACCGTCCACGTGTCCCCGGCGCCGGATACGCCGCTGACGGTTGCTCCAGCCACCGAGCCGCCCATCGTGACGGTGAAGTTGCCCGCAGCGACGCCGCTGACGGCTTCCGACAATGTGACGGTGAAGTCGACCGACGCCGCGCTCGTGGGATTCGGGTCCGCCCGAACGATCGAGCTCACCGTGGGAGCCGTCTTGTCGATGGTGTAGGACTCGCC
>JACPRB010000146.1 GCA_016190155.1 Planctomycetota bacterium
ATCGGAAACTCCCCAACGCCCATACGGCCGTTCCGCGCCTCTCCGGATCGGACAGCATGGCGATCAGATCGGGAACGATCTCCCGATTTCCTCGCGAGATCGATAGGCGCGCCGCCGCGTCACGAATACCCGCCGATCGACTGTTCACCAGGAGACGCAGCTGGGGCACGGCCACCCTCGCCTCCAGTTCATCCAGCACATAAATCGTCTTGCGGGCGACCTCCTCATCGCCGTCCCCCACTAATGGCAGGAGCTGTGCGACTGCGCTACGCGCTTGGAGATCCTGCAACAAACCCACAGCGCGCAAACGGACCTCGACGTCATGATTCTTCAAGAGGTCGCAAAGCTCGGGGATGGCCTCCTTCGCTCTCATTTCCTCCAAGGCCCCGTAACTCAAGCCGTGAACGAATCCATCGGGATCTTTCAACAGCGCAACCAGATCGGGAATCGCCTCTCGCACGTGCAACTTGCCCAAGAAGTGAGCCGCCCTCCCTCGGACGTCCGCGTCCGGATCCTTGAGAAGCCCTCGAATCTCCGGAATCGCTTCCCCTACAAGCAGGTCTTGAAGCAACCTGATGGCCATTGCTCGAATATTGGAGTCCTCATTCTTCAACCACGCTTGCACATGCCTTCCCGCGGAGGGAAGTTCCGATTCACGCAAGATCCTGCGCAGGTCGTCCGCCTCCTTGAGTGTCCCACACCCCCGAACTGCGCCGCCCACAAGCGCATCGAGTTCCCTTCGCCCCAGCGTCGGATGGATCCGCTTCCCCGATTCGTCCTCCCGCAGCGCCTCGAACATCGCCTCCGTCCAGGCGTGCGCGTCGGTCCCCGCGAGTCGATCCTCGATCCCCTGCATCTCTTTGAGCAGATTCGCTGGAAGCGTCTCTCGCAGCGTGATGACCCGGCAAACCCACTCCAACTGCGCCTTGACCTCCGGTTCACCCTCGGCCACCGCCTTCTCCAGGGCCGGCACCGCAGACGGTCCCAGCTTCTTGAGCTCCCCAACCGCCGCCTCCCGCTCCTCGATCGCGTCCGACTTCAACTTCTCGATCAAGGCGGACAGATCCGTCTGAGCCGCAAGGCAGCACGCCGCAAGCGCCAACCCCATGATCCCTACCTCCGCATCAGCGCCCGCACCTCCGGATCGGCGCGCGCTTCCTCGACAATCTTGCGTGCCTCAGGCGTTCCCAGCGCCGTCGCCGCCGCGCGCGTCTGCGGGCCGTACCCTTCACCACCCCCATGAGACGCCGCCGCGCCCGGGCTATTTCAGCCAAAACCGGCATGGCGACCCCGCTCGGCGCCACCACGAAATACCGGCAGCACCGGATCATCTCCCGCGCCAGTCACGCGTTCCCTCAGAGAAGAACGGAAGGCGTGTCCATCGCATGCCGATGATAGCACGGACGATGTTTCTTTGCTTGCACCCACCGCCCCGGTCTGATAAAAGGAAGGTACGGGAGAGGAGTAGTTGACCCGACCGGAGTTTCCGGAGCAGGATGCTCGTTCTTCACGGACTCTGGAAGGTCGGCGGACCGTTCTTCGCGTGGGCGGAGTCTTCGGAATCGAAACAGCCGCCCTTTGGCGCTTCGCATACGGAGCTGGCGAAGGTCGTGCCCGACGGCCAACCAGGTGATTTGGAACTGGTCCTACCGACCGGTGCGCACGGGCCAGTCCCGTCCACACCGATGCTGTCGCGCAACGGCAGCACCGAGGAGGATGAGGGTCCGCCCCGCCTGCGCGCCTGGCGCGTGCGGGGGCTGGCGCTCTCCCCCTACGCGGCGGTCATCTGGCTGGCCCGGCTCAACGGAAACGTCTCCGCGGATCTGAAGTTCTGGGCCACCGCCGCCCGCCTGGCCTTGGAATTCGTCGCTACACAGCATTTCATCCCCTCCTTCGAACCGGAAGGGGAGAAGGTGCGGATCCGCTGGCGGCCGGCCCTGGAAGACCGCGAGCGGATCGCCGACCTGGCGCGTGACATGCCCGGCGTTTGCCGCGCGGCCGAACCGGATCGCTCCCCCACCCAGATCATGGACGACTTCCTCCGCGAGGTCGTCGACAGCATCGTTCACGCCTCGCTGGACGAAGGCTTGACGGGCGAGGAGGCGTCGCTCCTTCGCCGGGCGGCGATCGAGCTGCCCGAGGCGCGGCGCAAGATGCTCATCGAGCAGTGGCGGCGTTGGGCGGAACCGGCGCTGGCCCCGCCGGGGGCCGCCACCTGGCGGACGCTCTTCAAGCTCAACGAGCCACAACAGAACGGCCGGGCTTGGCTGGTCACGTTTCATCTCGTCGCGGCGGACGATCCGAACCTCGCCGTACCCGCTTCGACCGTCTGGCGACAGCCCCATCTGGTACCCAAGCGCGGCGAGAACCCACAGCACCGCTTGCTGGCGGACCTGGGTAAAGCGGGCTCGCTCTTCCCGCCGCTCGACAAGGCCCTGCGCACCCGCAATCCGGAGTGGGCGGCGCTGAATCCCGAGGAGGGGCACCGCTTCATGCGCGAGGCGGCGCCGCTGTTGTCGGAATGCGGTTTCCATGTGGAACTGCCCTCCTGGTGGAAGGGCGCCGCGGGCGCGCCCCCGTCGATCATGCTCAAGGTCGAGGCCGCCCCGCACGTCAAGGCGGGCTTCCTCGGACTGGCCACGCTCGTACAGTTCGATTGGAAGGTGGCGATCGGCGGCGTGACGCTCTCGAAGCAGGAGTTTGAGCAGTTGGCGTCGCTGCGCCAATCGCTCGTCCAGGTGCGCGGGCAGTGGGTGGAACTGCAGCCGGAGCTCATCGAGAGCACGATGAAGGCGTTGCAGCAGATGCAGATCCGGCCGCTGACGCTCGGCGAGGCGCTCTCGCTGGAACAGATCGGCGGGATGCCCATCTCCGGCGTCGAGGCGGTGGGGTGGATCCGCGACATGCTCGACGCCGTCCAGCATACGGCGGACCGCATCGAAGAAGTGCCCATCCCGAGTCGATTCCGCGGCGAGCTCCGGCCGTACCAGAAGCGCGGCCTTGAATGGCTGGCGTTCCTGTCGAAGTGGGGCCTGGGCGCGTGCCTGGCCGACGACATGGGACTCGGAAAGACGATCCAGTTCATCGCGCTGGTGCTGCACGAAAAGGAGAAGCCCTGGCTGGTCGTCTGCCCCACGTCCGTCATCGGCAACTGGGAGCGCGAGATCCGCCGGTTCGCGCCGTCGCTCAAGGTGCTCGTCCACCACGGCGCCGCGCGCGGCGAGGAGATCAAGGGCGATTACGACGTGGTCGTCACCAGCTACTCGCTCATCCCGCGCGACACGGAGATCTTCCGCGCGGTCGACTGGGCGGGGATCGCGCTGGACGAGGCGCAGAACATCAAGAATCCGGAGACGCTGCACGCGCGGGCGGTGCGGACGCTGCGGGCGAGGAGGCGCATCGCCCTGACCGGCACGCCGGTGGAGAACCGGCTGTCGGAGCTGTGGGCGATCACGGACTTCCTCAATCCGGGCCTGCTGGGCCGCTCGGCGGAGTTCAAGCGCCGCTTCGCGATCCCGATCGAGCGGTTCCACGACAAGGAGGCCTCCGATCGCCTCAAGGGCCTCATCGGGCCGTTCGTCCTGCGGCGCCTCAAGACCGACAAATCGGTCATCGCGGACCTGCCCGAGAAGATGGAGATGAAGGTCTACTGCACGCTCACCCCGGAGCAGGCGGCGCTGTACAAGGCCGTGGTGGAAGACTCGATGCGCAAGATCGAGTCCGCCGGCGGAATCGAGCGAAAGGGCGCCGTGCTGGCGGCGCTCACGCGACTCAAGCAGATCTGCAATCATCCGGCGCTCCTCTCGGAGGAGGCCGGCGCCATGGAAGGACGATCCGGGAAACTGGCGCGACTGCGGGAGATGCTCGAGGAGGCGGTGTCGGAAGGCGACCGGGCGCTCGTCTTCACGCAATTCGCGGAGATGGGGAAGCTCCTGCAGGAGTACCTCCAGGAGACCCTCGATCAGCCGATCTTCTATTTATACGGCGGCACGCCGCGCAAGCAGCGTGATCAGATGGTCGAGCAGTTCCAGAAGGCCGACGGGCCGGGCGTGTTCGTGCTGTCGCTGAAGGCCGGCGGATTGGGGTTGAACCTCACCGCCGCCAACCGCGTCTTCCACTTCGACCGGTGGTGGAACCCCGCGGTGGAGTCGCAGGCGACGGACCGGGCGTTCCGCATCGGCCAGACGCGCGAGGTTCAGGTCCACAAGTTCGTCGTCGCCGGGACGGTCGAGGAGAAAATCGACGAGATGCTCGAATCGAAGAAGGAGCTGGCGGAGCTCGTGGTGGGCGTGGGCGAGGGGTGGATCACGGAGCTCTCGACGGAGCAGCTGCGCGATCTCTTCTCGCTGCGGCGGGACGACGTGCAGGAGTTCGAGAAGGCGGAAGTGAAGTCGTGAAGGGGGTCTCATGCGTCGCCGCGACGTGAAGGACGGCATCAAGCTGCGCGCCCAGACGGGCGACGTCGGCGAGACCTGGTGGGCGGACAAGTGGATCCGCGTGCTGGAGAGCTTCGGCTGGCAGAGCCGGCTCGACCGGGGAAAGAACTACGCCCGCGCCGGGCAGGTGATGGAGTACGAGATCCGCCCCGGCAAGATCGCCGCCAAGGTGCAGGGCTCGCGGCGCAAACCCTATCAGATCCGCATCCGCGTCCGGCAGCTGGACGCGGGCACGTGGAACCGGGTGACGCGGGCGCTCTCGTCGCGGGCCGTCTTCGCGGCCAAGCTGCTGGCCGGCGAGATGCCGCGCGAGGTGGAGGACGCGTTCCGGTCGACGGGGGCGTCGCTCTTCCCGCGGTCGCGCAACGACCTCAAGATGACCTGTTCGTGCCCCGACGTGGCGACGCCGTGCAAGCACATCGCGGCGGTCTATTATGTCGTGGGCGAGGCGTTCGATCGCGATCCGTGGCTGATGTTCGAGCTGCGGGGCCGCACGCGCGACCAGCTCATGTCGATGCTGCGAGGCGCGCGCCCTCAACTGCGCGGCGCCCCGGTCAAGGAAGTCATCCGGCCGATCGACCCGGAGGATTTCTGGGGCGAGCCTCCGGACGTCGAGGTGAAGGTGCGTCCGCCGGGAGCCCCGATGGCGATCCTCAAGCGGCTGGGCGCTCCGGCCTTCTGGACCGGCACGACCGATTTCTGGACGGAGATGCAGAAGGTCTACTTCAGCGCCAGCCGCCGCGCGATCGACATCGCATACGCGCTGGGGTAGCCTGCTGCACCGATCTCGCCGTCGGCGAACGAGGAGGACGCGCTGATCCTCCTGCTTCTGCTCCATCTCGGCGATGACGTCCACGGGCACCGAAAGCGTCCGAGCCATGGGTGTTCCTCGGCACGCTGGTCCCGGACCGGAGGCGCCGGCCAATAGAACTCGAGGGCGTAGCCGTGCAAGGGCGGGCGCACGACGAGGCGCGCGATCGAGGAGACCCGCGAAGCCGCCACGGCCACGAAGCGTCGCGTCGGCGACCGGCACCCCTCGATGGGATCGTGCACGAAACTCAGGGCCGCCGGAACGAGCAACGAAAAGGCCGGCGCGGCGCAGGGGGGGGCCACCTTCTTGCGAGTGCGCGTACTGAGCATCGGCCGGTTCGCACAACCAGAGCTCGAACGCGCCGCGCCGGTCGTGCAAGCGCGCGCGAGGGATCACGATCCCCGAACCGCCGTTCCCCAGAGTGCATACCAGCAGCGCCACGGCCCTGCGGCGAGACAACTCCTCGCACTGCGCTGCCGTCAGCGCCGCCGGTACCCGCTCCAGCCGCATCCCATGCGCGAACTCGCGCGGCGCACCCAGATAGAAGACCGACCGGCGCAAGTAGTAAAGGCAAGAGTAGTCCGTTTGCCCGACCATGATCATGGGGCGGTCCCCGATCACGTCGCGGTTCGCCTCGACGATGGCGCGGCTGGAGCGACTGTCATCGCTGAACGCCCGCACCTCATCGAGGACCCATGGAGACACGGCGAGCATCAAGACCGCAAGGATCTTCGCGGCGACGGAGGGGCGCGCACACCAGGCAAGCCACGCCGCCGCCAACACGCCGGCCAAGAAAAGCTCCGTCGTCGCATATAGGATCGGGGACACCGGGATTGGTCCATGGCGATTCGGCATCGTGCCCCGTACCAGGAGCCAGACGGCGAAGCCCACGGCCATCGCGCCGAGCGTTGCGTAGCCCGAGAAGCCCCGTCGGCCGGCGGCCCGCCCCAAAAGGAGAGCTCCGACCAGCACCAGCGGCGGCAGCGCGGGAAGCTGGTACGGGATGAGCTTCGCGACCGATGCCGTGAAAAACGCCACGATCAGCAGGCTCCACAACGACAGGAAGCGCGGAACGGAACTCCGCCATAAGTCCCGGTCGCCGAAGGCGAGCGCGAGCAGCACCGGCGACCACGGGAAGAGCCCTCCCAAGGTGGCCGCGACCGGCACGTAGACGGGCCCCGGATGGTGCACCGCGTGCGTGGCGAACCCTTCGACGTTCTGAACGATGAAGAACCAGTGAAGGAAGTCGGGATACCGTCCCTGCATCGCGACGAACCACGGCACGGCTATGGCCGCACACAGCGGCGCTCCGAGGGAGAGCCTCAGCCGACTCCACGGAAAACGGCGCATGGCGATGAAGTACGCCGCGCCGCCCAGCGCGGGCACGAGCAAGCCGACCGGGCCCTTCGCCAGGAAGGCAAGGCCCGCCAGCATCCATCCCGTGAGCGCTCCTCTGCCGGAGTCGAGCGCGGACCAGAAACTCAACGCCGCCCCGGTCGCCAGAGCGCACAACAGCATGTCCGTCGATACGATGTCCGCTTCGCTCAGCGGCAACGCCGACGTACACCACAGGAGCACCGCCCACCGTCCGGCCCCCTCGCCACCGATGCGGCATCCGGCGAAGAAGAGCATGATCGCCACCGCGACGGCCGACAGGAAAGGCACCAGCCTCGGCGCAAGCTCGTGGGCCCCGAAGACACGGATGCCGGCGGCCGCCAACCACATGAACAACGGCGGCTTGTCCACATAGGGCACGCCGTCCAGGCGCGGCACCAACCAGTCGCCCCCGGCGACCATCTCGCGCGCGATTTCCGCGTAGCGCGATTCATCCGGGTTGTACAGCGGCCGGCCCACAAGCCCCCAGCCGAACGCGATGACCGGTACGGCCCAGAACAGGATCGCCTTCCGACGCATCTTCGCCCTTCATCCAGGAGCACCGCCCGGCCGACGCATCCTCCCGCAGGAAGCCGGACACGACGCTACGGTACGACGCAACCCGGAAAACAACATGAGCCGTTCATGAGTTTCCATTCACGCGTGGCTCATCCGGAAGCCTGTCGGAGGAACGCCCCAGCCGAACGCATGATCGACGGACAGAGCCGGTGATAGAATGGAGGCAGCCCTATGAGACACCTGTCGGCCGGCCTCTGTTCCTTGATCCTGGCCCTCTTCCCGGCGCAGGACACGACGGAGGAAGGACATCCCCGCGTTCGTCCCGTCGCCGGCCAGGTCGTCGTTTGGCGCGCGTCGAGCGACAAGATTGAGGATCTCAAGGAGGCGGCCGCCGTGCCGCCGAGCGATCGTTTGGGCTCCCGCGCAGGCACGCCCGCGCGTCTCCTCATCGAGCCGGATCTCTTCGTCACCCTCCGAGGGATCAAGGCGACCGCAACGGAAGGTCTTGCCGTGGCGCGCTCCGGCAAGAAGATCGTCCTCAAGATCTACCGCGGCAGCGTGCTGGTGGAGAACGTCGAGACGGAACTCGAACTGGAGACCGCCCACGGCCGGATCTCCGGACGAGGCATCTCGGTCCTCGTCGACGTCACCAAGGACGCCATGAGGGTGGTCGCCATCGACGGAAGGTTGACGTTCCTCAACGAGCTGGGCCGAGTGGAGCTCTCCGGCGGCGAGACCAGCACGGCGTCCGCCGGCAAGGCGCCCTCCGCGCCCCGCCCGACCGTGCCGGAGCGCGAGGCGGGCTGGGTGAAGGACCTGGACGCGCCGGCCAACATCATCACGAACGGAGGCTTCGAGCAAGGCACGTCCGCTTGGAGGACCTACGTGTATTGGAACGGGAAGTCCGTCCTCAACTCGGACCCGCAGGTGGCTCGCGGCGGCAAGAAGAGCGCGCGCGTCGATTTGCCGGGCGTGCAGTTCGGGCCCAAGACCGGCGGCTCCAGCGCCACGCTGGACCAACAGCAAGCGAACGTGCTCAGTCCGGGGGTGAAGTACTTCCTGCGATTCTGGGTTCGATCCCAGAACCTTCGGGTCGGAGACAAGGATGCGTCGGTGCGAGTGCTCGTGGGGAGCGGCCTGGCCCAGACCTATCAAGGCACGTTCACGGGCGACGCCCCGCCGTGCGAAGGCGAATGGCGCTGCGGCCGCTTCTTCTTCACGGCGGAGCACGCGGACCTTCGCCTGACGTTCTCGGTCGCCGTCGACGCGGACGCTCCGGTCGACGGCACCTTCTGGATCGACGACGTCTTCCTGGCGCCCGTGCCGCGCTGAACTCCCACGCCCTCAGGTTTCCTTTCCGTTCAACCGGCACGGCTGCTATGGTGCTCGGTAAGCGTTCACCCGTACATTCGTTCCGGAAGCCGGACGCCGGAACGGGGTTTTCAAACGAGTGAACGGCTGAACGGTTACGGTGCTCGCATGCGAGAAATGCCCCGCGCGCCCTACGAAAGGACCCTCTTCGTGTGCTGCAACGAGCGCGAACCCGGGCAGGACGCGTGCGCCAACCGCGGCTCCGCGGAGATCCAGAAGCGCCTCAAGGAAATCGTCAAGTCCAAGGGGCTTCAGGGCCGCCTGCGCGTCTCGCGGGCGATGTGCCTGGGGTTGTGCTCCGTCGGCCCCAATCTCTGCGTCATGCCGGACAACGTCTGGTACACCCACGTCACGCTCGAAGACGTGCCGGCGATCGTGGAGCGGCATGTCGCACCGTTGGAAGACTCAAGGAACCCAAGCATCTGAGCGCCAACGCGGTACAGTAGGGAGGGAGGCGATGGGGTGGGGTGACGTATGCCGTACTGCGGATTCGTGCTGGGCTTCATCCTGACGACCTGCGCATCCGCGGTCCAGGAGCCTCGCGACTCCTCCTGGGTCGTGCTGGAGCCCACGACGTTCTCCTCCACCGGCGGAATCTCCCTGACCAAGCTCGACGACGACTCGTTGCTGGTGAGCGCGCCCACGCAGCTGCCTGATCGAGCGACCTATACCGTCATCGCGCATACCGATCTCAAGGGGATTACCGGATTTCGCCTGGACGTGCTGCCCGAGCAATCCTTGCCGGCCTCAGGCCCCGGCGGCGGTCCTGGAGGGGGCTTCGTGCTCTCCGAGTTCCGTATTCAGTCGAGTCCCAAACGGGAGGCCGAGTCCGGAACGCCTGTGGCGCTTCGGCGCCCATGCGCCGACTTCTCGGCATGCGGCTGGCCTGCGGCCTCGATGCTGGATGGCAAGGACGAAACCGGCTGGGCGACCATGCCGAGATCCGGTCAGCCCCAAGCGGCCGTCTTCGAAACCCGCAAGCCGCTCGGGAGCGAGCGCGGCCTGACGCTCATCTTCACGCTTCGGCACCACAGCCCGCAGCCCCGGCACATCATCGGGAGATTCCGACTGTCGGCCACCGACAGGTCCGCCCCCTCCGACGAGATCCTGTCGCCGAGGCAGCGGGAAATCGACGGCGCGATCCGCCGGGCCGTGACGTTCCTCAAGAGCGCCGGCATGCCGGCCGACCGCGAGGAATTGATCCTCTGGACGTTCATGCACGCCGGGGTCCCGGAGAGCGACCCCGTGTTCCAGGAGCTCTTCCGGAAGATCCTGGATTCGCCCCCGGAGCGAACGTACAACGTGGCGCTCCGGGCCATGATCTTCGAGCAGCTGGACCGGGTGCAGTATCAGGGACGGATCTGGCAGTGCGCGCAGTTCCTCGTGGATAACCAGTGTGCGAACGGTCAATGGTCCTACGGAGAATCCACCGACGCCGCAAGGACCGTCCCCGCCCTCGATGCCCGAAGACCGGTCGCGACACCCGGGGGGTCCGTGAAAGTCCGGATCGCGAGAAAGCGGCCGGTTGCGCGGACGCGCGCGGGCCCGCCGGAGGGAGACAATTCGAATTCGCAATACGCGGCGCTCGGGTTGCGCGCGTGCGCCGACGCCGGCATCGTGGTGCCCCAAGAGACGCTCGCGCGCGCCGCCCAGGGGTGGACCGAGAGCGCGTTCGCGAAGGAGAAATCGAGTACCGGCGAGGCGAAGGGGTGGAATTACAAGGATCGGAGGCGCGACCCGCAGGATCCGTATCCGGCAATGACGGCAGGGGGCGTCGGGAGTCTGATCATCTACGAGCACCTGCGCGGTCGGGATTGGAAAAAGAATCCGGTCCTTCGGGCGGGGTTGAACTGGCTGGGGACGCACGTCGTTTGGGACCCGCCCGACTACTACGCCTTCTACGCCCTGGAACGGGTCGGCGTGCTCACCGGAGTCGACACCATCGGCAAGCACGAGTGGTACTCCGAGGGGGCGCGCTTCCTCTTGGAGCAGCAGCTCCCCGACGGATCCTGGCAACCCCGGCCCGACTGGAAGGTGGCGGACACTTGTTTTGCGATCCTCTTCCTGCGGCGCGCCACGCGCACGCTGCTCGACGTGCCCACGATGGACGGGAAGTAGGGCGGCTCACTCGTACAACTCCCGCACCTTCAGCCGCATCCCCTGCAAGAGCGGCGAGACGATGACGTCGCGCCCCTCGAACTCCGCGCGAACATCATTCGAGAGCCCCAGGACCACGACATGCCGCCGCTCGGGCGCCACCAACCACACCTCCTTCACGCCGTGGCGCGCATAAAGCTCCCGCCGGTCGAACGCCTCCGCAGGAACGATCTCCACGATCAAGTCCGGCACGTCCCGACCCGAGGCCGCGAACGCGAAATCCACCCGCGCCCTCTCGCCCGTCGGGAATACCACCTCGATCGGCTCCTCCTCCCACACCCGCCCCAATCCGCGCGACAGAACGTGGTTGCCGAGCGCCATCGCGAGGTTTCCCGCAATCCGTGCCCGCGCTTCCACGCTTTGGGCACGCATCACGAGATTCACCCCCACGCGCTCGGGCTCCTCCTCCGCGATGTCGAGGATGATGTCCGCCACCGTCCCCGCCACATGAGGATCGTCCAGGAGCCCGACGAACGCGTCCAGGTGTTCCGGCCCGAGCTGACAGAGCGCCTCGATCCGCCGGCCGGCCTCCAGCGTCCCATCGCGTACCAATTCCAAGAGCGCCGCCTGCCCGGCCTCTCCCAGCGCGTCCAACACGTTGATCGCGGCCAGGAGCTCCGTCTCCCCGCCGGTGCGCGCCAGCGTCACCACTTCCGTCAACGCGGGCAACGCGTCCCGCCCCAGCTCGGCGAGCATCGCGCAGGCCAGCGCCTTGGCGCCGCTTTCACCCCGCGCGAGCACGTCGCGCAGATCCTCCGCGGCGTGTGGACCGATCCGCTTGAGCTCCTCCACGAGCTCCGGCTTCAGGTGGAAGGAACTGTCGTACAGCTCCTCCGGCGGAGCCGCCAACCAGCGAGCCATCTGGGGATGCATCACCCCTACTATATCGCCGGCCGCGGCGATCCCGCGACCGTCTAATCGACAAAGTAGATCGCCTTCCAGCCATCCTTGCCCTGACGCCACACGTAGAACAGGTGCCCCTGCGTGTGCTCCACCCCGACAAAGAACAGTTCCGGCGACAGATCCTTCTTGAGGGGGCAAATGAGGAACCGATCTCCTTCTTTCATGCCGCCCCTCCGAAAGATACGTTCCAGTCGCGGGGTCTCCCCGTATTTGGCCTTCGCCTCCGCGAAGCCCAGTACCTCGACAGCCTCAGGATCTAGGCAATCCTCGAGGCGACCCGCGTCGATCTTCGCCGACTTCTCGATGATGTCCTGGAGAGCACGGTCTTTCTTCCGCGGAATCTTGGAGACCGGGAACTCGATGCGGTCATCCAGGTCATAGCCGGTCTCGCCGAAGAACGCGGCAACCTTTTCCGCATGACCCGCGAGCCGGGCCTTGACAAGCCCGCAGAAGCGTTCCTTGAGCTCTTCCTCGAGCGATTTCGCGTTCAGCAATCTCTCCTCGAGCTTGAGAAAGATCGCCTCAGCTTCGTTCTTGCCGTCGTTGTTCGCCGCCTCGACTCTGATGGACCGAACCCACGCCTGTCCGCACACACCGATGCGTTTGCCATCGGGAGAGAAGAAGACGGATTTGGCCCCCTGGACATCATACGAGGCAATGGGTTGCAGCGTGGGCGCATGAAGGATCTTGATGCCTGCCGGAAAGATGAGCGCCAACAGCCGTCCCGATCGATCGATGGAGATCTTCTGGGGAAGCTCGTCTATTGTCACCGTGGTTACCACCTGGCGGGTACGAGCGGTCAGGCGCTGTAACTCCTTCCCAGGCGTGACAAGAAAGATGAAGGACCCATCCGCGGACAAACAGGCGTTGTGGATGCCCTCTTCGATTTCGTCGTAGACCGGCTCTCCCTTCTCGATATCCCATAAAGACAACGTAGTGCCGCTGCCCTCCTCACAGTTCCTGCCCGCCACGAAGATCAGCCGCCCGTCTTCGGATGCGTCAATGTTGTCGGCGTTGAGCATCCTCCGGAGTTCCACGGTCTTGACCAGAAGCCTCCGTCGCAGATCGTAGAGACGTATCTTGCCCCAGTAGTCCACGGTGAGCAGTCTGTCGCCCTGCAGAAATCGCATGAGCGGAATACCGTTGTGGTTCGCATCGGTTACGTCGATGGCAAGGATCAAGGATCGATCCTTCCAGTCGAAAACGCGGAGTTCGTCCCTGTCGCCGCCTCCATAGGTCGCCAGACGCAAGCCGTCCGGGGACACGGCGAATCCGTAGATCGCTTGCCTTCCGCCCACGAAACTCCCGATCTCGCAGGCTTGGGTCGGATCCCAGCACCGGATAAGGGTGTCTGTCCCGCCGCAGGTCAGCAGTTCGCCATCAGGATGGAAGGCGACATGCCAGAAGCAGGCCTTATGCGCCTCGGCGCGCGCCACGACCTTCTGAGTCTCGAGCTCGACCTTCTGGAGCTGGCCTTCTGCAGGCAGAAAGATGTGCGCGTCATCAGCGGCAAAGACGTAGTCCGCAAAAGGATGCGGAAGCGTGTGCACGCGTCTCTTGAGGTCATCCCAACGGAAGACGGCAGTTTCGGGATAACCCGTGGGAGACCAGCTGCACGCCAGAAGTTCCCTGGACGGACTGCTGAGCGCCCCGTTCCCATGGCTGACGGGCAAATCGAAGCTATGGATCTTGCGTCCGGTGGCGATTTCCCACACGTTGAAAGACCCCGTACGCCCAGAGCGCGTTTGCGCAACGAGCGTACCCTCCTTGTTCACGGCGATCGGACCCCAACTGGCAAACTGACCGCCAGTTCCCTCCGCAATGACCGTTCTGTCCCAGGTTGCCGGGTTCCATGCAACAAGCGTGCAATGCCCACTTTGGGTCACCAGCCCTCTGCCGTCGGGGATCAACTCAAGCGCACTGACCGGCTCCGTGTCCGGATGCTTCTCCAGTTGCCCCGTGCGGCCATTCCAGCTCCGCAACCCGTCACGCGCCCCAGTGTAAAGCCTTTCCCCATCACCCGAAGGACAGACCGCCGCGACCTTCTCCTCGTGCTTGAGCGTGTGGCGCACCATCCCCGTCTTGGAATCGAGAATGAGGGCGGAAGCGCCGGCCGCGACGGCGAGCATGCGGTTGTCCGGGAAGAAAGCGAGACAGGACACGGAATCGCTCGTCGTTCCAACGACGCCGACCTCGCGCAGGTCATCGGTGGCGTGCAAGATGATCCGGTTGTCCCAGGACCACGTAGCCAACGTCGCGCCGTCCGGGCTGATCGCCATCGCTTTAGGCGCTTGCCCCGTGTGCCCGCTGACCACGCCTTCTTCGACCAACCTCATGCCCTTCGCCCGAAAGAAGTCGATGTGCGCGGCGATGCGCTCCAGGAGAGCGCGGGTTTCCGGATCCACAGCCTTGTCGCCCTCCGCCAGAAGCCGATCCTGCAGCGCACGATCCTTCTCGGCGAGCTTGAGCAGCTCGGCCACAGCCCCCTCTCGCGTTTCGAGCGAGCCGTCCGCGAGATCTCGAAGGTGCGCGTCAACCCCGTCGCCGGCGTCCTGCGGCACGCTCGCCCGGCCCACGAGGAGCAACGCCACCACGCCCACCCCGGCCAAACCGGCGGCGATCCACCTCCATGGAATGACGCGCGAAGGAGGCGTCGTGATGATTACCGTGATCTCCCTGGCGATCTCCTTGGCGGTGACGTTTCGGCGCTCGGGATCGCGATGAAGCGTCCGCTCGAGCAACCGGTCGAAGCGCGGATCGGTCCTGGCGATCCGAGAGGGACGGACGAACCTCGCCGCGGGAACCTTGCCCGTCAGGATCTCGTAGATCACCGCCCCGAGCGAATACAGATCCGCCCGATGATCCGCGGCGTCGAACGCCTCGATCTGTTCCGGCGCCATGTAATCCGGCGTCCCCAGCGCGACGCCGACCTTCGTGATCTTCCGCGACGGATTGGCGATCTTGGCGATGCCGAAGTCCGTGATCTTGACGCGCCCCTGCCGGTCCACCAAGATGTTCTCCGGCTTGATGTCCCGGTGCACGGTTCCCTGCGCGTGCGCGCTCTCCAGCGCCTCGCATAGCGGCGGGATCAACCGCAGGAGCTCCTCCGAGGAGAGCATCCCGCTGTCGAGCGCCGTCCTCAGGTTGACACCCTCGACATACTCCATCATGAGGTAGTACAGGCCGTCGCGTTCTCCGAAGTCGTGCACATGGACGATGTTCGGGTGATTGAGCTTCGCTAGCGCTTGCGCCTCTCGCACGAACCGATCGCGAAACTCCGGGTCCGCCGCCAGCGCAGGAGACAGGATCTTCAGCGCCACCGGCCGATCCAGCTGCGGCTGCCGCGCGAGGTACACCACCCCCATGCCTCCCTGCCCGAGCTTCTTGACGATTTCCACAGAGGCGAACTTGCTCCCCGGATCCAGAGGATCGCACTTCTCGGGGACATCGAGCTCGCCGAAGAGACAGGCGGGACAGGCGCCCTTGATCCGATCGGTCACTCCCTCCGAGCCGCATTTCGTGCATCGATTCACCATGACGCACCTCCTGCTGGCCCTATGTGACCGTTTTCCCGGGCTCGGCCCGGAAGATTCGCGCGAGGCCGGCGACTTCCTGGCGCACATCGTCCTCGCTCATCACCGTCTCTCGAACCAGGGACCGCAGAACCGCCTTCAATCTCGTGCGCAGGTGGTACATGTCGCGCGACAGCCGTTTGGCGGTGGACCCGGCCCTCTCCGCCAGTTCGCCGTATGGAGGATCACTCTTCGTGACGAAAGGCTCGAGGAGCTCGAACTCCCTGCTTCGCCCCTGCTCGCCGGCCTCCCGGCGCAGATGGGATAGGGCTTCCTGAATCAGCGTCAACGCCCATTCGCGATCGAAAGCCGCCTCCGCCGAGTCGGCCGCAGGGCCGGCGAACTGCTCCTCCGCCGCTGTGAAATCGAGCGACAGGACTCCAACCAGGCCCCCGCGCTTGATCGCCCGCTCGCGCCGAACCTCCTTCGCCAGGAAATGCCCCAGGGCGGCCAGAAGAAACGTCCGAAAGCGCCCTCTCTCTCGCGAGAAGGCGCGGATGACGTCCTTCTCCAGGAAGACGGCGAAAAACTCCTGCGTCAGGTCCTTGGCGTCCTCGATGCCGTGCCCCCGGCGGCGGATATAGAAATACGCGGGCTTCCAGTACATTCGAACGAGCTGATCGAGCGCTCGCGTGCGATGCTCGCCCCCTTGCGCGCCGAGAACGAGCGTCCAAAGCGTCTTCTGAAAGCGGACGTTCGGCCCCCCGAGCGAGGTTTCCTTCAACACGGGGCCCACTTCTACACCCGGCCGCGGTGGGATGCAACGCCGACGTTACTCCTTCGGCGCCCCGCCCTCGTTCTCCCGCGGCACAAGATCAATCTCCAACTCCCGCTCTTCGCGCAAGACCACCAGCCGCAACGGCTCCCCCGCCTTCTTGCCGTGCAGCGCCGCCTTGAAATCCTTCCAGTCCCTCACGCGCGCGTCGCCCACCTTCTTGATCACGTCGCCCGGCCGCAGCCCGGCCTCGGCCGCCGGCCCCTTCTCCGCCACCTCGTCGACCTCCACGCCCAGATCGTCGTAGTCGTACGCCGGCAGGAACCCCAGATCGAGCGTGCCGACATGCGCCTCCTGCGCGCGCAGCTTCTCGGGATCGCCCAACAACACCCGCAGCTCGTGCACCGCCCACTCCTTCGACTCGCCCGCCAGACGCCGCACCTTCATCGACACGAAGCTGCCCGCAGGCCACGACCCGACGATCCCGTGAAATCGATTCAGGTTGTACGGCTTGTGGCCGGCGATGTCGATGAGGATGTCCCCAAGCTCGAGGCCCGCCTTCGCCGATGGCGATTCATCGATGAGCCCGGCCACGAACACGCCGTCGCCGTACTCGCCCGTATTCTCGTATCGATCGTCCCCGCACTCCCCCACCGTCACGCCTTCGAGATAGCCCCCGTACACACGCCCTCCCGCCTTGAAGTGCGGCAGGAACCGGTTGATCTGATGGGACGGAATCGCATACCCGATGCCGGTATTGACGCGATTCATGAACCGTCGGATCTCGATGCGCCCGTTGATCCCGATCACCCGCCCTTCCATGTCGATCAACGGCCCGCCGGAGTTGCCGGGATTGATCTGCGCATCCGTCTGGATCGCGTCCTTGTAGCCGGGATTGTCGAGAAAGATGTGCAGGGCGGACACGATGCCGAACGTCACCGTCGGCTCCCAGCTGCCGTTACCGAGCAGGAACGGATTGCCCACGGCGATCACGCGATCCCCCACCCGCACCGCCTCGGAGTCCCCCAACTCGACCCAAGGAAGGTCCTTTCCGTTGCGGACCTTGAGCAACGCCACGTCGTCCGACGGATGCCATCCGACGAGCGTCGCGTCGTATTCCCGCCCCCCGGTGAACCGCACCTTCCACTGCGCGGCGCCTCCGGCCACATGGTGGTTCGTCAGGATCCATCCGTCGGGGCTGACGCACACCCCCGAACCTCCGCCCACGAAGACGAACGCCGGCTTGACCTTGTCGATGACATCGTGCACGCGCTTCTGCAGACGCTGAACCTCATCGTCCTGCGCGCGCAGAGGAAGGCAAAGCAGGACAAGTACGCCGAAGGCCCACAGAAAGGGGGTTTTCTCTGCGTCCTCTGGACTACTCACGGTC
>JACPRB010000137.1 GCA_016190155.1 Planctomycetota bacterium
ATAGGACGACCGACTTCCTTTCCTGGTTTCCTGCCTTCCTCAGAGATACTCAGGCGACTGGCCTGGAGGTTCATGAAAGATCTCGTCGGAGCACAAAGATTTGATCGATTAGCACAGCAGAGAAGCGGCTCCATTCGAGGAGTGAGAGCGCTTCTGGGCTTTCTTGCGCTGATCCGAACGGCGCAACCTCCTTCGTTCGCCGGCCCTCGGTGTCTTCCTCGCGTTCACCGATTCGTCTGTTCATTGGTTCGGTTGTTCCGGAAGCTGGACGCTGGAATGGGGTTCTTGAACGGACGAACGGCTGAACGGTTGAACTGGTGAAGGGTTGCCGGGCGGGTTATACTATCCGGGAATGAAAGGGCGCTGGAAGGAGCGCATGCAGCGTCTGGGGCGCGCCAGCGATGGGGCGCGCGAGCAGGATCTGCGGTCCATGACCGAGACCGGCGCGGCACGGATCCTGGAAGGTCTCTTGTCGACGCCGCTGTTCTCGCCCATATGCCGCCCCGATCACCCCGTGTCCTTATCGCATCGAATGCGCCGCCATCATGTCTGATCCGAAGGCCGTTCTCCTGTCCACCATCGACGTCGCGGAATCCGGCCCTTTCGAGTACTTCCTTTACGGCGGCATGGCCGTCGGCATCTGGGGCGAGCCGCGCTACACCGAGGACGTCGATCTGGTCCTGTTTCTGGCGGAGCGCGAGGTCTACAAGTTCTTCCGCGCCGCCGGCCGCCACGGGTTCGCGGTCGATGAAGAGTTGGCCATCCAGCAGATTCAGGTCAATGGATGGGCGCGATTGCCGCTGGCGACATCGAAGAGTCCGTGGCACCTCGACATCGCGTTGGGGGATTCCCCGTTCGATCGAAGCGCGCTCAAGCGTCGGCGTCGGATCGAGATTTTCGGGCGGGCGGTGTGGGTGGCCTCTCCGGAAGACCTGCTGATCTACAAGCTGGTCTCGGGCCGCAAGCGGGATCTCTTGGACGCGCAGATCGTCCGGCGACGCCGGCAGGCGCTGGATGCGGCCTATTTGCGCAAGTGGGGCGATTGGTGGGAGCGGGAGGGGGTCAGGAGGATTCGGCAGAGAGTGGAAGGATTGCTGCGCTAAATGACCGTGCACGAATACTGAACAAGAGTGCACGGTCATTGACCCTGGACACAAGCCCACGCCGCCAGCGGCGTCCTTTCCGCTCAGCGGAAAGCGCCCGCAAAGCGGGCGGAGCTTGTGTCCAGGGTAAACCGCCGTTCACGGATGTTCACTGATCGTGAACGGCGATTTAGGAGCCGCGCCCCTTTCCCAACAGTCGCTCCACTCGTTGCAGGACCCCCGCCCGCATTCGCTTCAGCCTGGCTCGCGCCCCCCGCAGCGCGATGGCCGTCCAGAGCCCCCACGTCGCCTGCAGCACGCGCTGCCATCGATCCATCCACGCCAGCGTGATCATCCCCGTGACGGGCGCCACGAGGCAGGCGGCCGCGCCCCACGGCGCCATCCGCCAGCCCACAATGCCGAGGACCAGCCACCATAGCGGAAACACGACCACGGCGACGAGAAAGCTGATGCTGGTGCGGATGTCGAGCGTCCCGCCGAATCGGGAGCATCCCCACGCCACAAGATACGGCGGGAGATTACCCGCGAGCCCCAGCGCCACGAACGGCAATCCCATCGCCAGCGCAAGGCTGTTGCGCAGCGCGTAGACGAGGACGCGTCCGAATCGGTAATCCTGCGCGATCTGATCGTCGCGCACGCCCAGCGCGTCGAGCATCTGTTGGTAGTCGTCCAGCGCGCGGCGCACGGCGGACAGCTCTTCCGGCGCTTCCACTCGCAAGCGCGCGTAGACGTCGAGGAGGGTCTTCTTGCGCTCGAAGGCCCCTTTGAGATCGGAGTCGCCGGCGGCCTCGAGCGAGCCCATCCGTTCGACGAGATTGGCCAGCCGGATCAAGCGCTCGTTCTCCGCCGTGAGCACCATCTCGGAGAGCCGCGCGTGCAGGTCCTCCGTCAGCGCCGCCGTCGCCGCGCGCGGGTCGTGCGCGTAACGTTCGCGATGGGCATCCAAGGTCAGCGGCGGGCCGAACTGGACGAGCACGTGTCCGCGGAATCCGCGCGTCTTCTCGAAGTGGATGCCCATGAGCTGCACGCGCACGCGCGCGCCCGCCGCTTCCGCATCGAAGGCGATGCGCGAGGCGCCGTGCTTGAACTGCAGGAGCGTGGGATCGAGATGACTGCGGCCTTCCGGGAAGATGCCGATCGCGTGACCCTGCACCAGGGCCGACTCGGCGGCCGCGAAGAGCGTCTGATTCTTCTCCTTGGCATAGTCCGGCTCCTCGCCGCGGTATGCCGGCAGCGTGTGGAACCAGCGCAGGAACCACCGCAGCACGGGCACCCGAAAGAGCGTGGCCTTCGCGACGAACGTGACCGGACGATCGCACGCCGCGATCAGCAGGAACGAATCGATCATCCCGTTGTGATGGTTCGCCAGGATCATGAGCGGGCCTTCGTGCGGCACGTTCTCGCGGCCGTGGATCTCGACCTCGCGGAAGTACCCGTGCAGGCCGAGGCGCAGCAGGAACCGGATGAATCGGTAAAACCAGCTCATCCGCGCCTCCGGCTGAAGAGCCGCGCCGCGTTGGCGAACACCCGTTCGGGGATGCCCACCGCGCGCTTGAGCTCGACGTCGCGGTCGAAGGGATTCTGGACGCCCGAGATGCGCTTGATCTCGCCGCGGGAGAGCTTGCCCAGAAAGCACCACGGCATCGCCGGCACCGGATAATCGCTGCCGTGCAGGACCTGGTCCCAGTTGATCCCCGAGGCCGCCAGCCGCTTGAAGTGGCGGACTCGATTGGGGGCACTCCACGCGGAGAGGTCTCCGTACAGCTTCGGCCACCGCCGCGTCATCGCGACGAACTCGTCGAACGAATCTTCGTCGAAGAAGCCGCTGCGCGTGCCCGAGTGCGCGGCCACCATCGTGACGCCGAGGGAGAGGGGGCGCTCCAGCGGCGCGAGGCCGGAGAGCGTCTTATCGATCACCGTGACCGTGTGCTCGCCGCCGGTGTGGCAGATGAGCGGCAGGCGGGCGCGCGCCAGCCGCTCGTAGAAGCGGTCGAGATGCCGGTCGGCGGGGTCGATCCCCTGGCTGTTGGGGAGCCACTTGACGGCGACGGCGCCGGCCGCGATGCAGCGGTCGAGCTCCTCCAACGCGTCGTGCCGGTAGGGGTGAATCGACGCGGCCGGGAGGATCCGCCCCGGACGCTGTCGCGCGAGCGAGAGCACGTAGTCGTTGGGCGTATAGACTTGGAGGAGGTCCTCGCGCACGCGGCCCTGTCGATCGTAGATCTTGTCGTGCGCGTAGAGCACGACGGCGTCGACGTGGCGCGAGCCGTCGAGGTGCTCGAAGAGGAGCGCGCGGAGGCGGCCGTCGAGATCGTTCTCGAGCTCGCGCTTGCGGATGCCGAGATTCATGCGCAGCACGGTGAAGGGCAGCGAGTTCTTGGTCTTCTCCGACATCCAGCAGCCGGTGCCTCCGTGGCCGAGGCCGCCGGTATGGACATGCATGTCGATGAGGGGGGTCATCGATCCACCCGGAAGGGTGAGAGATCGATAGGGAGCGTGCGGCCCGCGATGAGGTCCGCTATGAGCGCGGCGGTGATCGGGGCGAGGAGGATGCCGTTGCGGAAATGACCCGTGGCCAGCACCAGTCCGGAGAGGTCGGGCGGTCGGCCCAAGTACGGCAGGCGATCGGGCGTCGCGGGACGGAGTCCGGCCCACGTCTGGACGATGGGCAGTTCCGCCAGCACGGGCGCGATCTCCAAGGCGGCGGAGAGGATGCCGGCGACGCCCGCGGCGGTGACGCGCTTGTCGAATCCCACATCCTCGGTGGTGCTGCCCAGGAGCAACGGGCCGTCGGCGCGGGGGACGACATAGCGGTCGCCCTTGAGGAGGATGTGCTTGACCAGGTACGGAGGCCCCTCCAGGAGCACCATTTGGCCGCGGACGGGGCGAACGGCGAGGTCGACGCCGACGGACTTGAGCAGCTCGCCCGACCATGCGCCGGCCGCGACGACGGTTTCTTCAGCGAGGATGTCCCCGCGGGTCGTCTTCACGCCGGTGATCCGGCCGGGCACGCGCAGGAAACCCGTGACTTCGCAGTGGGGGCGCAGGTCGGCGCCGTATCGCGTGGCCGCGGCCGCCAAGGCGCGGGTCATTCGATGGCTTCGGACCTGTGCGACATGGGGCAGAAGCGTCTGGGCGCCGTCACGTCCGGGCATGAGGAGTCCGCTGGGGCGGTACTCGACGTCGATGTCGGTTTCGCCACGGAGTTCCTCGACGAGGGGAGGGTAGAGCAGGGCGCCGGCGAGGCAGAGTTCCGCGAGGGAGGGCGGGGAGTCCGCGAGGTGGATGGGGGCGAGGATTCCCGCGGCGGCCCAGCTGGCTTCGCGGCCGATCTCGCCGCGCTCGAGGAGGACGACGCGTCGGCCCTCCTTCGTCAGGGCGCGGGCGATGGCGCAGCCGACGATGCCTCCGCCGACGATGAGCGTATCCGGATTCATGGTGGGGACCGCATTGTAGCGGAAGCAAAGGGCATGCCGACGTGAAATGAAGGGCGGGCGGCGGAGTGTGCATCGATCTGCGCAGGCGTGGGGAAGGCACTTTCACTTCGGAAGCGTTCGACGCGAGAACGCTGCAGCAAAACCACGCGGCGGACTATAGAATTCCCCGCTGTGAAACGCGACATCGACATCCTGCGCGCCGCCGTTCCGAAGCTCGTCGCCTGGTTCCGTCGGACCGCCCGCGACCTTCCGTGGCGGCGCGCGCGCGATCCGTACGCGATCTGGATCTCCGAGGTCATGTTGCAGCAGACGCAGGTCGCGACGGTCCTGCCGTATTACAAGCGATGGATAAGACGCTTTCCGACGGTGGACTCGCTGGCCGCGGCGTCCCTCGACGAGGTTCTCAAGATGTGGGAGGGCCTCGGGTACTACGCGCGGGCGCGCCATCTGCATCAGGCGGCGCGGGAGTGGAATCAACCGAGAACGGCGGCCCAGTGGCGCACGCTGCCCGGAGTGGGTGACTACACCGCGGCGGCGGTGGCCAGCATCGCGTACGGCGAGCGGGTGGCGGTTTGCGACGGCAACGTGCGACGCGTGATGGCTCGGCTGTGGAAGCTCGAGGAGGGCGCCGTCCGACCGGGGGAGCTCGATGCCGCGGTTCCGGCGCGCGCACCGGGCGATTTCAATCAAGCCCTCATGGAGCTGGGGCAGCGCGTGTGCGCGCCGCGCAGGCCCAAGTGCGGCGAGTGTCCGATCGCCTCCCTTTGTCGCGCGAGGGCCGCAGGCATGCAGGAGGCGATCCCTTGCCGCGCGCCCGCCAAGCGGGTGCCGCATTACGACATCGCCGTCGGCGTGTGCAGGAAGGGCGGCCGAGTCTTGGTGGCGCAGCGTCGCGCGGAGGGCCTGCTGGGCGGGCTATGGGAATTTCCCGGCGGCAAGCGAGAGAAGGGAGAGACGTTCGAGCAGGCATTGGTCCGGGAATTCCGGGAGGAAGTGGGGATCGACGTCGAGGTGGAGGCGCCGCTCGTGAAGGTGGCGCACCGGTACTCTCATTTCGCGGTCACGTTGCACGTCTTCACGTGTCGCCATCGCGCCGGTCGCGCGCGCGCCTTGGAGAATGCCGGGGTGCGTTGGGTCGCGATCGGGGAACTGCCGACGCTCGCTTGGCCGGCGGCCAACAAGCGGATCCTGGAGCGGCTTGCGCCGCGAGGACGCTGAGGAGAAGAATGAACCCGCTTCACGCGCCGACAGAGCGGATGCGGCAGACCTCACGGTGCCCGCGACTATTCCTGCCGCGACACGTCCAGCAGAAAGACCGCGCAGGCGCGCGGTTTGAGGGTCCAGATGATGCGATCCAACTCGCCGAGATCCCGTCCTGTCCAGTACTCTCTCGCGCGCAGGCGGCGCTCGAGAGAGACGTCGTACGACTTGTCGATCTCGCCGACGTTGAGGAGCAGCAACACCTCCCCTTTCTCGAGTCGCGCTCGCCACGTGTCGGGCACCGGGGGCAGATCCGCCGAATAGAGCCCGCCACGGTCCCGCCAGTCGTAGGCGAGCACGACGAGTTCGTTCTCCGCCTTGAGGACCTTACCGGGGATCCGGTACTCGCGGAATTCGGTCGAGGCTGACTGGAAGTCGGGCGGGAATCGGCCCGTCTTGCCGACCGAGACGCCGTTGACGAACGTCTCGTCGCAGTCGTCGATCATGCCCAAGCGCAGTACGGCGTCGACGCCAGGAGTGGCGCGGAAGTGGGCCTTGTATTGTCCGAACCCGTCCAGCGTTTCGGGCCACGCGCGCGGAACGGGGGTCTCCGTCCACGCGCCGCCCTGCGGACTGAATAGCCATGGCTCGCCGAGCTGCGTCGTGAGCCCTTGCTGAATCAGGTGGGGAAGCGGCGGTGAATGGTAGGTGAAGAAGCCCACCGGACGAGCGTTGTGCGCCCGCAGGGCGAGGGCCTTCCGCAGGATCTCCATTCGCTCGGGCGGCAGTCGCGTCAGATCCGTGCCGACCATGAACGCCAGCCCGAGGACGGCCGCATAGCTGGCCCACGCGCGTGCCTCGTCGAGCGTCAGCGGTTCTTGCACTCGGACCTGGCCCGCGCTGTTCCACCAAGCCTGTCCGTTGAGCCACCATCGGGTGCACGTGGCGTCGAAGATGTTCCGGAAACCGGACCAGGAGGGCTCGCCCTCTCCCAGGCAAACGCCGTCGAGGGGTCCCGCGGTCGAGAACAGCATTCCGGTGGCGACTTGGGATCCCGTGAGAAAGGCATTCTCGCCCGCCCCCTCGCGCAGCGCCGCCAGCTCGTCTCGCTGAGCTTGCGTTGAGGTCATGGGGGTCGCGAAATCCCGATATCCGACGATCATGTACAGGTGATCGAATCGGATGGAGTCGTACCCCCAGTCCTGAGTGATCTTCCGAGCCAGATCCTTCAGCCACGTGCGGGCCTCCGGGATGGAGGGGTCCAGGACGGTCGTGTCCCCGCCCAAGACCCCATCGAGACCCGTGGTCACGGGGCTGCCCTCCTCCGTCTTGAAGAACCATCCTCGCCGGAAAGGTTCGCTTGTCCTGGATACGGCCAGGGGAGAGAAGCGCAGCCCGGGCTTGAAGCCCCGCTTCCGGAGTTCATCCGTCAGCCGGCGGTGGCCGTGCGGAAGTCGTTCGTTCGATTCCCAGAGTTGGGGACCGAAATCGATCTCGAAGTGCTCCAGCCCGAGTCCCTTGAGACATTCGGCGGCGGCATCGGCGGCGGCCAGGATCGATTCCTCGCCGACGTCCCCGTGCAGGCTCCAGCCGCAGGGAGGTCGCGGCGCGCGCGGTCGACCCTTCATCCGTTCGGCATACTCGGCCAGAAGCACCTCGGGATCACCGCGAGCGATCCAGAGGCGATCCAGCACCACCGGCTTTCCGGGATGCAGTCGGTAACGGCCCAGCGAGGTGCAAAGCTCGATCCGATCCTCCCTCATCACCACGCGGTTGTAGCCGGTTTCGTTCGTGGTGAATCCCATGATCATGTCGCCGATGATCGCGCCGCCGTAGGCGCTGAAAGGCCGGCGGAAGGTCAGGTTTCGGCCGGCGTCGGCGTTCACGAGAGTCAAGGTTCCCGGAGGAAAAGTATCCTGAGCGAGCCATCGCACCCCTTCGATGGGACCCTCACCCTCCACGACGAATCGATCATTCTCGACGCGCGCGGTAATCTGGCCGTGCCTCCAGACGCCCTCGGAGTAGGAGGGATAGACGATGTCATCCTTGTTGCCGATGGTGAAGGCGAGCTTCCATCCGGATCCGTTCCCTTCGACGGGAGCCGGCAGCGATCGCGAAGGGTCGGCGGGGAGGGTTCCGTTCGTGGTCCTTGGCCGCACCGCGAGGAGCACGCTGACGACCGCGAGCACCAGCGCCAGGGCGCTGGGCACCAGGATCGCGCGGTGCTTCACGGCTTTGCGGACCAACCGTGCCGTCGGCGAGATTCGCCGGGCCTGGATCGGCTCTCCCTCGAGCCATCGCCGCAGATCGTCTGCGAACTCGCTCGCGGTAGGATAGCGTCGCTCCGGCATCTTGTCCAACGCCCTCAGGACGATCGTCTCCAGGTCGCCAGGCACGGACCGGTCGATCTTGGAAGGCGGCGTCGGATCCTCGCGGACGATCCTCCAGTAGACGTCGACCAAGGCGAGTCCTTGGTGCGGCGGCCGGCCGGCGAGAATCTCGTAGAGGATGGCGCCCAAGGCGTAGACATCGCTGCGCGCGTCGATGCGGTGGATGTCCCCGCGTACCTGTTCCGGCGGCATGTACAGCGGCGTGCCCAGCGCGGTGCCCGGGCGCGTCATCCCGTGCCCGGAGTCCGTGGCATACGATAGCCCGAAGTCGACGATGTGCGGGCGGTCCCGCTCGTCCACCAGGATGTTCGCCGGCTTCAGATCGCGATGAACGATTCCCTTGTCGTGCGCGGCTTGAACGGCTCGCGCGGCCTCCTCGATCACGCGGACGGCGGCGCTCCGGCTCGGGTGCTTCCGGTTTCTCCAGGCTGACAAGGGCCATCCGTCCACCCATTCCATCGCGATGTAGAGGATGTCGCCGGCGCTGCCGGCCTCGTACACCGTCGCGATGTTGGGGTGATGCAGTCGGGCCGCGTTCTGGGCTTCCCGGTGAAAACGCTCGATGAGACGTCGATCCGCGTCCTCGCCGGCCTTGAGGACCTTGAGCGCGACGTGGCGTCCGAGGCTCGCGTCGCGGGCGCGATAGACGACGCCCATGCCTCCTTCGCCGAGGATCTCCTCGATGTGGTACCGCCCGACCTGCTTCGGATGGTGCGTCAGGTCAGGAGGCGCCAGGAGGCTCATGAACTGCAGAGTGGTCAGGTAGCGCTTGCGCAGCAGGATCTGCCCGAGTTTGAGCGACGGGTCCCGGGCCATTTCTCCCTGGCACTCTTGGAGCTGTTGGCGGGTGATGAAGGCCCGCTGGACGGCCTCCTCGCCGAACAGGGTTCCGTCCCCGACGCGGGCGAGGATGTCCGTTGCCTGCTCCGGAGTGAGCAATCCCTCATGCACGGAAATCTCTGCCAGGGATCGCGTGGGGGATTCACTTTGAACGGCGCGACAGCGATCCAGCGCGGCCGTGGTCAAGGCGCTCTCCGAGAGCGCCGCCGTGGCGAATGCCTCGTCGAGGACATTTCGTGACGGAGACATCAATGGCATTATAACCCGTGGATGCATCCCCTCCTGGCCGTCATTCCCCCCGGAGTTCCGCCAGCAGCGTCCGGGCATCCTGTGCGTCGGCCAAGTCCGGGTGGGCGGCGATGAACCGCCGCAGCGCCTCCGTCCCCTCGGCCGGACGTTCGTCGCGCAGGAGCGACAGCCCCAGGAAGTAGAGCGCCCGGGAGTTCCCCTCCTGGACGACGAGGGCGAACTCGTCCGCCGCCTGCCGGTAGTTGCGCTTGTAGTGCAGCAGCGCTCCGCGGTGCAGGCGCAGAAGCGGATCGTCGTTTCCAGCGCGGATCTCCTGGTCGATCGAGCGGATGGCCGCGTTCACCTCCGCCGTGTTTTTCCCGTAGAGGCGTTCGATATCCTGAAGGGCGCGGCGGGCTTCCCCCCGAGCCAGCAAGAGAGGCAGCCGCACCTGGAGATAGTCGATCTTCTCCGGCGCGCGCGCGATCGCCGCATCGATGGCCTCGAGCGACTTCTCGGGATCCTTCTTCGCCCGATAGGCGACGGCCATCCAATAGTACGCGAAATCCCGGTCCGCTCCTCGACGGACGAAGTCCTCGCCGAGCGCGAGCAGCCGATCATAGTCGCCCTTGGCGAGCGCTTGGGATCCCTCGACATAGAGTTCGCGCTCCTCCGCGCGCTCCATGGGGTCTTTCCGGGCGGTCTGCGTCTCCTGGGGGGTCACGGAGGGCTTGGGAGGAGGCGACGTCACGTGTGTCGGCTTCGGGGGCGGTGGAAGTTCGCGCGCCTGAGCGGGCTGCTCGGCCGGAGGAGGAGGCTTCGACCGGCCCAGCAGGAAGACCAGCGCCGCGAGCGCCGCAAGCGCCGCCGCAACGATCGCCATCCGCGGTCGATTCCCGCGAGGCGCGGGAACGGCGGACGGGACCTCGGCGAGCACGTCCTCGTGGCGCAGCCATCGACAGAGATCGTCGGCCAACGCGCCGGCCTCCATGTAGCGCCGGGCCGGATCGCGCGCCAGCGCCTTCAGGATGATTCGTTCCGCGGCGGCGTCGAGCGAGGGATTGGCCGCCGAAGGGGAACGGAGCTCCTGGGCGTGGAATCCCTCGTAGGGAGGCACTCCCGTGGCGATCTCGTAGAGGATCGCGCCCAGAGCGAATACATCGTCGGCCGGGCGGCCGGACTTGAGCCCGAATTCCGCGATGCGCACGGCGTCCTGGCGGGTGATCAAGAGCGCTCCCGGGGCGAGCGAACCGTGCGCCAGTCCCTTCGCATGAAGCGGCGCCAGGATGCGCGCCGCCTTCTCGATCCACTCGAAACCCGCGCGTAGCGAGACCTTCCGCTCGGCGAGGAGCGCGTCGATCGACGCGCCTTCGATGAACTCCATGACGAGGGCCTCGGGCGTCGCCTCGATCGTGCGGGCGAGGCCGGGCTCGATCCGATCGGTCATGGCGCTTATCGGCCGCGGATCCAGTTTGGCGTCCGGGCGAAAGAGCTTGATGGCGACCTCACGGGGCTCTTCAGGGCGTCGCGCGCGGTAGACGACGCCGTCGCGGCCGCGGCCGATTTCCCATTGAAGGTCGAAGCGCGCCAAAGAGGCGGGAACCGGCACCGGCGGCAGGGACTTGCGGTACGTGCGCGACAGGTACGAGGCCACGAGCTTCTGGAGCTCCGGTTCCGTGACGATCTCGAGCTCGATCAGAATCTCGCCGAGGGCGTCCAAGGCGGCGGGAGCGGATCGAAGGTCGGCTTGCGGTCCGGGCGGAAGGCCCAGGATCTCCGCGATCATCTTTCGTTGCCCGCGCTCCAGGAGCGCCTTCTGCTCGCGGAAGGCGGCCAGGATGTCCTTGGGCGCGCGACCCTGGGTGGCCAGCGTCCGGAAAGCCGCGGCAAAGTCGTCTCGCGATATCGCCATGCGAGGGTAAGTCTATCTTAACTCGGTCGTGGCGCAAATTCTTGGATCCCGCGCCGGGGTTGCTCGTATAAAGGCCGAGCACTATGACGTTGCCTGCCGCCATTGCTGAGCCGGCCGTATCCCGTCGCTCCTTCGTGCTGGCCGGGGCGATGGTTCTGCTGATCGCGCTCCTGGGGCTGGCCTATTACAAGTGGACGGGGGCGTATGTCACGGTCGCCGAAGTCCGCACATCCGGAGTTTGGTCGAAGTCGGCGGACGCCGTCACGGCGGGCGGGCTCATGGCGACGACGCTCCAATACTTCGGCAAGGTATGGCTCGCCCTGGTGTTTGGGATCCTGATCGGCGCGGCGGTGCGGGCGGCGATCTCGCCGAAGTTCGTCGTGTCCTTGTTGGGCCGAGGTGGGGCGCTGCGACGGCATCTGACGGGCGGATTGGCGGGCGCGCCGTTGATGCTGTGCTCGTGCTGCGTCAGCCCGATCTTCACGGGGATGGTCGAAGGCGGGGCGCGGCTGGGCCCGGCGTTGTCGCTGATGCTGGCGTCGCCGGGGTTGAACGTGGCGGCGCTGGCGCTGACGTTCATGCTGTTTCCGCTGGACTTGTCGCTGGCGCGATTGGGAGCGGCTTTGGCGGCGGTGTTCCTGTTGCCGTGGGTGCTGGAGAGGATGTTCGGCGGGCGTCTGAAGGCGCCGGAGCCGCCGCGGGACGATTCGGGCCCGCGCTCGCTGGGCGATTTCGCCGCGCGATTCGTCAAGAGCGCGGCGTATCTGACGATCGTGACGGTTCCGCTGATCATCGCGGGCGTGGTTGTGTCGGGGCTGATCTTGCCGCTGGGGCTGGGCGGAGGTTCGGGAGGCGCGTGGGTCACGCTCCTGATCGTGGCGGCGGTGAGCGTGTTGGTGGCGCTGCCGACGTTCTTCGAGATCCCGCTGGCGCTGCTGCTGATGCAGACGGGCGCGCCCGGCGCCGCGGCGGCGATGCTTTTCGCGGGTCCGATCGTCAACCTGCCGTCGCTCCTCGTGCTGGGTCGCGAGACCAACGGGAAGGTCGCCGCGGGATTGACCGTAGGGGTTTGGGTCTTGGCGGTTCTGGCAGGCGCGGCGGTCGGCCGCTAGAATGCGGCACATGATCATCAAACGCCTGACCGAGATGACGTCCTGCGGGGGTTGAGCGTCGAAGCTTTCCGCGCGCCAGCTCAAGGGCGCGCTGGAGGGACTGCAGGTCTGGCAGTCCGAGGACGTGCTCGTGGGTTTCGATACGCTCGACGATGCGGGGATCTATCGTCTGACGGACGACGTGGCGCTCGTTCAGACGCTCGATTTCTTCACGCCCATCGTGGACGATGCGTACGCCTACGGGCAGATCGCGGCGGCGAACGCGCTATCGGATGTGTACGCGATGGGCGGGCGGCCGCTCAGCGCCATGAATATCCTGTGCGTGCCGGATGATCTGGCTCCGGACCGGCTCAACCGCATCCTTCAAGGAGCGGCAGACAAGCTGCGCGAGGGGCAATGTTCGCTCGTGGGCGGACACACCGTGCGCGACAAGGAGTTGAAGTTCGGCTGCTCCATCACGGGCGTCGTGCATCCGAAGCGGTTTTGGTCGAACGCGACGGCGCGCGCGGGCGATCGGCTGGTCCTGACGAAGCCGCTGGGGAGCGGGATCCTGACGTCGGCGCTCAAGGGCGGGGCGTTGTCGGCCGGGGCGGTGGAGCGCGTGACGCGGGTCATGACGACGCTCAATCGGGCGGCGTGCGAGGCGGCCGTCCGGGTCGGCGGCGTATCGGCGGCTACGGACATCACGGGGTTTGGATTCAACGGTCATGCTTGCGCGATGGCGCATGCCAGCGGGATGACCTTCCGCATCGAGGCGAAGCGCGTGCCGCTGCTTCCCGAGGTGCTGGAGTTCGCGCGCCAGGGAGTCAAGACCGGGGGCGATCGGGCCAATCGCGAGTACGTCGCCGGAGGCTACGAGAGTCGGGGAGTGGATCCCGCGCTCGAGACGGCGCTTTTCGATCCACAGACGTCGGGCGGGTTGCTTCTGGCCGTCGATCCGAAGAGTGTCGAGGCGTTCGTGGGAGAGGCCGAGCGGGCCGGCGTATCGGCCGAGGTGATCGGCGAGGTGCTTCCTCTAGACGGGGCCGTGCACCTGAGGGTGGAGTGAGGCGCACCTCACCGCGCGCTTTTCGCGGGATAGGAGTTGAGCAGGAGGTGCAGGACGCCGCGCGCCCGGTTGAAGCGAAGGCCCGTGACGTAACCCGGAGGGCGGCTGTTTCCGTTCGACAGCGGCAGGCACCATCGCACCTCGGCGTCCATTTGGACGGACTTGCCCGAGATCGTGTGGTCCAGGCGGACGACGACGCCGTCGCCCGGTTCCAGGGGCTGTGTGACGACAAGTCGGGTGCCGCTGGTGCTGACGTCGACCAGGCGATGGGCGATGTTGTCGTCATCGCCCAACAAGGAACTTGCGATCGGCATGCATGCGGCGCTGATGTGAGGGTGCCGGATGCGTTCTTCGTGTCGCCGTTCTTGAATCACACTTTGAGCAGCAAATCCAAGATGCCTGGGGTTCGGTGAAACTGGACGCCGGTGACGTAGGCCGAGGTGGCGTCGTCGATGCTCGGCAGCGGGGCGACCCAGCGGACCTCCGCCGGGATGTTGAGCGACCGCTTGGAGCGCAAGCCGTCGAGCCGCACATAGATGGAGTCGCCTTCTTCGAGGGAGCGGTTGACGATCATGCGGGCGCCGCCGGTGCTGACGTCCAGGAGGCTCCGCGCGACGTTGGACAGGCCCTCGGGATATGTCCACTCAATGGGCGTTACGGCGGCGGACAGATGGGGGTGGCACAACCGTTCTTCGTGTCGGCGCTCATCGCTCATGGCGCGGGATTCCCCTTCGCAAGTGCCGCGCTGCGGTCGCGCTCGTTCGTGGGATTGGAATCCGCAGCGGGCCGTCCCCTCGTTCCATACCTCTGTGAAGCCTTCATCAGATTAGAACCCGATGAGGTCGAATTTCGTAGGACTTGTCTGTAACGGCATCGTAACCAGCGGTACGTCTTGGGGGGCGTCACGGATTCCGCAAACAGCCGTGGAAAACCCCTCCGGTATAGACGAGTTTTTTCACATTTCCATTAGCCCGGGTATAGCGTTCATCGGTTCAGCAGTTCATTCGTTCGCTAGTTCCGGGCTCCTGGTCCACGAGGGCATCCGTTCTTCGCCGGCCGCGCACGCCTTTTCGCAAAGTCCTTCGACCGCATGAACGGGCGAACGCAAGAACCGGTGAACGTTTACGCGGTGCCGCGCATCGCCGCGACCACCGCCTTTCCGAACTCCTCCGCGGATTGCGGGCCGTCGCCGGTGATGATGTGGCCGTCGGCCACGACCCCCTGTGATTTGAGCTGCGCCCCGGCCGCCTTCATCTCCTTGGCCGCGTCCGGCCACACCGTCGCGGGACGACCCTTGAGCAGCCCCGCCTTGGCCAGCGTCACGGGCGCCAAGCAGATGGCGCTCGTCACCTTGCGCTTCTCGGCGAACTCCTGGGCCAGCTTGTGGGCGACGGGATCGTTCCAGTACTCCGGCGAGCCCATGCCGCCGACGAAGACGACGGCGTCGTAGTCGGCGCTCTTGACGTCCTTGAGCAGGACGTCCGGCTTCACCGTCAAGCCGAGCATCCCCTTGGACGGCGCCAGCTTGGAGCAGGCGACGGTGACCTTCGCGCCTTCCTTCTCGAGGAGCGCGCGCGGTTTGGCGTACTCTTCGTCCCTGAAGTCCTTGCTGGCGATGACGATCACGACTTTCTTGCCGTTCAATGCGGACATGGTGATTCCTCCGCAACCGTTCACCCGGTGAACGCTTACACTCGTCCTATTGGGGTTGCGCCGGCGGGTCGGGCTTGCGCAGCGACTGAATGCCCTCGTGGATCTTGAAGAGCACGATCAAGACCTCGCAGTAGAGACGCCAGGCGATGGAGCCGAACACGAGCGTCAGCAGCGAGGCGAGAATCCCTACAAGGCAGCCGCCGAATTGAAACTGTCCTCCCGCGAAGGCCATGAGGAAGGGATAGGCCAGCGCGACCAGCAGCAGCACCACCAGTCCCAGAACGAAGAATATCTTGATGAGCCACGGCAACACCATGAGGTCGAACGTGAAGAACGCCTTCGCCTTGTTGATGGCTTGTCCCTTGTCCATTCCGTCTCTCCTTAATGAAGTGCAGTTCGCCCGTTCATCCTCCGGTGCCTTCCCGACAGCTTCGTCTTCCGCGGGACGGCGGAGGAGGATTAATTACTTGGGAATCTTGATCCCGCTCCTCTTCGTGAACGCGTTCGCTTCATCATACCCCGCGTCCGCGTGTCTGGCCACGCCGAGTCCCGGATCGCACGTCAGGACCGACTCCAGTTTCATCCGCGCCGACGGCGTTCCGTCGGCGCATACGACCATGCCGGCGTGAATCGAGTTGCCGATGCCGACGCCGCCGCCGTGATGGACGCTCACCCACGTCGCGCCGCACGACGCGTTCAGAAGCGCGTTGAGGATCGGCCAATCGGCCACCGCGTCCGAGCCGTCCTTCATCCCCTCCGTCTCGCGGTTGGGGCTGGCGACGCTGCCGCCGTCCAGGTGGTCGCGCCCGATCACGACGGGGGCGCGCAGCTTCCCGGACTTGACCATCTTGTTGAAGAGGAGGCCCGCCTCGGCGCGCACGCCGTAGCCCAACCAGCAGAGGCGCGCGGGGAGCCCCTGGAGCTTCACGCGCTTCTGGTCCAACGGGATCCAGCGCGCCAGGACCTCGTCCTTGGGAAAGAGCTTCAGGACGGCCTCGTCCGTGGCACGGATATCGCGCGGATCTCCCGACAGCGCCGCCCACCGGAACGGCCCGCGTCCCTCGCAGAACATCGGACGGATGTACGCCTGCACGAATCCAGGATAATCGAAGGCGTTCTTCACGCCCGCCTTGAGCGCCTGCCCCCGCAGGTTGTTGCCGTAGTCGAAGACGACGGCGCCCATCTCCTTGAGCGCGAGCATCGCGCGGACATGCTCGGCCATCGATTCCATGGAGCGTCGGATGTACTCGTTGGGGTTCGCCCGGCGCAGCTCCAGCGCCTCCGCCGGCGGCAATCCGGTGGGCCAGTACCCCTGGAGTTCGTCGTGGGCGCTCGTTTGGTCGGTCAGCAGATCGGGCACCACCTTGCGCTCGATGAGCTGCGGAAGCACCTCCGCGCAGTTGCCGACCAGCCCGACGCTGACGGGTTCGCCGCGCTCTTTCGCCTTGAGCACGATGTCCAGGGCCTCGTCCAGCGAGTATGCCTTGCGGTCGAGGTAGCCTGTCGCGATCCGCCGATCGATGCGCTGTTCGACGGCTTCGACGCCCAGGAACGCTCCGCCTCCCAGGGTGGCGGCCAGCGGCTGCGCCCCGCCCATCCCTCCCAATCCGCCCGAGACGACGAGGCGGCCGGTCAGATCGGCGCCCCAATGTTTCTTTGCCGCCGCCATGAACGTCTCGTAAGTTCCCTGCAGGATCCCCTGGGTGCCGATGTAGATCCACGAGCCGGCGGTCATCTGGCCGTACATGATGAGATCGCGCGCCTCGAGCCAGCGGAAGTGCTCCCATGTCGCCCACGCGGGCACCAGGAGCGAATTGGCGATGAGCACGCGCGGCGCCATCTCGTGCGTCCGGAAGACGGCGACGGGTTTGCCGCTTTGCACGAGGAGGGTCTCGTCCTTGCGCAGGGCGCGCAGGGCGCGCAGGATCGCGTGGAAAGCCGTCCAGCTCCGCGCGGCCTTCCCGCTGCCGCCGTAGACGACGAGATTCTTCCAGTCCTCGGCCACGTCCGGGTCGAGGTTGTTCTGGATCATCCGGAAGGGGGCCTCGATCTGCCAGTTCTTGCAGTGCAGTTTCTTCCCGCGCGGGGCGCGGACGGGTCGGGGCTCGTTCGGCCGCGGGAGCTTCAAGGGTTTCGCCTTTAAAAGGTCGATCATTCCATTCCCCCCGTGATGCCGTCGACGCGCTCCAGCAGTTGGCGGTGCGTGTAGAAATGCGTGGCGATCTGGATGTCGTTGCGCAGATACCGGTCCCGTTCCAAGTGAGGGATGCGGTGGCGGATGAACTCGTAGGCTGCCTGGACGCCGGCGCCCGGCTTGAGGGGGCGAAGGAAGTCCAGGGCCTGGGCCGCGCAGAGGATTTCGATGCCGAGGATCGTGCGCGCGTGGCGGAGGATCCGTCGCGCCTTGCGCGCGGCCAGCGGGCCCATGCTCACGTGGTCTTCCTTGGCGGCGCCGGTGGGGATCGTCTGGACGCTGGCCGGCGTGGCGTCCACGCGGCACTCGGCGGCCAGGGACGCGGCGACGACCTGCGTCATCATGAAGCCGGAGTTGATGCCGCTTTCCTTGACGAGGAACGCTGGCAGCTCCGACAGATCAGGATTCGTCAAGCGTTCGATGCGTCGCTCGGAGATGTTGGCCAGCGACGCCAGCGCCGAGGCGATCGCGTCCGCGGCCTGCGCGATGGGCTGGCCGTGGAAGTTGCCGCCGGAGATGATGTCGCCGTTCTCGAACACGATCGGGTTGTCGGTGACGGAGTTGATCTCGTGCAGGAGCATGCGGCGGGCTTCCTCGAAGGCGTCGCGGGCGGCGCCGTGGACTTGGGGCAGGCAGCGCAGCGAATACGCGTCCTGGACCTTCTTGCACTCGCGATGAGATTCGAGGATCTCGCTTTTGTCGAGCAGCGTCCGTACGTTCCGGGCGGAGGCGGCTTGACCCGGGTGGGGCCGCAGGGCGTGGAGCCGTTCGTCGAAGGGGCGCACCGATCCCTTGAGCGCCTCCAGGCTCATCGCGCCCGCCAAGTCCGCCAGCTTGAGGATCTCCTCCATCTCCACGAGGACGCGCCCGAGCGTGGCGCACATGTACTGCGTGCCGTTGATGAGCGAGAGGGCCTCCTTGGGGCGGAAGCGGTAGGGCGCCAAGCCGGCTCGTTCCAGCGCCTCCATGCCGCGCAGCCGTCGGGCGCGAGTCCGTACGTCCCCGACGGACTGGACGGACGCTTCGAGCACGTAGGCGGCGCCATACCCCGTCATGACCGCGCCCAATTCCGCCAACTGCACGAGGTCGCCGCTGGCCCCGCACGATCCCAATTCCGGGATCTCCGGGCACACGCCGCGGTTGTACATCTCGATCAAGAATTGCACGAGCTCCGGGGTGACGCCGGAGTTGCCGTACGCGAGGGAATTGGCGCGCAGGGCCATCATCAGGCCGCTCTCGCCCGTGCGGGCTTCCAGGCCGGCGCTGTGGCTGAGGATCAGGTTGGTCTGGAGGGCCTCCAGGTCGTCGACGCGCTGGTCGGAGAGGCGGCCGAAGCCCGTGTTGACGCCGTAGATGGTCCTTCCTTCGGCGAGCGCGGTTTCGATGACGGCACGGGTCCGCTTCATGCGTTCGGCGGCGTCCGGCGCCAGGCGCAGCTGCACGCGGCGGCCGTTGGGGTAGTCGTTGACGATCGCGCGGACGTCTTCGAATCGGAGGCTGCGACCGTCGAGAGTGATGACCATGAGAGTACCCAGTACCGAGGAGCGAGTAGATAGTAAATAAGGAAGAGACTATTGTTGAATACTATCTACTCGACAACCGTTCGGAAGTTCGATGGTTCAGCCGTTCGTCCGTTCAGGAATCCCATTCCGGCGTCCAGCTTCCGGAACAAGCGAACAAATGAACAGACGAACCGATGAACGCTTACTCTACTCGATACTAGGTACTGATCATGGCGGCCGGCTACGAGCTGATCGATCACACGGGCGACATCGGCATCCGCGTCCACGGGGGTACGCGGCCGGAGTTGTTCGAGACGGCCGCGCGCGCGTTGTACGACATCCTCGTCGAGGCCAGGGATGTCCGACCCCAACGCGAGGAGGAGATCGTCGTTGAAGGGGAGACGGATGAGATGCTTCGCGAGTGGCTGGCCGAGCTGCTGTACCGGTTCTCGGTCGACGGGACGATCTATCGCGAATACGATATCCGGATCGAGGGGCGGCGCATGAGCGCCAAGGTGCGCGGCGAGCGGCTGGATCCGGCGCGGCACGCGTTGCGCACGGAGTTGAAGGCGGTGACGTATCACGGGCTCTTCGCGCGACCGGAAGGGGATGGGTGGGTGGCCGAAGTCATCTTCGACGTGTGAAAGGGGGAGGTCGCGGCGTATGAAAAGACTGTTGATCGCGTGGTTGGCCGTGCCGTCGGTGGGGTGCGCCTACGCGGGCGACCGGCTGCGTGATTTCGGCGACCTATGGAGGGTGGAGTTCGGCGTGGGCGCGGGCATCCAGGCGGACGTTACGGCCGGCGAACTCGCGCACGTGGGCGTCGGTTCGAGTCGCCGCTGGACGGCCGGCTTCCGGTATGGGGAAGCGGTGGCGGAGAAGCGCGTCGAGGACCATTTTCCGCTGTCGTTCGTCTGGACGATCGTGACGCCGGATACCGAGAGCTTGCACTCGCTGCGCTGGGGCGATGCGACGCGGTCGCAGCACCGGTGTTTTTGGCTGCTGCCGGGGGAGCTCAAGCGAGGGACCTACGAGAAGGAACGCATCCACTATTATGATGTGGAAGTGAGCGCCTTTGGGGTGCTCGTGGGCGTGCAGCTCGGCTTCAGTTTGGGCCAGTTCGTGGATTGGATCACGGGCTTCTTCGGCGCGGATCTGGGGCAGGACGACGGAGAGTTGCGGGAGCGTCCGCGGTATTGGCAGCCGATTCCGCAGCCGTGGGAGCCGGATGCGGCGCCGACGCGGTGAGTTGAAGCGCGCTGGATCGATTGCTATCTTCGGGTGTTCAGCCTCGCGAGGTCATCATGTCCGAGGTTCCGCTCGTCAAGCTCTCCGACTATCTCTTCGAGATCCCCCGGACAGGCGCGATGCGCGTTCCCGGTCGCATCTATGCCAGCGAACAACTGATCGAGCCGGCCAAGCGCGATGAGGCGATTCAGCAGGTCATGAACGTCGCGACCTTGCCGGGGATCGTGAAGCACTCGCTGGCGATGCCGGATTTTCATTGGGGGTACGGATTTCCGATCGGAGGCGTGGCCGCGTTCGATCCCGCCGACGGCGGCGTGGTCTCGCCGGGGGGGATCGGATACGATATCAACTGCGGCGTTCGCATCATGAGGACCGGGCTCGTCCTCGACGACGTGAAGCCCAAGC
>JACPRB010000138.1 GCA_016190155.1 Planctomycetota bacterium
CACAACTCCGCGAAAATCTCCCGACCGTCCTTGCCGAGCTTGTCAAGCAATGCCGTGATCTTGCTCGGGCCCGTGCCCCATAAGAGGCACGTTCACGAGCCGAAAATGCTGTGCTCGGGTTCTTCAAGGAAAAAAGAGAAACCCCCACGTTCACGTGGGGGAGATTCCGCTGGGACTGGAACGACCGTTTTGGGATAAGGGCTCCAGCTGAAGCTGGGGGTTTCCACCTCCCCGAGGGAGACAATGAAATGTCCTCGCGCCCCGCCGGCAGCCGTTTCTCCCACAGCTCCGTCAGCCCCAGCGCGCGCCACAACATCCAGCCCAACCACACGTCCCCAAAACGTCGGCCGCGCTCGACTCGAACTTTGTCCACGCGGATCTTCACCGGCTCCGCCGCCGGTCCGCTCTCCGCAAATTCCGGCTGATGAATCTTCCCAAGGATCTGCTCGGCCAGCGCCTTCGCTTACAGACGGCCTTCCGCATCCAGTTCGCCCAGGTACGCTACGATTTCCTGCCGCACCTTCGAGCCAGAGCGTACCGAACGCACCAGCCGCCAGTACGTGTGCGCCTTACCGTCTTTCTCGATCGTTGTGTGCCGAAGATACGCGACTCTCTCCAGCACGAAGTATGGCGTCCGCCAAAACCCGCCGCAAGGAGGTAGGTTGGCACTACATCCACTTCGGCGGTTTCATTGCGCGATTGCGTGCGGCGATCGCAGAAAATCCGACAAAACTATTTTTTTGACCGCCTCAACTGACGAAGTTGGGTTAATGAGGAAGCGTTCCAGGAACGTCAGCAGGAAGGTGCGAAACTTGCCTTTGTCCTTTTCGACGAGCCTGAGCGAGTCCCGCCTCAAGAGTTCCGCGAAAAAGCCCTGAGTGAGTTCCTTAGCGTCCTCCACGGAGGCGCCGCGACGACGCACGTAAAAGTAGATCGGCTTCCAGTAAAGGCGGAAGAGGGCGTCCAAGGCTTCGCGTGAATGTTGAGTCGCCCGCACAAAGTCCTTTCCTTGCGGGCGACTCATCCGCCGTAGCTCGCGAAACCTCGAAAGCGACGCGAAAGCGAAGGCGGATCGCCCTGGCATTCCAATTGCCCTACTTCTTACGAGAGACTCGATGTTCCTTCGCCCTCACCGCGAGTGTCCAAAGCATGGGCGCGAAGAAACCCTGGGTACCTCCAATCGCCGTTTCTCTCGTCACCACGCGGGATGATATCTGCCGGAGACGGCGGAATCGAGGGCTTCTGCAGAACGTGGCCGCCCTCCTCAACGTGAGGATCAGTCTCGCCGCGCCCCGTTGCCCTCGCGAGTCAGCGCCCGAATCTCCTTGCTGCGCGCCTTGCACCCCGCCTTCGCGCCCGCTCCGACGACCCACCGGGACGCCGAAGCCAGATACTGCCCCACGCGCGGACGCGGCTTTGCGGGCTTCGCAGCCGGCTGCGGGCGCACCACCGGCATGTACGACGCGAAGCGCCCCGTGACGTGAGGGATGGACTCCTGCACCCCCTCGTGCACCTCCCACATCGATACGATGGGGAAAAACCTCGCGAAGAGCATGTACAGAAACGCGAAGGCCGAGATGCAGCCCGCCGTGATCCCCCATTCTACCCATGTGGGCGCATAGAGCCCTTCGCGCCAGGGCATGCGCGGATGCATCAGCGTGGGGACGATGATGAGGTACCGCTCCAGCCACATCGCCACCAGGATCAACACGGAGGCGACGACGCAACCCGTGACCGTCCGGCCCTTGGGAAACGCCAGGATGATCGTCGGAAGGATGAATCCGCCGATGATCATGCCCCAGAAGGGAATCGCGTACTCGCCGGAGACCTTCTCCATCACCGGCGTCATGACGTTCGGCTCGTTGCCCGTGATCTCCACCAGATAGATGTTGAACGTGAAGTAGTTCATCAGGCAGCACATCGTCAGCAGCACCAGGCCCAAGTTGTTGAAGTGGATGTCCTTCATGACCCACTCCAGCCGGAGAGTCTTCCGGATGATGGCCATCGCGATCAGCAGCCCCGCCAGCCCGGAGAAGATCGCCCCCACCACGAAATACGGGCCGAAGATCGTGCTGTGCCATCCCGGCTGCAGCGTCGTGGCGAAGATGTACGACACGACGGTGTGCACCGAAACCGCGATCGGGATGATGAGGATCGCCATCACCGAGATCGCCCGCTCGAGAATCATGCGCTGCTTGGGCGTTCCCCTGTAGCCCAGCGACATCAGCCGATAGAGCGGCGCCAGCATCCCCTTCTTGTCCCTCAGGATCGCCAAGTCGGGGATGAGCGGCAGATAGAGATAGATCAGGCTCCCCGTGAGATAGACGCTGATGCAGCAGACGTCCCAGAGGATCGGCGACTGCGGCCGGCCGTTCTGGAGGACGTTGAGCACCCGATCCGGACGACCCAGATCGATGATGACGGACATCGCGCCGAAGATCAGCGCGAACACGGTGATGACTTCCGCGCAGCGCGTGATCGGGCGCCTCCACTCCGCGCCCACCACGCGCAGGATGGCGCTGATCAGGGTCCCCGCGTGGCTGATGCCGATGAAGAAGACGAAGTTCGCCATGTAGACGCCCCAATACATCGGGCGTCCCATGCCCGTCGTGCGCAGGCCCTCCAAGAGCTGCGTGGCGTACGCGAAGAGCCCGAACGCGACGACCGACAGCAGCGCCGCCGCGGCGACATAAAACCCCGCGCCGGGCCGCCGCATCGTGGCGACAATCCGGTTGTCGATCGCGGGGTTGCTCATTCCCTCCATTTGGCCTCCCGAAGATAGATCACCTTCGGATGCGTCCCCAGCTCCTCCTGCAGGCGCAGAGCCCGCGGACTGCGCGCCAACCGGGACACCTCCGACTCGGGATCGTTGAGATCGCCGAACGCGATGGCGTCGGCCGGACAGGACGCCGCGCAGGCGGGCAGCCGGCACACGTCGGCGTCGGTCAGCGGGCGATCTTCCGCCCGCGCCTTTTCCTTGGCCGCGCGGATGCGCTGGTGGCAAAACGTGCACTTCTCGACGACGCCCTTGCTCCGGACGGAGACGTCCGGGTTGATCGTCTTCTTGAGCTCCTCCGGCCACGCCGGGGTCGCCCAATTGAAGTAGCGCCGCGTGTAGGGGCACGCCGTCGTGCAGTAGCGGCATCCGATGCAGCGCGTGAAGATCTGCGCCACGATGCCTTCCTCGCTGATGTGCGTGGCGCCGACGGGACACACCTTGATGCACGGAGGGTTCTCGCAATGATTGCAGGGCATCGGCACGAACTGCACGCGGAGCTCCGGATAGTGCCCCTCCGCGATGGTCATCATGTCCATCCAGTAGATGGCCCGGTCGAGCTCGCTCTCCGTCTGCCCGCCCATCGGAACATTGTTCTCCGCACGACACGCCACCACGCACCCCTGGCAGCCGGTGCACTTGTCCAGGTCGATCACCATTCCCCATTTTCGCTTCGACCCGCGCTCCCCGCCGGTGGCGCCGGCGTCGGCCGCGCCCAGGGAGGCGGCCGCGGCCGCGCCGGCCACCGTGGCGAGAAATTTCCGGCGTCCGCTCGGCTCGGCGGAATCGGCGTTCATCAGACCGTCTCCTTGCGCAGGCGTACGCGCGTTCCCTGCAGCGCCAGAATCCCGGCCAACGGATCGCTGCGGTTCGCCAACAGCGCATACCCTCCGGGCGCCTCGTCGTCCACCGTGGCGGGCCAGGGACCGTGACCCAGCGGGACCGACACCGTTCCTGGGCGAACCCCCGGGTGCGTCACCGCGCACAGTCGGCGCCGTCCCGCCGACGATTCCACCCATACCGTCTCCCCATCGCGGATCCCGAGCCGCTCCGCGTCCTTCGGATGCAGCTCCACGCATTCCCTCTAGGACCAGCGGCCGGCCACGGGAAGCTCGCGCAGCGCGGGCACGTGCCGCACGCCTCCCTCCGCATAGTTGATCGCCCGATAGGCGATGAGGACGAACGGATACTGGTCCGGCTCGCCGGCGAATCGTCCCGGCTCCCAATGCGGCAAACAAAGATCGTCGCCGCGCGTCGCCACGCCACAGGCCTTCAAGTGCCGTTCCAGAGCCCCCTTGTCCGGGAACAGCGCCTCCAATCGCGACGCGATGGCCTGCGAATAGAACTCGAACTTCCCCGACGGCGTCGGAAAGGCGCGCTCCCATTTCTCGAACGGATAGCCCGACGCCCACCACGCCCCCGCCCGTTGGAGCTCCTTGACGAAGGCGTCCGCATCCGATTCCGCGATCGACCCGTTCTCGGCTTTCAACAGCCCTTGCAAGCGCTCGATGAGGGCCGCGCGGTAGTCCGGCCAGGGGAAGGCGTCGCCGGCCGGCCGGCCCAGCGCCTTGGCCAGCCGAATCACTACATCGCCCGTGGCCAACGTGTCGTGCAGCGGCACCACCGCCGGTTGACGCAACCCCACCAGGGGATAACCAACGCTGGGCACCGGCTCCACCAGCTCCCATCGCTCGAGAACCGTGTGGTCCGGCAGCACGTAGTCCGCCCACAGCGTCGACTCGTCCGGCAGCGGCGAACAGCTCACGACGAGCGGCACGCGCCGCAGCGCCTCCGCCCACGCGCGTCCGTCCGGCTTGGAGAAGACCGGGTTCGAACGGTAGAGGATGAGCGCCTTGACCGGATACGGCGCCCCCTTCAGGATCGCCTCAGGCGCATGCTGCACGAACCCACGCCCCAGGGCACAGGCGGTCGTTCCGACGCCGTCCACGCGGGGAGCGGCTCGGCCGGCGCGAGCAATCGCGTCGAGCTCGACGGGCTTCCACGACGCCAGCGGCGCCGGGCGCTGCACCAGCATCCCGCCGGGTCGTTCGAGGTTGCCCAGCAGCGCGTTGAGCGCGTGGATCGCCATGGCGGTGCCCAAACCGTTCGTCGCGGCCGCCGCGCCGCCGTCGGCCACCGCAATGGCGGGACGGTGCGTGGCCATTTCTTCCGCCAATCGCTCGATCGTCTCGGCCGGCACGCCGGTGAGATGTGCCACCTTCTCCGGCGGGTAGTCCTCAAGGACGAGATCGCGAAAGCCGCGGCGGTCGCGGCCGGAGGCGTCCTTCCACCCCTCGAATCCGAAGGTATGCTCGCGGACGAAGGCCTCGTCGTACAGCTTGCGCTTGACGAGGACGTGCGCCAGCCCCAGCGCCAGCGCGCCGTACGTGGCCGGCTCGATCGACACCCACTCGTCCGCCTTCGCCGCCGTCACGGCGAAGCGGGGAGAGACCTGCACGAACTTCACGCGGCGGCCGGGCATGCCGCGACGCATGAAGCTCGACGCGCGCATAAGGTGGATCGTCTGGCACCACGACTCGAAGAGGCTGGCCCCGAAGCCGAGCACGTATCGCGTGGCCTGCCAATCGTACGCGGGCAGCTCCGGCACGCCGTGCATGTAGGTCATCGCCAGGATCTTGCCCGCGTCGACCGCCGAGTGATGGGTCCAATGATTCGGGCTGCCATAGACCTGCAGGAAGCGATCCCAGAGCTGCGTCATGAATCCCCGCGGCTCGCCGTTCACCACCGCCAACGCCTGTGGTTCGCCGCGCGAACGAAGCTCCGCCAGTTGACGGGCGATGTCGCCGATGGCCTCCTCCCAGGAAACCGGCTTCCAGCGCCCGGCGCCGCGCGGGCCCTCGCGCTTCAACGGACCCCGCAGGCGGTCGGGATGGTAAAGCACCTGCAACCCGGCCTGCCCCTTGGGGCCGATGCCCCCGCGGTTGACGGGGTGCTCCCGGTTGCCCTCGATCTTGATGGCCCGCCCCTCGTAGACGCGCACGCGCAAGCCGCAGCCGGCTTGGCACTGGCCGCACGTGGTGGCGATCCAGCGCTCCTCGCCGCGATTCCACCCTTCGGGCACCGCCGCCACGGGCACCGCGCCAGGATACTTGCTGCAGCCCGCGATGGCGCATGCGCCAGCCGCTCCGAGGGCTGTCAGCGTCTGTCGGCGAGTGATCTCGACCATCGTGCGCTCCTACTTGTGGCAAGCGATGCAGTCGGTGCTGGCGTGCTTTTCTTTGTGGCACTTCAGGCAAGCGTTCATGCTGTACACGCGGGCGCTCGCCGGCGGCTCCGAGCGGCGGCTCATGTCCTCATGGCACGTCACGCATCCCATCTTTCCGTAGCGCACGTGCGCCGAATGCGAGAAGTACACTGCCGGCGAGGTGGTGTGGATCTGCACCCATGGGACATCCTTACCGGAGCCGAGATACTCCATCAGCCTTCGCTCCTCCGGGCTGTTCGTTCGCGGCCGGGGATTGTGACAGGAGCGGCAGACGGCGTTGCTGGGAATGGTGGCCCGTGAGCCTGTCCACGCTTGGCCGTGGCAGCCGACGCACGCCCGGATGTCCTTCCGCTCCAACAGCGTCTCTTCCACCCCGACCTTGCGCCCCCGCTGCCTCTCGTCCTCGAACAACCCGTGACAGCCCACACAGCGCGTCAACCCCTCCATCTCGGCGTGGCACTTGCGGCACTGTCCCTGGACGATCGCCTTCGGCGCCTCCGTCTCCCCCATCGCCTCAAGATGCATCCGGACCATCTCCTCGCGATGCGCGCCGGAGGAGAAGTACCCCACGTGCTTCTCATGAGAGAAGGCGATCGGCTGTTCCGCCTGTGCGTCGGCCGTCGCATCGTCGCAGCCGCTTTGCGTGGCGATCGTTCCCGCCAAGAGCGGCGCCGCCCACAGGAATGCAAGCCTGTAACACGGATTTCGCGGATTCTGCGGATTTACGCGGATCTTGCCCGCGAGGGTGTGCACGAATCCTCTCCTTCCCTGGGTCCTCACTTCTTGTCGGCGTCGCCGTTCTTGGCCAGCGCCGCCATGCCTGCGTACATGCCCATGTTGGCCGACTCGACCAACCCGGACGGCACGACCATCAGCGTGGTCTTCTCCTTCATGCCCTCGTACAGGAGATTGAGGCTGCGCAATTGCATGGCGATCGGCTTGTTCTCGTACTGGCCGGCCGCCTGCGCGAACTTCTGCGAGATGGCCACCTCCGCGTCGCCGAGGATGATGCGCGCGAGCTTCTCCCGTTCGGCCTGCGCCTGGCGGGACATCGCGTCCTCCAAGGCCGGCGGGATCACCACGTCGCGGATCTCGACGGACTTCACGCTGATGCCCCACTCATGCGTGCGCGCGTCGATGAGCTTCTGCAGATCCTCGTCGATGTGCTCGCGCCCGGCGAGCATGCGCGCCAGGTCCGTCTTGCCGATGATGTCGCGCAAGGCGGTTTGGGCGGCCCAGGCGACGGCCTCGCGGTAATCCTCCACGCGCAGCGCCGCCTTCTCGGGGTCGGTCACGGCCCAGAAGAGGACGGCGTCCACGTTGACCGGGACCGTATCGCTGGTGAGGGTTTTCTCCGCCGCGAACCCGGTGGTGCGCACGCGGGCATCGATCCAGATGGCGACCCGATCGAACAAGGGGAAGAGCCAGAACAACCCGGGGCCCTTCATTCCGCTGAACTTGCCCAACCGCAGAACGGCGGCCCGCTCCCATTGGTACGCGACGCGTGGCGACAAGGCCAGGAACGTCGCCATGAAGAGCCCCGCTCCGGCCACGGCCAAGCGCATCGGCGTTGGGCCCTCCAGGAACCAAGCTGCGGCGGCGCCCCCGGCGGCCAGGATCACGAAGAGGGTCAGCCCCACCACGTTGAGACCGAACTTGTTCTTTCTGTCGGCAAAGGCTCCCAGGTCACTCTCGACGCTCATGAAGGTCCTCCATCATCCGGCATGAATGCGGCCGGGTTCGCGTGTCTATCGGTCGGAGGCGCCCGAAGCGCCCGCGCGGGACGCCAGGCTGCCTGCCATCGCCCTTTGAAGCTCCCTCGCCCACAACGCCTGCATGTCCAGGAGCCGATGCCCCACCATCGCAGCCACACGGCGCATGAACATCCATCCACTGCGCGCATCGGCTTCGAAGACCTCCTGCAGCTCCTGTCGTCCGAATCCCGCGACTTCGCTCGGCTCGGCGGCGCGCGCGGAAAGGGTGAAGCGGTGCGGCTCCACGAACGCCGACCACCCTAACGCGCCGCCCGCCGGCTTGCTCTCGATCGGGATGTCGCGCATCACGCCGGCGAAGGAGAACGGGAAACAGAGATCGACCTTCCCGCGTAGAACGATGTAGAGATGGTCGGCGCGGTCTCCCAGCAGGAAGAGGTACTCTCCGACACGTAGCGGCCGCGACCGCGCGACGGCCCTGAGCCTGGAAAGCGTCGCTTCCTCCAGCCCCTGAAACAGCTCGCTCTTCTTGAGGATCTCGTTCATCTCAGTTCAACCGGATGCCCCGGTCCGCGTACCGATACAGACTCTCGATCGACGGCTCGGAAACGAATTCGGCGGCGCGCGCCTGCTCGCCCTTGACGTATTCCTCGAAGCGCGCCACGACGGCTTCATCGACGTTGTGCGACGTGGAGTCGTGCGGACTCGGCCTGGCGAAGAAGCGCGGCGTGTTCGTCACGTCCTGTCTTTCTCCCGCCGCCGGACGGCCCTCATAGCTCTGGCTGAAGACCACGAAGACCAACAGCCCCGGCGCGCACAGAAGAGAGATCAGCAAGATCGTCAGAGACAGCTCCATCACTCGCCTGCCTTTCTTTCCCCTATGCGTAGAGAGCAATCCCCAAGCCAATGTTCAGAATTCATGAGGCCGATGCGATACCCCTATGCTGCGCAGTGAGTTACACGCTTATCGCGCGGCGCTTGGCGGGGATAGCGATGTCCGCGAGTCCGGACAGAAAGTCACGGGGCGGACGATTTGTCCGGCAACCCGTACCGTTGCAGTAGCCGGTAGAGGTTCCGTTCGCTGACCTGCAGGATCCTGGCCGCCTGCGCCTTGTTGCCTTGCACGCGTTCGAGCACCGACAGCACATGACGCCGCCCCACCTCCCGCAGCGGCAGCATCTCTCCGACGGTGAAGGAACTCGGCGCGCGGACGCTCGATCGCACGGCCGCCGGAAGATCGTCCGGAACGATCTCGTCGCCGCCGCTCAGCACCATCGACTGCTCGATCACGTGCACGAGCTCGCGCACGTTGCCCGGCCAGTCGTACTGCTTCAGCAGATCCAGCGCGTCTTCTCGAAAGCGCTGCGAGCGCGAGAAGCGTCGATTGAACCCGCGCGTGTAATGTTCCACCAACAGAGGAATGTCTTCCCGGCGCTCGCGCAACGGCGGGATCTCGAGCGTCACCGTCGCCAGCCGGAAGAAAAGGTCCTCGCGGAAATGGCCTCGCGCGATGGCCTCCTTGAGATTGCGGTTCGTGGCCGACACCAGACGCACGTCGACGGCGATCTCGCGCGAGCCTCCCAGCCGCCGGAACCGGCCCGTCTCCAGCACGCGCAAGAGCTTCGCCTGGATCTCGGGTGTGGTCTCGGCGACCTCGTCGAGGAAGAGCGTGCCGTCGTTGGCGACCTCGAAGAGGCCGTGCCTCAGCCGGACCGCGCCCGTGAACGCGCCCTTCTCGTGGCCGAAGAGCTCGCTCTGCAACAGATTCTCGTGCAGCGCCGCGCAGTCCACGACCACGAACGGCCCATCCCGCCGGCGACTCTGCGCGTGCAGGAGCGTCGCCACCATTTCCTTGCCGACGCCCGTCTCTCCCAGGATCAACACCGCCGAGTCCGTCACCGCCACCTTCCCCAGCGTCCGGCGGACCTTCTCGAACGCGGCGCTGGAGCCGATGAACTCCGGGCCGACGTCCGGCGGGACATAGGCGTCCTCCAATACCGCCCGGCGCTCCGACAGACGCAGGTGCTCGTGCGCCTTCTGGATGGCCACCTCCACCTCGTCCATCGGACACGGCTTTTCCAAATAGTCGTAGGCGCCCAGACGGATCGCCTGGATGGCGGTATCGATCGTCCCGTGCCCCGTGAGCATGACGACACGACCGGCCACATCCCGCGCTCGCAGTCGCTTGAGCACCTCGATGCCGTCGAGATCGGACAGCCTCAAGTCCAGGAAGATCACGTCGATCTCGCCTCCGGCGGCCAGATCGAGCGCGGCCTGTCCGGTGCCCGCGGTGGACACCGCATAACCGCGTCGCGACAGCTCGGAAGCCATCGCGTGCCGGAACGTGTCGTCGTCGTCCACCAACAACACGCGCGCCTTGCGCCCTTCGTCCAACGGTGCGCTCATGGAAACGGACCTCCCGCCTTGGGAAAGACGATCTCGAAACACGAGCCGACGCCCACCTCGCTCTCCACGAGCCGCACGTTGCCCCCGAAGCGCCGCGCGAAGCTGCGCGAGAGGAAGAGCCCCAGTCCCGTGCCCTGCGGTTTACTGCTGCGGAACGGCTCGAAGAGGTGGTCGCGCCTCTCCGGCGGGATTCCGCATCCCGTGTCGCGCACGCGGATGCGCACCTCGGGATCGGCGTGGAGACTCACCGTCACCGCGCCGCCGCGCCGTTCGCAGGACTGGACGGCGTTGACGAGCAGATTGAGCACGACGTGCTGGACGACCTCGGTGTTGGCGGACATCGTCGGGATCGCGTCGTCCCCCTCGAGACGCACGCTCACGCCGGCTTCGCGCGCCGTCGCCTCGACGAGCCCGACCACGCCCGTCACGACTTTACGCAGGTCGATCGGCTCGATGGAAGGAGGAATGCCGCGGGCGAAGCGCAGGAACTGCTCCGTGATCTTGCGGCAGCGCAAGACCTCCTTGCGGATCGTGTCGGCCGACTGCCGGATTTCTTCGAGCTTGGGGGCCGAGCCCGCGGCGCCCGCGTCGTCGATGCGCCCGAGGATCGACTCCGCGCTGACCAGCGTCGAGGCGAGCGGCGTGTTCACTTCGTGCGAGAAGCCGGAGGCGAGCACGCCCAGCGACACGAGGCGCTCGATCTCGGCGAGCCGCTCTTCTTCTTTCACGCGCTCGGTGATGTCGCGCCAGATCTCCACGACCTGTTCGACCTTTCCTTGGGCATCGAGGATGGGCGAGGCGTGGACTTCCTCCACGCGGTCGATCTCGCCGTTGTCGGCGGGGGTCCGGAAGACGGCGCGTTGCAGGCTGCCCGTGGCCAGGCAGCGGGCGGCGAGACACTCCGCGGGGCTCGGGCGCCCGCACAGAGGCGGCGTGGCGGCGTCGCGGCAGCGAAGACCGTGCAGGGCCTCGGGATGGATGCCCACGCGGCGGCCGAAGGAGAGGTTCGATCCGACGACGCGCATCTGGTGATCGAAGACGACCAATCCGTCGTCGAGGCTGTTCATCACTTGCGTCAGCTGGGTCTCCCGGCCCCGCACCTCGGCGATGAGTCCGCTGACGGCGTCGGCCATGCTGTTGAAATCGCGCGCCAGGCGTCCGATGCGATCGCGTCCCTCCACGGGAGCGCGCTCGGAGAGGTCGCCGCCGGCGATGGATTGCGCGGCGTGACTCAACCGGTTCAGGCGCGCCAGGACGAGGCGCTGGACGAGCAACGTCACGCCTGCCAGCAGCAGAAACGCCAGGACGCCCGTGCCGGCGGCCATCCAGGCGGCGTCGCGACGCAGCTGTTCCTGCATCGGGGCCAGCGAGAGGTCCAGAACCAGCATCCCGTTGAACCGGTTGGCGGGGTCATGGCACTTGTGGCACTCGGCGCGATTCTCGATCGGCCGCACCGTGCGCAGCACATTGGGTTCCTCCAGCAGCACCCATCGCTCTCGATCTTCAGCGCTCTTGTCGTGGCAGACGCGGCAGGTGGACGAATCGCGCCGGACTTCCTGGCCGACGAGGTCGGGCCGGCTGGCGACGCGAACGACGCCCTTGTGGTCGACGATCATGGCGCCGTGCACTTCCGGTTGCGTCCCGACTTCCTGAAGGATGGCGGCGAGGAGCTTGGCGTCCTTCTCCAGCATCTCGTGACGCAGCGTCGTCTCCAGGATGCGCCCCTCCAATTCCCCGGCGCGGCGTCGCACCGCGACGGTGGCGTCGTAATGATGCCGCGCCGACACGGTGAAGACCGCGGCCAGGAGGCCCACGACGAGCAGGGTAATCCCGAGGGCGAGCCGGACGGCCAGTCCGTCGATCCGCAGCGGAAATCGTTTCTTGCGGGCTGTGGTGTGGGGGTCCACATCAACCATGGTCGTTATAGCGTACCTCGGGTGGCGGTTGGCGTGCCAGATATGAGGACGCAGAGATTCCTTTCGAAAACGGACGCAACCGCGCGGTGCCACAACCCAACCCCAAAACTCAATCGCGGCTCGACGGCTCGGAGTACTATGAGCAAACCACGAAGCCAGGAGAAAGAGACACGTACGAGTCCGCCGCAAGAGATTTTTTCCTTTCCTGGTTTCCTGGCTTCCTCATAGGAACTTCCCCCATCGAGGTGCCACGCCCCATCGGAAGGTGGCCCGGGGCACCCCTTTGCGCGGCTGTCATCTGTCTTTGAGCCATACCGGAGTCCGTCTTGAGGGCCGCGTCTTGATAGCAGGCTCTTGAGAAGGAGAATGCGCTATGAAGAGAACGAATCCTATCCCGGTGCTGCTGTTCGCCGTCGCTTGCTCAGGCCCTTCACACCGAGCGGGAGAAAACGTGATCCTGACGGATCCTCTCAGGATCACCGTGCGAGATGCCGATACGTTAGATTCGGTCACGTTCGGCTTTACGGACGATCAACTGGAAGCATTGCAGGCGCTATACCGATGGATTGAGGTTCGAACGCCCCTAGGCAATGCGGTTTGCGATCTCCACAACAATCCCGGTCGCCAAACGGCGTGGCCAGGTCTTCAGTATCCAGAGGCACGCGTATTGGAGACGAGCAAGCCTCATCCAGTTATTGTCGCGGGGATTACCGATGACGGCCGTGTTGAGATCCTCCATGAACGCCCGAGGCTGGACTGGGAAGAACTGGTGGCACACCCCATCCGCATTCTGCACGCCCGCCTTCTCCAAGAACAGCCTTTGGATAGCCAAGGCTCGGATCGTCCGATAGACCTGCTTCGAATCGTAGTAACCGCTGAACAGGTCAAGTCGCTGCGCCAAGAATTCGCGTATCTAGAAATCAAGGTTTGGGGCGCTTCCTTAATAAGAAAGTCCTTGGAGTTCTGGCCGCCGCTGCTACTCATGACACTCCGCCCCCACAACGCCGACGGAGGGATTGACCGAATCATCGAAGTCAAGCCGTGGTCGAACTTCTCGGAAGGGGTGAGCGTAAAGTCAATCGCCTTTCTGGCGGCCAAGACGGTTTACAAAGAGGAATGACCAAGCCTCGCCCGACGCTATCGTTGGCACTGGGGCCTCCTCCCGGGGATCAAGAGCGCGCGGGCCATCCCGAAAAATAGGAAAGCGGGGTCGTTACTCTCAGACGCCCCCGGTCGAACGGGTGACGCAACGTCGCCACGATCTGGGTGGCCCGGGGAACCCTCAGGCGATCCGCGTAGTAGGAAAGGGACCGGGAAGGAGATTCGTCGGAATACTTGGCCTCTACGAGCTCCTCGATCGCGCCTTCCTTCAGGACGACGAAGTCGACCTCACGACCTTCCTTGTCGCGCAGGTAGCGCAGCTCATACCGGTGCCCGTCGCGATCCTCCAGAAAGTGGATTCGTTTGAGGAGACCGGCGGCGACGAGATTCTCGAAGCGCGCCCCTTCGTCCCCCTCCACGTCCCCGACGTCGAAGAAGTAGACCTTGGGAGGCTTCAAGACGGCCCGAGGGAGGTTTCGGCTGTAGGGATAGAGCGTGAAAACCAGGTACATTCGTTCGAGCACCTGGAGCCAGGCCTTGGCGGTCTTGGGCGAAATCTCCAGGTCTTGGGCCAGGTTGGAAAGGACGGTGAAGCTTCCCACCCGTCGACGAAGGGCCTGCAGGAACAGATCGAGGAGCTGAATGTTGCGAATGAACTCGAGGTCGCGGACGTCCTCACGCAGGACGCGATCGAAGCGTTCGCGGCGCCATCGTCTGGAGGAACGTTCGTCGAACTCGAGAAAAGGCTCCGGGAATCCGCCGACGGTCATCAACCGCTTCAGCGCATCCTCCGGGGCGATGCCCGGCGGAACGTCGTCCAGGGTGAAAGGATGGAGACGCCAATAGTGGTAACGTCCCATCAGGGAATCCCCACCCCGGCGATAGACGTCCAACCGAGCCGAGCCGGTGACGAGCATGGCGTGCCGCTCGTGCTGGATGTCGTAAACGCCTTTGATCCAGGACTTCCAGCGCGGATACTTGTGGAGCTCGTCGAAGACCAAGAGCTTGTCCTGCGCACTCCACTTCTTGTCCAGCAGGTCTCGCCGATCCTCGTCATAGTCCCAATTGAAGTATCTCCCCGCCTCGAAGGCGCTTGAGAGGATGGCGCGCGCCAAGGTGGTCTTCCCGACCTGACGGGGTCCCCCTACGAAGACCATCTTCTTCTTCAGGTCCTCGATCACGTAGGGGGCGATGTACCGCATGCGGCCATTATAGACCCTAGTCCAAAACAGTCAAGGCCACTTTTTAGTATAGTGCAAAACAGCCACGCTCTCTTCCGTCCCACCACCCCCTCACTTCCCCTCCGGCCACGACCCCAAGATGACCTCTCTCTCGAAAACGGCGGGGCTCGCGGGATCGCCCCGCTCCAGGCGAACCGTGACCTTGTCGCCGACCTTCTGCTCTCGAATCCGCCGAGCCAAGTCCGCGAACACCGTCACGGAGTTTCCGTCGAACGCCACGAGGCGATCCCCGGCGCGCAGTCCGGCTCGCCGTGCCCCCGTGCCGCGAACGGTGCCCGTGATCACGACGCGACCCTGCATGTTCTGCATCGTGATGCCCATGAACGGACGGCGCGAACGCAAGCGCCGCTCTTCTTCCTCGGCGGCACGCACCGCCTCCACGATCCGCCGAACATCCTCCCGGCCCTCCAGGTTCTTCAGCGCCTCTTCTTCCAACCATTCGGAGCGCAGCGGACTCGCCTGCCCCGCTTTTCTCAGAAGCGCTATGCTCTCCTCGGCTCGCCCGCGCCCCGCAACGGCCGCCGCATGGAGCAAAGTCAGATACGCGTGCCTCTCCCCCTCGCCCGTAAGCGCCTCCAACGCCCGCTGCGCCTCCTTCTCGGCCTCGTCCCATCGGTGCAGCCTCAACAGCATCCGGATCTGCCGCGCCTTCGTCCCTTCTTCGGGCACGCCCAGCATCGTCGCCGCCTCGATGTCCGCCAGCGTCTTCTCCCACTGCTGCATCTTCTCGTACGCGACCGAACGCAGCATGAGCAGATCCGCAGATCGCAACCCGCGCGCCTCGGCGCCTCGAAGCGCCTCCAGCGCGCGATCGAATTGCCCCATCTCCACATGCCCCTGCGCCTGCTCCCAATACGGCTGCCAGGCGTCCGGATGAACTTGCGCCCACTCCCGCGCGATCTCGACACCGCGCGCCCAGTCCTCGTCGCCCTGCGCGCAGCGAAGGACAAGGTCCCAGAGCCTGGGATCGGCCGGCGCGCTCCGCACCGCCGCCAACAGCGCCCCGTATGCCGCCTCGTCGTCCCCCTTGGCCCACGACAGCAACCCCGCCGCGCACAACGCCGCCATCTTCACCGCCGGATCCTCGGTCCGGGCGGCCAGAGCCTGATACTCCTTCAACGCGCCTTCGAAGTCCTGCAGCATCTCCCGCGTGTCCGCCAGATCGCAGTCTGCGAATTCCAGTTCCGGCAGCTCGCGCACGGTCAGATCCAGATCCTGCAGCGCCTTACGCCACTCGCTCTTGCGACGCCACACGCTGCCGCGCTCATACAACAGGACCGGCGTCCGCCCTTCTTTCACCAGCCACTCCAGGTCCGATATCGCGTCATCCAGCTTCGACAGCCGCCGGTACGCGACCGATCGTGCCCAGCGCAGGATCAGGCTGTCCGTCCCCGCGCGAGCGCACACGCGCTGAAGCTCTTCGCCGTCGGATGCCCGGCCCTCGGGTCCCAACAGGCGCGCGACGCCGCGCACGGCCTGCGCCGGCGCGTGATCGGGCTCCAGCCGTGCCGCCTCGCCGGCTTGCTGCTCGGCATCCGTCATCTTGGACATCGCCAGGAAGCAGGCCGCTCGGTGCGCCAGCACCGTCGGCGCGCGCGGAAGCGAACGCAACCCTTCCGCCGTCGCGTTCAGCGCGTCCTCGTACCTCCCTTGCGCCTCGAGGCTCATGAAGAACAGCACCCACGCCCACTCGTCAGCGGCGTCCGCGTCGAGGGCCCGTCGAGCGCTCCCCTCGGCCTCCTCGAACGCGCCGCGAAGGAAAGCGCTCAACCCCTCCGCGAACGCCGCTCGCCCGGGCGCAAGCCCAGCCGCCTTCTCGAGATCATCGAGGATCTGCACCCGCGTCTCTTCCATCGCCCGCTTCAACGAGTCGAGCCGCTCTCGAGGCACCGCGAACAGGACGTAGGCGGTGCCGTCCGCGCGTCGAACAAGCCGGAGGCCGAAGTGAACTCCGAGGCCGCCGCCCCGGCGCCGCTCGAATTCCCCGAACACGATGCGGGCGCGCAGCAGGCGCGCCTCCGCGTCGGAAGGTTCCTTGCGCACGACCGCCTCGATGCTCTCCCGAAGGATGTCCTCCCACGTCCCTCGAGCCAGGCATCGATCGGATCCTGCCCTCGCCCGCGCCAAGAGCGCCTCCGCGTGCTCGGGATTCACGCGCAACGTCTCATCCAGTTCACGCAGCGCCTGCTGCAGATGGTCGAGCCATCGGGCTCGATCCATGCGACACAGGGCCTGTTCCGCCTTATCCAGATGTTCTCGCGCGCGCGCGTAGCCGAGGTCGCCGGGTCGGATCGTCTCAGGGCGCGCCGGCGTTTCCGCCTTTCGCCGCTCGCCGGGCCTCGAGAGAACGACGACCGTCAGCGCGATCCCGATCGCCACGGCAAGGCCCGAAGTGATCCACAGACGCGTCGCGCGGGGCAAGCGCGCCGTCACCGGTTCCCGATCCAGGAAACGGCGCAGATCCTCCGCCAGATCTCCCGCCGCGGCGTACCGCCGCGCCGGATCCCGTGCCATCGCCTTCAGGATGATCGCCCGCAGATCTCGAGGGACCTGCGCGCCGGCCTTCCGCGGCGGACCTGTCTCAGGAGGCGGCTCGCCCGTCGCCAGCTCGACCAGCGTCGCGCCGAGCCCGTACACGTCCTGGCGCGCATCCGGGGCGCCGCCGCCTTTCACGGGCGCCAGACCGAAATCCGAAACGCGCACCTGCCGATCCCCGTCCAGGAAGAGATTCGCCGGCTTCACATCCAGATGGAAGAGCCCTTGATCGTGGGCGGCCTGGACCGCCAGAGCGGCCTCGCGCACCAGCCGCGCCGCTTCCGGTACGCTCACGCCCGTGCGCGACAACGGCACGCCCGCCACGTACTGCATGGCGATGTAATCGACGTCCCCGGCCCGACCCACGTCATAGACCGTCACGATGTTCGGATGCGACAGGACCATGGCCCCGCGCGCTTCACGCAGCAATCGGGCACGCTCATCCGCATCCACCCGAGCCAAGATCTTGAGCGCGACTTCCCGCTTGGAAACGGGGTCGTACGCCAGCCACACGTCGGCGGCGCGGCCCGAACCCAACGGCGCCACGCGTACATAGGGACCGACCTGGTTAGCCGGATTTGCCGTCGCGGCCGCCAGGGTGGTCGAGCTGATGGGGCCCGACGAGTGCAGACGTTCCGGACCCATCTTTGTAAGATCATTATATCCTCCATGCGCCGCAAGCTGCTCATCGCCAACGAATGGATCGACACGCCCGACACCCTCGCGGTGCGCCGTCCCTATTCCGGAGATGTCGTCGCGAAGGCCGGACCCGACGAGGCCGAGCGCGCCGTCCGAGCGGCCGTGCGCGCCTTCGAGGAGACCCGCCGACTGCCGTCCGTTCGACGCGCGGAGATCCTCGGACGCGCGGCCGCGGGGCTCCAGCGGCGGCGCGAGGACTTGGCGCGCGCAATCACGCTGGAAAGCGGCAAACCGATCAAGCTCTCCCGGGGAGAAGTCGAGCGGGCGATCCTCACGTTCACGACGGCCCAGGAGGAAGCCAAGCGCATCGGCGGCGACGTGGTGCCGCTGGATCTGACGGCGGCCACGGCCGGACGCCTCGGCCTGACCCGGCGTTTCCCTTTGGGGCCGATTCTCGGGATCACCCCCTTCAACTTCCCCTTGAATCTCGTGGCCCACAAGGTGGCTCCCGCCGTGGCGGCGGGGAACTCGATCGTGATCAAACCGGCCAGCGCCACGCCCACCGCGGCACTGATGCTGGGGGAAATCCTGCTCGAGGCGGACATGCCCGCGGGTATGGTGAACATCGTGCCGATGTCGAGCGAGCTGGCGGAGCGGCTCGTCGCGGACGAGCGATTCCGCCTTCTCACCTTCACCGGCAGCAACGCCGTCGGATGGGACCTCAAGCGCAAGGCCGGCAAGAAACGCGTCGTGCTGGAACTGGGCGGCAATGCCGGAGTAATCGTTCATGACGATGCGTCTCTGCCGCTCGCGCTCGAGCGGTGCGTGGCGGGCGGCTACGCCCAAGCCGGTCAGTCCTGCATCTCCGTCCAGCGCATCTACGTCCAGGATCGGGTGTACGAGGAATTCGCGCGCTCGTTCGTGGAGCGCGTGCTCACTTTGTCGGCGGGTGATCCCCTTGACGAGAAGGCCGACGTCGGGCCGATGATCGACGAGGAGGCCGCGCGGCGGGTCGAGGAATGGGTCGACGAGGCGGTCCGGGGCGGTGCCGCCGTGTTGTGCGGCGGGAAGCGGGACGGACGGTTCTACGCGCCGACGGTGCTGGCGGACGTGAAGCCTGAGATGAAGGTGCACGATCGCGAGGTCTTCGGGCCGGTGGTGAACCTCTATCGTTATCGCGATTTCGCGGAAGCGCTGCGCGAGATCAATGCGTCGGCCTTCGGATTGCAGGCGGGCGTCTTCACGCAAGACGTGGGGCGCGTCTTCCAGGCGTTCGAGACGTTGGAGGTCGGCGGCGTCATCGTGAACGACGCCTCGACGTTCCGCGTCGATCCGATGCCCTACGGGGGCGAGAAGGACTCGGGGCTCGGGCGCGAAGGCCTCCGGTACGCGATCGAAGAGATGACGCAGCTGCGGTTACTGGCCCTGAATCTCAAGACATGACCGTCCTGATCGAATCCTTTGCGAGCCGGGTCCTGCGCGGCAATCCGCTGGGCGATCCTTACGTGCGGCGCATCCCGATATACCTGCCGCCTTCCTACGCTCGGAACACGCGTCGTTATCCGGTCATCTACGTCCTGAGCGGATTCACGGGAACAGGCCTGTCCCATCTCAACTGGAGCGCGTGGGGGGAGACGCTTCCGGAGCGCGCGGATCGGCTGATCGCCGAAGGCCGCATGCGCGAGGCCATCCTCGTCATGCCCGACTGCTTCACGCGCTACGGCGGCAGCCAGTACCTCAACTCGAGCGCGACCGGTCGATACGAGGACCACCTCGTGCGCGAGCTCGTCCCCTGGGTGGACCGCCGCTTCCGCACGATCGCGCATCCGGAGGCGCGCGCGATCATGGGCAAGTCCAGCGGCGGCTACGGAGCGCTCGCGCAGGCGATGCGCCATCCCGACGTATGGCGTTCCGTCGCCTGCCACAGCGGCGACATGTATTTCGCCTATTGCTATCTGCCGGACTTTCCGAAGTGCCTGGACGCGCTGGCCAAGTACGGGGGTCGAGTCGATCGTTTCCTTCGCGCTTGGGAACGGATGCCGAAAAAGATCGACGGAACCCTTGTTCCCGTCGTCAACACGATCGCCATGGCGGCCTGTTACTCGCCGAATCCTCGCCGTCCCGTGGGCTTCGATCTGCCGTTCGATCCCAAGACCGGCGAATTGCGCCCGGCCGTGTGGCGGCGTTGGCTGGCGCACGATCCCGTCGAACGGGTCGATCGATACGCGCGCGTCTTGCGCCGGATGCGTCTGCTCTTCTTCGACTGCGGAACCCGCGACGAATTCCACCTCCATTATGGAGCGCGAATCCTGTCGCAACGCCTGCGCGCGCGGGGCATTCGCCACATCCATGAGGAATTCGACGACGGGCACATGAACGTGCAGTATCGTTTCGATCGATCGCTGGTCTTGTTGTCGCGAGCGATCTCGCGGTAGGTTCCGCGCGAAGGTCTTCCGGAATGCTGCCGCCTGAGTATCTCTGAGGAAGCCAGGAAACCAGGAAAGGAAGTCGGTCGTCCTGTCCTTCGGTCTTCCTCCTGGCTTCCTAGTCCTACAGCGCTACGTAATCACGGGGTTGGCGGCGATTTTGGGGAAGCGATCGTGTCTACCCGTCCTTCTTTTTCAGGCCGGCGGTCGCTCGAACTGTGCTGAACGCGCCATGGAGTCTTGGGAGACGCA
>JACPRB010000141.1 GCA_016190155.1 Planctomycetota bacterium
CTTTCCTGGTTTCCTGCCTTCCTCAGAGATACTCAGGCGACTGGCCTGGAGGTTCATGAAAAATCTTGTCGTAGCACAAAGATTTGATCGATTAGCACAGCAGGGGACCCTGAGAAGAGGCCCTCTCGTGCTCGACAAGCCTGCCGCGACTGTTACCCTCGTTTGAATCGTGCCCATTTTCCCATGCGCCCGCCCCGCCACCGACGCTACGGTGCAGTTGTTGAGATCGCCCCACTCGATCATTACAATGCCGCCCGTTTTCCCGAGGGCCCCATGACCGAACCGACGCCGACACCCGCCGTTCAGCCGCAGACGCCGCCCGCCCCACCCAAGCGCCGCCGATGGAAACGGATCCTCCTATGGACGAGCGCCATCACCGCCGGCCTGATCCTCCTCGTCCTCCTCCTCGGCCCCCTCGTCATCTCCTCCGTCGCCCGCGGACAGGTCGTCGCAGCCGTCAACGACAACATCCACGGAACCGCTGTCGTCGACGACTTCTCCTTCTCCTGGCCCGCCACCGTCCACATGAAGGGATTCGCCGTCACCGACCGCGAGGGAAAGCCCGTCTTCTCCGCCCAATCCGTCGCCCTCGACGTGTCCCTCTGGAAAGCCCTCGGCGGCACCTACGTCGTGGACGCGCGAATCGAAGGCCCCGCCGTCGTCGTCCGCCGCGACGAGACCGGCCGCACCAACATCGAAACCCTCCTCAAAGAGCGGCCGACCCAAGAGCCCAAGCCTCCCCGCGAACGCGGCCAAGAAGAACTCCCCCGCGTCCGAGCCCATCTGCTGATCTCCAACGGCCGCGTCGAGTTCGTCGATCCCACGACCGGCCGCACCCTGCTCGACGAAGTGAACGTCGAAGCCCACGTCGACTCGCTCGATCAACCGATCCGTTTCGAAGCGACGGCCGGCGGTCGTCAGATCGTCGCCGGCGGAGAACTCACCGTCGGCCCCGAGACTCTCCAAGGACCCGTCCGCTACGAACTGACCGGGGTGAACCTCGCCACGTTCCTGCCGATCGCCGCCGCCTACGCCCCCATCGAGAAACTCGAGGGGATCCTCACCGGCCGCGGCGAATATCGATTCACCTCGGCGAAGTCGCTCTCCGGCCAAGGCACCCTCGCGATCACGGACCTCCTCGCCGCGGGCCCGGCGATCGGACCGAATCCCGCGCGCTCGAAACGCCTGCTCCTCACGAACGAGATCCACCTGGATCGCGACGGCGCGGGCACCCAGAAGCTCACCTTCTCGGCCGACGATTACCTCTCGCTCGACGTCCGCGCGCAAACCGAGAACCTTTTCGCCGATGACAGAATCGTCGACGCGAAATTGGATCTCACATCGAATCTCAAAGGACTGACCGAGGCCGCGGGCCCGCTCCTGAAAATCAAGAGCGGCTACACGGTCGCAGGCGACGCGCACATCTCTTCCGAAATCCACGCCGCGCGCCGGCGATCGACCCTCGCCCTCGACGCCCGCCTGGAGAACCTGTCGGCCTCCGATGAACAAGGCCGGCCGGTGCCGATCGATCCTTCCATCACGTTCGCCCTCGACGGGCGATACGAGGCGTCCGGCGTCGTCGAGATCGCGAAGGCCCAGCTGCGCAGCGGCAACGCCGCTCTCGATGCGCGCGGTGGAATCGACCTCAACCAACGCGCCATCCGCGACTCGTCCATGCAGGCGAACGTCGACCTCGACGCCCTCGCGCGCCAGCTCTCGAGCTTCATGGACCTCGGCGTCGGGTTCGGCGGCCAGGTACGCGTCGACGCGAAACTCGCGGCCTCGGGCGAACGCGGCGAAGGCTCCGCCGACGTCGCCGTCCGCGGGCTGCGTCTCACGCGCGTCGCCGGCAAGAGCCTCGGCCCCATCGACGCCACGCTCGCGGCCGCCGGCGTGCTCGACATGAGCGCGGGCGGACGAACCAAGCTCGAACGGCTCGACCTCCATTCGGACCTGCTGGACGTCCACATGGAAGGCGAGGTCGCGGACCTCTTGAACGCGGACCGCACCGACGGCGGGTTCTCCTATCGAGCGACCGCCCGCCCAACTCGAATCCAGGAGAAACTCGGCGCCCCGCTCCAAGGCGAGGACATCTCGGCGACCGGCCGCCTGACGCTCCATCAACGTCAGGCCACGCTCCAAGGCGAGATCAAGGCGCCGTCGCTGCAGGCCCACAGCGCGCACGTGCGCGAGCTCGCGCTGACGTGGGACGCCCTGTTAGACACGGGGACCGGCCGGTTCGACGCCCGCGAAGCGACGCTCTCGACCGCTTCCCTGAATATCGCGCAGGTGGCCGTGAAAGACGTGCTCCTCAAGATCTCGGCAGCGCAGCAGGGCGAGCTCATCGAGATCAGCCGCATCGAGCTGGCCAGCGACCTCGTTCGCGGCACCGGATCCGCCACGATGCGCCAGACGTCGAAAACGGCGCAAGGCCGGTTGGACCTCAAGGGCGATGTCGCTCCGGTCTTGGAAGTCGTCCGGGCTTTCGCACCGGACGTGCGCGCCGTGAAGGCCGACGGATCGTGGGAAGCGAGTCTCTCCGCCGGCGCGGTGACGTCGGACTCAGGGCGCATGGACATCGCGTCTCTGACGCTCGTCGCTCCGGGGCTCGATCTCCAGATGTCGGGTCAGATCGCCGGCTTCCTCTCGGAACCGCGCCGGCTCGACGGCACCCTCGCCTTGAAGGCGAAGGCGCAGCCGGACAAGCTTCCCCCGCTCTTCGACATCTCGCTGGCGGGCGAAACCGTGACGACGGACGCGGAAGCGACCTTGCGCGGCGACGCCCTTTCCGCCAAAGGCCGGATCTCCACGCCGCGCCTGGAGATCACCATGCCGGAAGGGCGCTCCAAGTTCGCGCAGCGCGACCTCGCGGGGACGTTCGAGCTCGCGATGGACCGCGCGATCACGGGAGACCTGAACTTCACGACCCAAACCCAAGTGACCGGCGCCGACGATTACGACCTGCGCGGTCTGGCGAAGGTCGAGCTGCGCCTCGCCGGCGATACGAGCCTGTTCAAGGCCACCGGCCAGGCGATCATCGAGCGTTTCGAGCTCGCGGCAGCCGGCACGAAGATCGCCGAGCCGAAGGTCGAGCTCGCTCTCGACGCGGACGTTGGAATGGAGAAGCTCGACTGCGTCATTCATCGCGCCCAGCTCGGTTCGAGTTTCCTGCGGGGCACCTTGAAGGGGAACATCCTGAACGCGAAGACGGAACCGGTACTGCGCGGGCTGACCGGCGACTTCGCCTATGTGCCCGACAAGTTGGGGGCGGTCTTGCAGCCCTGGCTGCCGGGCAAGCTCTCCGGCGCGAAGGAGCAGAAGCTCACGTTCACCCTGGACGGCAGCGCCAAGGAGCTCGACGCGCTGGCGATTCTGCGCGGCTCCGAGGGCAAGGCGTCCTTCGATCTCGCGCAGTTCACGACGAAGGCGTTCAGCGTCCAAGGCGAGCTTCAAACGCGGGTGGCCGATGAGCGTGTCACGACGGAGAGTTCGCTCGACCTCAACAACGGCAAGGCCGCGCTCACAAGCGTCCTCGATCTGCGCGAGGCCAAGGACGCGCGCTCGACCGCGAAGGCCGAGCTGCGCACGGTGGACACCAACGCGCAGATGAGCTCGCTTCTGACGCTCATCCATCCCATGTTCGCGGTGGCGCAAGGGTCGGTCGACGCCCTTATCGACGGCAAGGTGGACTGCGTGCTCGATCTGGCCTACCACGCGCCCCTCACGAAGGAGGCCCTCACGGGCGGCTGGGACGCGCTTCCGAAGAAGCCGATCAACGGTCGAGGACACTTCGAGATCCGCGGTCTGGCCCTCCGGGGTTCGCCGCTTCTGGGAGAGGTGCTCAAGGCGATCGACGAGGAGGCCGCCGGGGACCTGCAGCTCGATCCGATCGACTTCACGATCGTCGACGGGCGGGTCCGCTACGATCGGCCCGTTCCGATGCGCATCTCGAAGATCCAGACGACCTGGACGGGGACGATCGGTCTGGATCAGACGCTCGATCTGGCGTGGAAGATCCCCGTGACGGATCGGCTCCTGAATCGCTTCCCGTTCCTCAAGCGTTGGAAGGACCAGCTCATCACGATTCCCGTGCGCGGCACGCCGACGCGGCCGAGGGTGCAGATCGACGAGGTGATCGCGGACCTGGCCAAGCAGGCGGCCGCCAAGGCGATCGAGGAGAAGGGCGAGGACGTGCTCGAGGACATCCTGGGGGGTCGCGACGAGAAGGAGGCGCGCAAGCTGCTGGAGGACGCGGACCGGCTGTACGCCGAAGGAAAGCGCGGCGAAGCATCCCCGCTCTATCTGCGGATCTACGAGAGATACCACAAGACGCGCGTCTACAAGGAGAACAAGGACCGGATCAAGCAGCGGATGGGGGGGCAGTAGCCCCGTTCATCCGTTCACGGGTCCAAACGTCCGCCCGTTCGACGCAGCCGCGTCCGCAACCGACGGCCCCTCCCTTCGATGCGCGGACATTATCCGCCGAGAGCGTTCACCGGTTCATTCGTTCACCCGTTCGGGGCTTGTTGTCCGCGCGGGTATCCGTTTTCCGCCAGCCGCCTATGTCGTCGAGCGCGCGAATGGGTGAACGCAAGAACAGGCGAACTGGAGAACGTATGAAGACATGCCGTGACGAACGACTCGCAGGATTTCGCGATTCGCTCATAGGGTTTTCAGCTCGCCGCACCATGCAGTTTTTGCCGTATCCTGGGAATCCGATGAAACGGCTGCTGGTCCGGCTCCTGGCGCTGCTGGGACCCATCGACACCTGCCCGCGCTGTCGGGAGCCGCTGGAGACGCTCAGCTTCCTCTGGGCGATCTGTCTGTGGTGCGGCCGCGTCTACGGCCGATGGCTGTTCTGACCTCGCTCGTATCCATGCACCGTTCCTTTCCCAAGTGACGCCGGACCCCGGACTCGTTATAAATGGAGCGAGAGAAGGAGGTGCGCCCATCGGCGGATTCCTCAACTGGACGTTCCCGCTCTTCCGCCTGTTCGGCATCCCGATCCGATGCCACTGGTTCTATCCCGTCCTGGTGGCGATGTACGTCCTGCAGGCGTTGGCGGAAGGGGGAGCCCGGCACATGGGCTGGATGGCGATGGTCATGGCCGCGCTTCTCGTGACGACGATCGTCCATGAACTGGGGCACTGCTTCATGGCGCAGTCTCTGGGACAGCACGCCGATCAGATCCTCCTGTGGCCTCTCGGTGGATTGGCCTACGTCGGACGCACGCACGATCCGCGCCAAGACATCAAGATCTCCGCGGCCGGGCCCCTCGCGCAAGTCCCGATCGCGCTCTTGTGCATCGCCATCCTCTTGGCCGTCGGAAAGCCCTGGAGCTGGGGGTACCTCAATCCGTTCGAAGCCTGGTGGCCTTACGGCTTCACATTCTGGGAAGGCCTCTGTCTCGCCGTCCTCAAGCTCCAAGTCGTCCTGATTCTCTTCAACCTGCTGGTGCCCGCCTACCCGCTGGACGGGGGGAGCATCCTTGTCAACTTCCTGCTGATGCGGTACAGCCGGAGCCATTCCGCCCTCGTTACGACCTACTTCTCCATCCCCATCGGCATCGCGATCACGATCTGGGGATTCGTGCAGCGCGAGCTGCTGCTGGGGTTCCTGGGCATCTGGGTCCTGCTGGAGGCCTGGCAGATCCGGCGCTTGCTCCAGTGGGGCGAGATCGAGGCCCATCCGATGTTCGCCGCGGCGCCGGAGTTCGACTACGCCCCGCCTCGCGCCCGGCGGCCCGGCTTCTTCGCCCGCTGGCGCATGCGCCGCGCGGAACGGCGCGCCCGCCAGGAGGCCCAGCGCACCGCCGACTTGCGCCAAAGAGTCGACGCGATCCTCGAGAAGGTCAGCCGCGAGGGCATCGACAGCCTCACCGGCGTCGAGCGCAAGATCCTGGAGGAAGCGTCGCGGGAGGCTTCGCGAAACCGGGATTCCCAATAACCTCCGCGACCCGACGCGGATCATTCCTACGTGGAAAGTTCCCGCACCAAGGACCCGCTCGCCGCGCAGCCCCCCGTCCGGCGGCGCCTCTCGTGGCGATGGCCAGCGCTGGCCGCCCTGGCGCTGTTGATCCTGGCGGCCGCGTGGCGATGGACCCCGCTGCGCGATCTGGCCCATCCCGAACGGATCTCGCTCCGGGTCGAGCCCTACCGAACCCGCTGGTTCACGCCCTTCATCACCGTCGCGATCTACGTCGTCGGCGGACTCGTGATGTTCCCGGTCATCGCGCTGGTCTTCGCCAGCGGCTTGGCCTTCGGCCCTTGGCTGGGCAGCCTCTATGCCTTGGCCGGCTGCATGGCCAGCGCCGCCGTCTCCTACGGCGTCGGCCACGCCCTCGGTCATGAGACGTTGGAGCACTGGGCGGGCGCGCGTATCCATCGCATCAGCCGCAAGCTCGCCCGCCGCGGCGTCATCGCCGTCTTCCTGGCCCGGAAGGTCCCGATGGCGCCGTTCGGATTCGTCAACATGGTCGCCGGCGCCTCGCACATCCGCTTCCGCGACTTCATGCTGGGCACGCTCTTGGGGATGGGCCCCGGCGTCGTCGCCCTGAGCGTCTTCGGACACCAAATCGCGGCCGCCCTGCGAGATCCCACGCCCGTCACGTGGGCCATCACCTTTCTCATCGCCGCCCTCATCGTGACGGTGGCCATCCTGGCGCAGCGATATCTCGGCACCAAGGACGACGCCCCATGATCCGCCTCCACCATGACGCGACCACGCGGACCCTGTTGGTTCCCGGCCGCAACTGCTGGACCGTCGCTCCGGCCGAGAGCTCGGGGCTCTTGGTGGACGCGGCCGACTATTACAGCACCTTCTACCACTGCGCGCGCCAGGCGAGACGCACGATCCTCATGGCCGGCTGGCAATTCGACAGCACCGTCGAACTCTTGCGCGGCCCCGACCGCGCGGACGCCCGGGCACCGGATGTGGCGTTGCTGGCATTCCTGGACCGACTGTGCGCTCGCAATCCGGACCTGCGAGTCTACATCTTGGAATGGAACTACAACCCGATCTTCGTCTTCCAGCGAGAGATCCTGCAGACGCTGAAGTTCAGCTCGACGCGCCATCGACACATCTTGCTGCGCTTCGACGACCGGCATGCGATCGGCGCCAGCCATCACCAGAAGTTCGTGATCGTCGACCGGGATATCGCCTTCCTCGGCGGAACCGACATCTGCGAGCATCGGTGGGATGACCGCCGGCATCTCGCCGAGAATCCGCTCCGCGCGGAGAGCGACGGTACGCCGTACGGACCCTACCACGAGGCGCACGCCTACATGACAGGGCCCGTCGTAGACGAGTTGATCGCCCTCTTCCGCGCGCGCTGGCGCATGTCCGGCGGAACCGACATCGAAGAACCTGCCTCGCCGCCTCGCCCGCTCCCGGTGAAATCGCCCGGACTACCGCTCGGTCCCGCGCGCGTCGGCCTGAGCCTCACCCTCGGACGAACCTTCGAGCCCCCGCAGGGTGCCGTCCGTCAGATCCGCCGGCTCTACCTCGACGCCATCGACGCCGCCGAGGAGTTCATCTACATCGAGAACCAGTACTTCAGCTCGCGGGCCGTCTATAAGGCGCTCGTCCGGCGCATGGAAGATCCTCGCAGAACCAAGCTGGACATCGTCTTGATCTATCCGAAGGAGAACGAGGCCTTCACCGAGGAGCTCGCGGTAGGATTCGCCCAGCGCTCCTATCTGCGCCACTTGAAGGACGTCTCGGTCCGAACGGGCCACGCCCTGGGTATCTTCTACACCGCCTCGCTGGACCGCCACGGAGACGAGGCGCCCCGCTACATCCACTCCAAGATCCTGATCGTCGACGATCGTCTCTTGACGATCGGATCCGCGAACACGACCAATCGCAGCCTGGGCGTCGATTCGGAGCTCAACGCCTGCTGGGACGCGACCGGCGATCTCCGTCTCGCCCAAGCCATCCGCGCCGCCCGCGTGGACTTGTTGGCGGAACACGCGGGCGTTTCGCCCGACCGTCTGCCCACGCAAGGTCGCGGGCTGGTCGAGGCGCTCACCGAGATCGCGAGGGAGCCGCAGCGCACGATCTTTCCCCATCCGATGGCGTGTAATCATGACTCCTACGTGCTGTCGATCGATGCGCTCGATCCGGAAGGAGCCCTCCTGGATGAGGAGGGCGTCGAGGCTTCCTCGACGTCGTTCTTCCTGCAGGCCCTCCCGCCGCCGAACCGGCTCTGGATGCTCTTGATCACGGGACTGCGCGTGACCGTCGTCCTCATCGTGGGCGCGGCGCTGATCTTCCTGTTGGCCACGTGCCTGCGCCATCTCTTGCGCGATGCCGGACCGGAGCCGCCCCGGAAGGCGCAGCCGGTCCTCTCCTCGTCCGGAATGGAGGCTATTCCCTTGCGGGTTCTTGCGGACCACAGCGCTCGCGCACCATTTCCACAAAGCGTGTGGATCCTACGTCCAAGTTGCCGCCGGACAATAGTATGTCCACGCCCAATCCGCTCCTGCATACGGAGGAGATCTCCCGCTGACGCGGTGGCGCTTCGCTCTGCCGTTGCAACCACTCGTCGAAACTCTTCAGCGCGATACATCTTATTTCTGCAATCGCGGAGTAGGGAATCGAGAGACGACCCCGGCGGCTCACGATAACCAGTTCTTCCGGTCGCAACTCGCACCGATGCCCCCAGTTATCCTTGAGCAATATCCCCGCGAACACGCAACCGACGGCGATGGCGAAGCCGGCTCGCAGAGGAAAAGATGCCTGCTCGTCCAAACGGCCGAGCAAAGTCCTTTCAAAGGTGCCGCACGACTGCAGCCCCCATCCGATCGCGGCCGCGACCGCCACGATCAGCGCCGCTTTGGCCAAGAGCTGCGGGCGCTTTCCTCGAACGACGATGGTTTCGGCCGCCATACGTCCCCCTTCGGCAGTAGATCCCACGATTCACTCCGAAAGACCGACCGCAGAGCGCGCAGAGGGTACGGAGAGAACGCAGAGCCGTTTTCTTGAAGAATCCTCAGCGTTCTTCTTCGCGATCTCAGCGGCCTCTGCGGCACCTTCGTCATTCGTGCGCACCAAAGGCACTTCGTGGAACCTACTGCCCTTCGGTGGCAAATGTCCCTCCAAGGTGAGGCCCACGTTGATACCATTCTATACCGGATCAGGAGATTCTTAACGATGCTGCTCAAAGTCCTCGCCGGTGGAATCGCGCTGACGGCCGCGATCCTCGGCGTTCTCCTCAAACAGGCCGGCGACCGATGCGAAGACGTGCTGCGCGCCAACGAGAGGCTTCACCAGGATCTGGACGTCCAGCGTGCGGACACAGCCAAGTTGCGGGAGCAGCTGGACCAATCAACCAAGGATCATCAACGACAAATCGACTCCCTCACCACCAGCCAAGCCGATCTCGCCAAAGCTCGCTTCCAACTGGACGAAGCCAGGACGGATCTGGCGCGACTCCGAAAAACCGAAGAACTCCTTCGCGACCCAAGCACGAGGGTCTTCACGCTCCGAGGATCGGAAGGCGGAGCTCGGGTCGCCTGCACGGCCGACAAGCTCGCCGTCCTGAGCGCGCTGCCGCCCGCGGCGGAGGGCAAGACCTACCGTCTGTGGATGTTCGTGACGGGCCGATCCGACGCCGTCTTCGCCGCGACGTGCGACACTCACGGCAGCCTTCTCCTGGACGATTGGAAGGCCCCGGAAACCGGCCCTGTCGACGGCTTCGCCCTCAGCCTGGAAAGCGGGACGCCCGAGAAACCGACGGCGATCGTCGCCACCAGCCGTTGAGGCCATCTGCTTGTGGTCTTCGCCGTCCTTGAGGGGTATCATCTCCGGCCGCGGGCGAGAGTGTGTTGGAGATCGCAACATGGCCGAGCACGACACCTCTTTCGCCGACTTGGCGGTCCGCCATAAACTCCTGTCGCCCGCCCGCCATCAAGCGGCAACCCGAGCGCAAGCGCTGCTGCAGAAATACGGCATCGCGAAGACGACCGCCGACATCACCGTCGAAGCGGGGTGGCTCACTCCCACCCAAGCGGCGCAGTTGATCCAGAAGATCGCCGGCCATCCGCCGCTCAAGGCACGCAAGACGTCGCCCACTCCGACTCCAGCCCTCCGCCGCGTCTCCCCCCCGATGGAGCAACTGTCGAAGGACCTCGCCAAGATCGGCTACGCCCGCTCGGCGGCCGATCTGATGCTCGACAAGGGGATCGTGGAAATCAAAGACCGGCCGCCCGCCAAACGAACCGTGACGAGCGGAACTCCAAGCAGGCCGTCCGACTCCGGCCGCCCGGCGGGGGCATCCCTTCAGGCAGCGCCCGCCACAAAGAACAAGGCCCCTCGTGGCGCACCCACTCCTCCAAGGAAGTCTCGCACCACCCTTCTCGTGGCCGCCGCCGTCGCCGTCGCCGCGACCATCGCCCTGCTCGCCTTCACTTTCTCCGGACGCAAGGACGCCGCGCCTGAACCCAAACCAGAACCCCCTCCCGCCAAGAGACCCGAACCGGAGACGCCGCCCGCGACCGTCCCGGTCGATCCCGAGGAGCAGATGCGCCGCGAGGCCGAAGAGAACCGGCGCAAGCGCGCCGCCGAGGCCGAATCAGCCGCGCAGCAACTCTTCGAGCAAGGTGGCCAACAACTGAAGGCCGGCCAGTTCGCCGACGCGTTCCGTACCTTCAAGAAGCTGCAGGACGCCTATCCATACACCGAGTTCTGCAAGACCCGCGTCGACGAAATCGCCAAACGGATTGATGAAGCGAAGGCAGGCCGCAACGCCCCCGCGCCGAAAGTCGAACCCGCCAAAGCGCCGGCCGGCCCCGACCCCGCCCTCCGCGAAGCCTACGAGAAACGCCGCGCCCAGCGCGTCGAAGCCGCCCGCAAGCGGGTGCAGGAAGCCAAGGCCGCCATCGAGGCCGACCGCGCCGCCGATGCCAAGCGCATGGCGGATCTCAAGGCCCGCCTGGCGTCCCAGCGCTTCTCGCTGCGCACCAAGGCCGGCACCGTCTTCCCCAACGCCACGATCGTCGAACTGCGACGCGAAGACCTCAAGATCGCCCAACCCGGCGCCCAGGTCACGCTCACCTGGGACATGCTCGACGACGGCTCCTTCGCGCAGATCGCCCGCGCCATGCACAAGACCGACGGCGCCGCGGGCGCGTACGAGCTCGGCCGCAAGTTCATCATGCGCAAGATGTGGAAGGAAGCGAAGGCCGCCTTCGACGAAGCCGTCAAGGCCGACGCGTCCTACGAGGACCGCGTCCCCGATCTGACGCCGATCCTCACCAACCAAGGGGCGTTCCGCGGCCTGTCGCGCCGACTCGGACGCGACACCCTGTCCCTCACGTACGACTTCTCCATCCCGGAGCAGGAGGAGGACTTCAATCCGCAACGCGGCGGATCATCGGAGGTCGCCGACGGCGGACTCGCGCTCAAGGCCAAAGGCGCCGCTTATTGGACCCTCAAGGACGTGGACTACGACGGCGACTTCCTCCTGGAGTCGACGGTGTCGCTCGACGGCGACGCCGCGCCCGCGTTCATGCTCTTCATGAATTGGGAAGGCAACGGCTACACGCTCACGCTGGGCGCCGGCGACCACGGCTTCGCGCTGACGCGACACACCGGCCAGAAGCAGGAACCCGTCGCCGATAAGCCGGGCGAAAAGCTGCCCAGTCCCGCGACGGTGCGCCTGTCGGCCAAGGGGGGCGAGTTCCGCGTCCTCGTCAACGGCAAGGAGGTCTTCTCCGCGTCCGACGCGACGTACACCAAAGGCTGGTGCGGGCTCGGCATCACGGGCGGGAAGGCGACGTACTCCAAGCTCTCCGTGCAAGGCAAGCTCAACCCCGTCGAGCTCGACAAGCGTTTCGCCGAGGCGGAGATCCTCGTGCGGCGCGCGCTGGAAGGGGATCTCTCGGCCGAGAACGACGCCAAGGAGCTCCGCTCGATCGAGCTCTCCGTCGAGGACGAGTTCTTCATGGGGCGCCTGCCCGAGGACAAGCAGTGGGACTACCGGCAGGCGAAGGAGACGGCGCTGCGGATCCTCCAGATCGGCGTGAGCGACCGCGAGGACCTGCGCGCGCTGTCGCTCTTCGATCCCGTCATCGACGCGGCGCCGGAATTCACCGCCGCGCGCTTCTGGCGGGGCCTGCTCAACTTGAAGTTCGGCAACACGACGCAGGCGCGGCGCGACTTCGTCCGCTGTACGCGGGATCCCGATTTCCATGAGGCGTTCGCCGCGGCGGCCCTGACGTGGGACGACGATCAGGACTACGAGAAGGCCGCGTACTACGCCGAGGAAGCCGTCAAGCGCATGCCCGACTGCGCCTCCGCGATCGGCCTGCTGGGGTATCTCAAGTTCGTCACGAAGGGCGACGCGAAGGCGGCGCTGGAGGATCTGGAGCTGGCGGAGCGGCTGGATCCGGCCGACGAGGACACGCGCAGCCGCCGGCGCAGCATCCTCAACGTCGTGAAGGGTCCCGAGCACCTGGGCTGCAAGTTCAAGAAGGAGTTTCCGCACTTCTGGGTGCTGACGGACATCTCGATGGAGAAGACCCAGCTCTACGGCGAGCGGCTCGAGGCGGCCTACAAGCACTTCGCGGAGACGTTCAAGACGTTCTTCAAGGAGGATCCCAAGCGTTCCAAGCCCCGCGTCGCCGTCTTCAACACGCGCGAGGCGTACATGACGTACGGCGAGCTGACGCTCATGCGCCGGCAGGAATTCACGCTGGGGTACTTCATCGCGTCGTTCCGCGAGCTGCTGCTGTTCGAGGACGTCGATCTCGACGCGACGCTTCAGACTCTCTACCACGAGTCGTTCCATCAGTTCATGAGCCTGATGGTTCCGCGACCGCCCTACTGGTACAACGAGGGGATCGCGGAGTACATGGGCGCGATCACCGTCGAGAAGGGCAAGGTCGCGCAGAAAGCCAGGATCCTCGAAGACCGGCTCAAGATTCTCAAGCGCAATCTCAAGCACGCGCTCCCGTTCGAGTCGATCATGAAGCAGTCGCCCGGCCAGTTCTACTCGGGCCCGGTCGGCTTCAAGTACGCGCAGGCGTGGACGA
>JACPRB010000147.1 GCA_016190155.1 Planctomycetota bacterium
AGGGGAGGCAGGTTGATCTGGACCACGTTCAACCGGTAGAAGAGGTCCTCGCGGAACTGGCCGTCCTTGATGAGCTGGCGCAGGTCCTTGTTCGACGCGCTGATGATGCGGCAGTCGACCGTGATCACGTCCTTGCCGCCGACGCGCCGGATCTCGCCTTCCTGCAGCGCGCGCAGGAGCTTCGTCTGCATCTCCAGCGACATGTCGCCGATCTCATCCAAGAACAGCGTGCCGCGGTGGGCGAGCTCGAAGAGCCCCTGCTTCGTCGCGATCGCGCCGGTGAACGCCCCGCGTTCATGCCCGAAGAGCTCGCTCTCCAGGAGCGTGTCGGGGATCGCCGAGACGTTCTCGCTCATGAGCTTGCCGGTCTTCGCGCGCTTGGAGTTGTAGTGGATGGCGCGCGCCACGAGCTCCTTGCCGGTGCCGCTCTCGCCGTAGATGAACACCGGCTCGTCGGTGTCGATGAGCCTGTCCAGGAGCATCAGCACCTCGCGCATCGCCCGGCTCTTCCCGATGATCGCGCTGAAGTCGTGCTTGAGCTCCACGGTCTTCTGCGACGAGAGGAGGTCCTGCTTGACCTTGGCCAGCTCGACGTACTGGCGTTCGACTTTCTCGCGCAGCTGCTGGTTGAGCCGTTCGACTTCCTCCCGCGAGCGCGCGAGCTCCTCCTGCTTGCGGAGGTTCTCCTCGAAGAGGCGGGTGTTCTCGATGGCGATGGCGGCGAGCTCCGCGAACCCCTGGAGCAGCGGCAGGTCCGACTCCATGAAGACGCCCGTCTCGAACCGGTTGTCGATGTAGACGCAGCCGATCACGGTGTCGCGCAGCGTGAAGGGCATGCACAGGAGCGACCGCAGCTTCAGGTCCGCGACGCTGCCGGCGGCGGGGAGGCTGGGGTCGTTGATCGCGTCGGCGGAGATGATCGGCTTGCCGGTGCGCAGCACCTCCTCGGCGATCGTGCGGCTCACCTTGAATTCCGGCTTGCGCACGGCCTCGCGATCGAAATTGCGCGCGACCTTCACGGCGACCGCCGCGTCCTCGCGAAGGATGAGGAAACCTCTCTCGGCGCCCGTCAGCTCGATGACCGAGTCCACGATCACGTCGAGGAGTCTCTTGAGATTGCGCTCGCCCGTGAGGAGCTTGCTGATCTGGAGCATCCGCATGAGCGTGTCGCGTTCCTGCTCGAGCGATTCAAACAGCGGCGAGCCCTTATGCTCTTCATAGAGCTGGTCGAGTGCCTCGCGGACGCCGTCGAGGGCCTGCGGGCCCTGTTCCTCGACGAGGGAGTCGAGCACGACCTTGAGGTCGTCCAGCGAGAAGACTTTCTCCTTGGGCTCGCGGCGGGGCAGGACGATGCGGCGGCGGCGCGGCAGGCGCGCGCGGCGGCGGCGGGGCCGCAGCACGGGCACGCGATCCGTGCGCTGTTCCGAGGCGTCGCCGGACGTTTCGATGAGGATGGTCGAGCGGCCCAGCCAGAGGCGATCGCCATCCTCGAGGATCTGCACGTTGGCGCGGACGCCGTTGACCTCGGTGCCGGTGGCGCTCTCCAGGTCCACGAGCTTGTAATGGCCGTCGGAGGTTCGTTCGATCTGGCAGTGGCGCTCCGCGACTTCCGGATCCGCCAGCACCACGGTGCAGCCGGTGGCCCGGCCGACGACGACGACCGGATCGTCGGATTCGAAGATCCGCTGCGCGCGGTTGGTGTCGGTGATGGTGAGCCTGAGCATTCGCGAGCCGATTCTACCAAAGGTGTTCGGGAGTTCATCACGGTCGAACGCATTGGATTGCACGGTTGAAACGTCGTATAGTTCAAATAGGCGCGGCAGGGGTATTTCGGCGGGGAGGATTCTATGACCTTTGTGCGCGGGAACCCAGCCGTCGTTCGCACGCCGTACTTCTTCCAGGATCCCATCCGAGCCGGCGGATTGGTCTGCGCGCTGCTCCTGATGTTCCTGCGCGAGGTGCCGGTCCCGGTGGCCCTGTTCGCGATCGGTCTGTCGCAGCTCAACGGGATCGCGATGATCATCGACATGATGGGGCGAGGGTGGAGCCTCCGGTGGGGCCGGCGCGCTCATGCCAGCGTGCTCACCAACAACCTCGCCATCGATTGGGCCAACACCAGCATCTGCACGCTGGTGGGGGCGATGCTGCTGATGCGGTTCTTCGGCCCTCCCGAGTTGGTCGTGGCGCTGGGGTGTTTGACGCTGGCCATCGGGCTGATGCCGGACATCCGGTTCTGCCGCGTCATCCTGCCCGCCGATCCGGAGCAGGCGAGCCGGCTCCTCGAGCGCGGCACATTCCTGCGCGATCCGATCAAGCTCGGCGGCCTGTGCGCGATGGCGATCGTGTTGGTGCTCGACCGCACCGCGCTGGCGTTCGTGTTCGTCTCGATGGTGCTCGTCCAGCTCAACGCCATCCTGGTCATGGTCGACAAGTACCTCGCCGAGATCGAGATCCGGCGCGATCTCGCGCGGGTCCCTTTTCGGTCGGTACGCCTGCTGCTGGCGCGCGACGGGCAACGCGTGCTGTTGGCGTTGCTGCCGAGGATGATGGTGCCGCTGCGGCTGGGGATGCAGGATTCCGTCGTCCAGTGGACGGCTCTCATCGTGGGCGGGTTCGTCGTCGTGCCGGACGTCGCCCGTTCACTCGTTCACCTGTTCAGCCGTTCGCCCGTTGAACCGTTCGACCGTTCAAGCGTTCAAGAGTTCGTCCGTTCCGCGTGACGCGAACGGACGAGCGAACCGATGAACACGCAAAGCGCGAGGATCCACCAACTCGATCCCGATCCTCTCGCCCCCAGCGAACATGACTTCCTTTTGGTTCCTCCGCTGCCGCCGAGGCTCTCGACCATGAAGGTGGACGTCGAGGGCGCGCTCTGCACGTTGCCCGCCCCGTCCCTCGCGCGGCTCTCCACTTGATACCACGCCAGTTCGGTCGGCGTGAAGGGGAGCACCCAGGAGGTCGTGCCCGTGGCGAACAACCACGCGGGGGCGGCCGTCCACGCGAGGCCGTTCCAGTAGAGCCCGTCGCTCGTTCTCTGGACGCGCACGTCGACGCCGCCGATGCCGGAGAAGGTGTCCGCGGCGGTCCCCTGGATCATCATGCTCCACGTCCCCGCCGTGTAGGTTCCGCTCGTGGTGATCGTGGACGTCGGAGTCGCTCCGTCGTAGGAGAAACTGCCCGAACCGAACGACGTCTCCGTGTTGGCGAACGAATCCGTGGCCGCCGATTGGACTTGGTAGCTCTCGCCGTCCGCCGGCGTGAAGGCGTAGCTCCAGCTCGTCGTGCCGCCGGCGGCCAACCACGTGATCGCGCCCCAGGCCGCGCCCGTCCAGTAGAGTCCGTCGGAGACGCGCTGAATCGTGATCTCCACCGTCGCCACGCTCGCGCCGCCCGTGGTCGTCGCGCTGCCGGAGATCGTGCCGGTCCAACCCGCGACCCCGTACAAGCCGCTCGTCAGAATGGCGCTGTCGGGACCGCTGATGTTGTAGGAGAACGTGGAGGAGCCCGGCGTCGTTTCCTGGTTTCCGGCGCCGTCCGTGGCGCGCGATTGCACCGTGTACGTCGCGCCGTTCGCCGGAGCGAAGCCGTAGGTCCAATTGGTGGTGCCGGCGGCGGCCAACCACGCTTGCGCCGCGCCCCAGGCGCCGCCGTCCCAGTAGAGCCCGTCGGAGGAGCGCTGCACCGAAAGCTGCACCGAGGCGATGCCGCTCGCGCCGTCGGAGGCCGTGCCCGCGATGGCGCCTCCGTACGTTCCCGAGCTCTGCATGCCCGATGTCGTCACGGTCGAGTTCGGTTCGGTCGTGTCGTACGTGAAGCTCGAACCGCCGAAGGCCGTCTCGGGATTGCCCGCACTATCGGTGGCGCTGGATTGAATCGCGTACGTCTCGCCGTCGGCGGGCGTGAACGTGTAGGCCCATGTCGTCGTGCCGGTGGCCGTGAGCCACGTCAGGGCGCCCCAACCGGCGCCGGTCCAGTAGAGGGTGTCCGAGGAGCGCTGGACCGTGACGGCGACGGAGGCCACGCTGCCGGCGCCGTCCGTCGCGGTCCCCTGGATCATCCCCGGATACGTCGCGGCCCTCAGGGCGCCGGAGGTCGTGACCGCGGAATCGGGCGGCGTGGCGTCCCGAGTGAAATCGGCGACGAGCTCGGAATTGCCCCCGAAGCTCGCCCAGGTGCCCGGGGTACCGATGTCGTCTACGGCGCGCGCTTGCCAGTGATAGAGGTTGTCGGAGCCGACGGGAACGGACAGTGTGATCACGCTTCCGTCCGGCGCCAGGGCGCTGGTCGCCAAGGCCGTGTCCGTGAACGGCGTGCCTACGGGTTGCACCTCGATCTCCAGGAGCACCTGATCGCCGTCCGCGTCGTTGACCGTGACCTTGAAGACGACGGAGTTCTGGTTCGTCACTCCGCCGATCGAGATGGCGGTCGTGCCGTCGGTGAGGAACTGGCCTTCGCTCGCCGAAGGTCCCACGGTGACGGTGGGGGGCGTGTCGAGGATCGTCGTGCCGCTGGGACCGTTGGAGACGGCGCTCCAATTGGGCAGGCCGTCCGCCGTCTTGACGGCGAAGTAATACGTGGTGGCGAGCGCGAGGCCGCCGACCGTCATCGCGGCCGCGCCCCCGCTCCCCGCCTGGACCTTGGCGATCCCGAAGTCGAGGACCTTGATCCTCAGCCCCTCGCCCGCGACGACGAACATGTTCTCGGGCTTCAAGTCGCGGTGGATCGTCTGGCGGTGCGCGGTCCTGAGCGCCTCGAGGAGCTGCGTCATGACCTCGCAGGCCTCGTCGAAGGACGTCGGCGCGCCGCGCGCCTTCCGCTCGTGCAGCAAGGCGCGGAGCGACTTCCCCTCGAGCAGCTCCATGCTGTAGAAGCGGAGCCCGCGCGCGTCGTGCTGCACGTCGTGGACGCGGACGATGTTCTCGTGCGAGAGCTTGAGCGAGACCTCGACCTCGCTCCGGAAC
>JACPRB010000142.1 GCA_016190155.1 Planctomycetota bacterium
GTCCCCAACCCTGCCGACCCCGACCAACTGATTCGCATCCCCGTGAACGCCCAGGGCATCCTCCAGCCTCCCACCGGCCTCGTCGTCCAGTACCGTGATGGCCGCTGGCAGGACGAGGAAGGCCGCGATTGGAGCGCGTTCGTCAAGTTCAATCTCCCGGACAAGGACGTGTTCGTCATCGACGCGACCGCGACTCCACCCGTCGAGATGAGCTCCGTGTCCGGCGTCGGAACCGTGCTCTTCAACATGATCGTCAATCCGGTCAACGGACGCGTCTACGTGGCCAACACCGAGGCGCAGAACCGCAATCGCTTCGAGGGTCCCGGCGTCTTCGCCGGACACACCGTGCGCGGCCACATCGCGGAGAGCCGCATCACCGTACTCGACGGCGCCGCGGCGCAGCCGCGCCATCTCAACAAGCACATCGATTTCAACGGTCCCTTCCTGCCTATCCCCAACCCGATCAACGCCAAGAGCCTCGCCTTCCCCATGGACATGGCCGTGACCTCCGACGGCGCCACACTCTACGTCGCCGCGTTCGGATCGAGCAAGATCGGGATCTTCGACACGGCCGAACTCGAGGCCGACTCGTTCATCCCGAGCGCGGACAGCCAGATCCCGGTAAGCGGCGGCGGCCCCAGCGGACTCGCGCTGGACGAAGCCCGCGGGCGACTCTACGTCTACACGCGCTTCGACAACGCCGTCAAAGTCATCGACCTCGCGTCGCGCCGGGAAGTCCGTCACTTCAAGATGCACAGCCCCGAGCCTGAGAAGGTCGTGAAAGGCCGCCGCTTCCTGTACGACGCCTCGTTCAGCTCCAGCCGCGGCGACACCGCCTGCGCGAGCTGCCACATCTTCGGCGACTTCGACAGTCTCGCGTGGGACCTCGGCGATCCCGACGGCACGCAGATCGAAAACGCCGGAGTGTTCACGGTGCCGCCTGAGGCGTTCGACGTCTCTCGCCACTTTCGCCCGATGAAAGGGCCGATGACGACTCAGAGCCTGCGCGGCCTGGCCAATCACGGCTCCATGCACTGGCGCGGCGATCGGCAGAATACCTCCGAGCCCAGCGTCCAGCCCGACGGCGGCGCGTTCGACGAGGAGACGGCGTTCCAGAAATTCAACGTCGCCTTCGTCGGGCTCAACGGCCGCCACGAGCAGATCAAGCCCAACGACATGCGGAAGTTCACGGACTTCGTCCTGGAGATCACCTACCCACCCAATCCGATTCGCCGGCTCGACGACGAGGACACGCCCGCGCAGGCGCTCGGCCGCTCCATCTACATGGGCGCGCGCAGGACCGACACCTTCTTCAACTGCAACGGGTGCCATGTCCTCGATCCGCTGGGCAACGCGGAGTATGGGGTGTCCAAGCCGGGCTTCTTCGGCACCGACGGGCGATTCTCCTTCGAAGGGGAGCCGCAGATCTTCAAGATCCCGCACCTTCGCAACATGTACCAGAAGGTCGGGATGTTCGGCATGCCCCGAACGCAGTTCGTCATCCCCGGCGACAACGCTCACAAGGGCGACCAGGTCCGCGGTTTCGGTTTCCTGCACGACGGATCGGTCGACACCCTCTTCCGATTCCACAGCACGGTGCTCTTCCTGCAGCGTCCGCCCGGCACGATCAGTCCGCGCGACCCGGGCAACCCGGAAGGTTTCCCGCCCAACGTGACGGGCTTCCAGGAGCGCAAGGCAATGGAGCAGTTCATGCTCGCCTTCCCGAGCAACCTCAAGCCGATCGTCGGCCAGCAGGTCACTCTGACCGCGAGCAATCTCGCCGCGGTGGAGGGCCGCCTGGCGCTCATGATGGCGCGCGCCGACATGGGCGACTGCGAGCTCGTCGCCAAGGGCGGCGGCCGCGGCTATCTCTACATCGGAGGCGGGTGGTTCCAAACCGATCGCTCCTCCGATGCGCCGATCGCGGACGCGGCGCTGCGCGCCTCCGCCATGGAGCCGGAGGGAGAGCTGACGTATACGTGCGTGCCACCGGAGTCGGGATGGCGGATCGGCCTCGACCGAGACGGAGACGGCACCCTGGACGCGGAGGAGGACTCCGACGACTAACGCGTTCCTACCGCCTACCGGCGCAGCAGCCGCAGCTCATAGGCGCGCCGTCCTGCCGGCGTGTCCGCCGCGAACGAGACGCAGAAGAACTCGCCGGGATGGACCGCGTCGAGCCCTTTCTGCAGCTGCCATTCGCCGGAGCACTGCCGGATCCAATCCACCGCCATAAAGCGCGAGTCGAGCTTGGCCCGCGCCGGGAGGTAGATGTCGAGGAACTGGTCGCTCTTGTCGACCAACTCCTCTCGGATCAAGTTTTGCACCTTTCCGTCGGGCGAGCGGTAGAGCATCGAGCGCCCGTCGATGCGGATCGACTCGGACGACCGGTTGCGGACCACCAGCCGGATGGCCGGAGGATACGTCACCCGCTTCTCGACGGTGTTGTTCCAATGCTTGCGGGTGCTTTCGACGCGACCGCCGAAAGACGGCGCGCACGAGAATTCGATCTCCACGAGGTCGTCGAAGACCGCGACGGGATTACCGCTCTCCTGAAAAGTCTTGTAAAGCTTCGTACGTCCGTCGACGCTCTCTTGTCCGAGGCGCGTGTAGATCGGCGATTCGAGAGCCGACGCCGTCACCGTCTCGGGCCGCGCCACGTCGAGCACGTAGGCGCCGATCGGCTGGCCCGGGTCGGCGTCCTGGGGAACCGTCCGGCAGGAAAGCATCGCGAACGCCGCGGCGGATGCGATGGCGTATCTCATGGCCGCCTCCCTCCATCAGAGTGACGAGGGCGGCGCGTCTCTCTTGGACGAAAACGTCAGAGCGCCCGCAGGAACGCCAGCAGGTCCATCAGCGCTTTGCGGGCATCCGCGGAGGCGCCGCTGTGGTGAAGATCCACGGCATCCGTGATCGGGTCGCTATCGGGATCGTTGGGATCGCTGCCGGGGAGGACCTGTTCCATCTCGAACCACGGGCGCGGTCCCCGCGAGACGATCGGCTTGGCCCACTCCTCGATCTCATCGTCCGGCCCCCAGCCGTAGTCGGACGGTTCCCAGAGTCCCTCGGGAGAGAGGCGGAGAGGAACCAGCCTCAACTCGGCCGCGTTCAGCCGTGTGCGCTCGATCTCGCCGGAGACGTACGGGTGCCGCGCGTGGCTCCAGCACTTCTTGACGCGGACGGTCGCGATCTCGCCCGGGACGATGCGCCAGTAGTCGGACGAGCGCAGCGTCAGCTCGCGCGCGGTGCCGAGGATGCGGCATCGCACGGCGCCGTCGCGGACGGCGAGCGCGATGAGGTCGATGCTCTGGCCGGGCATCGCATCCGTCACGTCGGCCTTGGGCGTCTTTGGAGGGAGAGGTGGAGGCTCGTCGGCAAGAAATAGGTTTATCGCCGTGCCTCCCCGGAGCGTCAGTCGCGACTTGAGGTGCGGGTGCTCGGCGACGGCTGCCAGGTAGTCGAGGAGTCGTGCCGCCTTCTCGTAGACCTCCGCCCGGAACCCCGTCTCCTTCGCGGCTGCTTGGACGCGCTTTGCGCTAAACGACGCCACTGGCGGCTCCCTCCTTGCGGCCGGTTGCAATCAAGTAACGCGAGTATAGATGACCGGGCACGATGAGACTCCACTCCCGGACGAATCTGCCGGTACCCTTCTTCAGTCTGGGGGGAAAGTAGTATTTTCGCGAGGGAAGTCGCCGCCGAATGCGCAGGAGCGTCTCCTCCGGAACGCTCCACTCCCGCCGAAACAGCGTGAGGAGGAATCCGGCCTTGCAGTAAAGCGCGCCCTCGCGGAAGCGTTCGAGGTAGGCAAGGACTCGGTCGGGTCGAAGATACGCGATACCGCGAGGCGTGTCGGCGTAATCCTTGGGAATCGTCGTCTTCTCGAGAACCTTGCCGGCGTAGTGGTCGAAGTCGAGATAGTCGAGAAGGTACTCTTGCCCGCGCACGGAACTGGACCAACCCGTGTCGGTATTCTGGATGATCTGGACGAGGGTAGTGCCGATGAAGGCGCTGAGAATCACACGGACGACGGTTTCCTGAAGCCCGACCGCTGCCGCCAAGTCGCGGATCTTGTGGAGGTTCTCCGGACCCTGCTTGTAGCGTGACCGCAGTTCGGCGAACACGGAGCTTGCAGCGCGGCGGATCTCGTCGGCCCGCGCGCCTGGAGAGAGGAGCAGTCCCTTGATCGAGAGATACACTCGCCCTTCGTGCTTTAGAAGCAGGCCGGAGTCGACGAGGTCGTTCAGCTCGGGCCGGCGCTCCTCGAGTTCCGCGCGGAGCTTCAGCCAGTCGACCGCGGGCGCATTGCTAGCAAGACCGCGATCGAGGACGATCGCGAGCAAGTCCTGCTTCCGGACGCCCTCAAGGGCGCGGAGGAACTCGTCGGTCCCGCCGACGTGGTCTGGATGGCGCAAACCGTCGAGCACAGTTCGTTCGAGGTCCGTTACGCTCACGTCCACCGCCCCCCGCGACACCGTCTCGACGCCGAAGTCGACGGGGCCGGACACCCATCTGTACTCCACACCTGCGTACGAGAAATCACGGACGCGGTTCGGCGACTGGATGTAGATACTGTTGCTGACCGATTCCGCCAAGCCACGAATGTCCAGCGCGGAGTAGAACGAGACCGCATAGGGTCGGCCTGCCAGCGTTGCAACGACGTAGGGATCAACCGTCTGCTCCGAAGCACTGGGCGGCACGGCGACATAGGCCCCCCTTCTCACGCGGCGGATTGCTCCGCGTTTTTCGAGAGCGCTCAGTCGTTGAGGCAGAAACTTGACGTGCCTCAGCTCGGGGGGCAGGTCTTCAACCCGGAACGCACCGAGCGCGGCAAGTCTATCGTAGAGACGACCCTTAGTGCTCATCGTTGGTAGCTAGTATATCTATTAGATTATCTATGGTCAAGTATACGTACCATTTGGTGCTTACAAATGGCTTTAGATATATTTATCGGTATAGTGGTGTGGTGATTGGGGCACCATCACCCCCGACGCTAAGTCGCACAGTCGGACCGGGGCAACTTGGTCCCGACATGGTCCCCATGTCGGCCGACTTGCGGGGTAGATGCAGGATGACATCCGAGGTGCTGACGCTGATCATGCGGATCGGAGATAAGCGCGACGGAGCTCCCGACGATTCCGGCCATGTCCCAGCGCCTCCAGAGTATCAGCCAATGCCTCCTGCGCTGCCTTCTCCGGCGACATCCCCAAGGACAGGTAGAAGTGGTAGCGCTCGTTCTTGAATGCCTCCGCCCACAGGCGGCGGCGCGCATGGGTGCCGGTAGCACGGCCACCGACATCCTCGACGGCGCGGCGCAAGGCGGACTCGTAGGCGCGGAGTGGAGCGAGACACGCGGCTCCGGTGGTGGTGAAGAACTCACGCAGCCGCTCCAGGAGATCCTGCGGGATCTGTATGGTGCGCTCCAGCCCGCCCTTTTCGATGACGTCGACGTCCGCCAGGCGCTGCGGCGTCATGCGTTCGGTCGCCTCGAATGCACGCAAGCCGCAGCGCGACTGAAGCTCGGCCGCCAAGTGGTAGCCGCGGGGCAGGCCTGTCTTGATCTCGAATCGCTCGTCCAGCTCGCGCAGCCGGTCCATGGCACGTTGGGCGACCTCGGGCGTGACGCGCTGGTGTTCTGGAGAAGCGATGGCCCCGCCTGCGACGCGCTCGCGTACGAGCGCCGAGATCTTCCGACCCGTCGACCGGAAGCTCTCGAACTTGTGGTAGAGCGCCCCGAATTTCACGATGGCGCTCGTGATCTTGGCGAGGTAGGACGCGCTCGCGCCGCGTTCGATCGTCTGCATGAGATAGTCGCGCATGTCGCGCTTGTCGATGTCGGCGTTGCGCTCCCGCCCGCGCTCGTGGCAGAACTCGACGAAGCGCTTGAGGACGTGCTCGTAGTCGAGGTGCGTCTTGCCCCAGAAGAGCAGGTTGCGCGTCTCGCCTGCGATCTTCAGCTCGTGCTTCGTCGCGCCGGTCTCGCGAAGCGCGAACCACTTCTCCTGCGCAGACCACAACCGTTGATGCAACTCCTCCTTCATCGCCGCAAGCGAACCCATCAGCTCCCTCCCCTCTGTCTACACTGTCCCCCCGTCACCACCGGACGCGTCCGCTGATCTCGCGCGGTTTCTCTGGTGTTCAGAGCCGAATTCGGTGCCCGCGCACCGAATTCTCGTCGAGACGGCGCTTTCGACTGTGGAAGCGCCGCAAAACCCCGCGCAGGAGACGGCAGTCCCCGCCGTTTCCTGCACGCTCGTCGTCCTCGGGACCGCGCGCGATCCCGCTTCGTTGCGGAGCCCGGACGAGAGGTCTCCGGGTGGCCCCGGCGCGTCCACTCGGGCCACCAGTCGAGCAATCGAACCATCGCGCTCCGACCCGTGCAGCATCGCGCAGTGTGGTGGGGGTGCGCGACCTGGGAGTCGGTGGGGTGGGTAGGAGAAGGCAAAGGGATAGGATTACGATTAGGACGTGGCGCGACGAGGTCCTGCGGTAGGGGCCGCGCTTCCTCGCCGCGCCGAGGCTCGCACCACCCCGGCGCAGTTCGATCACTCATCCGATTTTCAAAGAGCAGCCGACTCGAGTTCTGGTTGTCCGCGTACAGGCGGTCCGTATAATCGGAGTTGGCGCTCTACGGGCCCCCGTAGCTCAATTGGA
>JACPRB010000143.1 GCA_016190155.1 Planctomycetota bacterium
GCCACCTCCGGCGTTTCCGGGCACCGAAGTGGCAGCTCCACCTGCCAAAAAGCGTGACGGCCCTGAACGTCCGCCTCTGATCTTCCGGCTTTGATCGCTTTCATGAATAATTCGGGCTAGGCGAATGAGAAGAACGTGGGTGTCGGTGGCGATCCTCGTGATCGCCTTGCTGGGCGTGCAGCACTTCGGGCTCGAGCGCACGCGCGAGAAGAAGGAAGAGGATCGATACACGCGCTACGCCGAGCTGAAGACGACGCGCATGCTTCCGCAGTACGTCGCGGCGTTGTTCATGGGGTCCTTTCGAGCCGTCGCCGTCGATGTCCTCTGGGTCGAGTTGAAGCGATTGCAGGATCATGAGCATCGCTATTTCGAAATCGTCGAGATCATGGACCTGATCCACGTCCTGCAGCCGCGCAATCCCGAGGTGTGGTCGAACCAGGCCTGGAATGCGGCCTACAACATTGCGAACAACGTCCGCGACCCCGAGGAGCAGTGGAAGTGGATCCGCACCGGCTTGGAGAAGCTGATGGAAGGGGCGACCCAGCTGAATGACGATCCTTACCTCAAGTACCAGATCGGATACACGCTCGTGAACAAGGCGACGTGGAGCGACGGCGTGTTCCAGGAGCCGTACACGTCTCGATTTGTGGCGGATCTGGATCTGCAGCGGTTGCTCCGTTGCGGCCGGCCGAGCGATCGCGCGATGACGCCCTTCGAGGCGGCCATTCCGTGGTTCGAGGCCGCGATCGAGGATCTCAATCGGATGAAGACCGAGCAGCGTTGGCGGTACTATAGGGCCACCAGCGGCAAGGCGACGGAGGATCGGGACTATCACACGACGCAGGTAGGGCTCAACATTCATCCCAGTTCGGCGGACGGGTTCATCTACTGGGCGAAGCTTTACAACGCCTTCTACTATTGGCGGCAGAAACGCGCCGACAAGGCCGCGGAATGGTTCCGCGCGGCGTCCGCGCACGCCCGCCTGTACCGGAAGAGATATCGGAGCAGTTCTCCGATCTTCGACGATTATGCGGTGATGTGCGATCGTCTCGCGAGGGCCTCGGAAATGCCGGCGGAGGCGCGGGAAGAGCGCCGCTTGTTGTTGGAGACGCTTACGCCCGTGCTGGTGGAGGCCGGCAACAAGGATTGCGGCTACCTGCGGGTGGATCTGTCGGCGCTCAAGCAGGAGATGGGCGGGGACGGATTCGAGTTCAACGACTGCGTCGACTGCAGCCGTAAGGTCGAGTTCGAGGAGGTGATCGAAGCGACAATCGCTCCTGGGGCGGACGTCGATTTCTTTGAAGGATCGATCCGGCCGGCCGGCGAGGACCCAGGGACGTTCCCTCCTCATCGCGTCGCGTTCCAGATCAAGAAGGACGGCGATCTCGATCTGAAGGCGACGCTGTGGGCGTTTCAAGGAGTGTCGCCCCTCCTCCGGCCCGTCGCGACGCGCGAACTGCGGGAGAACCGCTGGGAGGAGATCGAGGGAATCACCGAGGTGGCGGGGCATTTCGAGGTGAGCGTCGAGGCGCTCGATCCGTCCGCGAAGGCGCGCAATCCGGTCTACTTGCTGCGTTGGTCGCTGGCGGAGCCGGCACGGTAAGGGGGACGCGGAGCATGCACGACTTGCCGCTTTGGACGGTTGCGCCGTTCGGGACGTACTTGCTGCTCATCGCGATCCTGCCTCTGGTCGCGTCGCATTTCTGGGAGAAGAACCGGAACAAGTTCATCCTGGCTGTGGCGGCCGGCTTGCCGGTGCTGGGGTATCTGCTTCTCGCGCAGGAGCATGGGGCGCACTGGCTGGCGCACAGCGCCAAGGAGTATGCGGCGTTCATCGTGCTGTTGGGCGCGCTCTATGTCATCTCGGGGGGCATCTACCTCAAGGGGTCGTTGGCCGGGACGCCGATCGTCAACACGGCGGTGCTGGCGATCGGCGCGGTGCTCGCCAGTTTGGTCGGGACGACGGGCGCGTCGATGCTGCTCATCCGGCCGCTGCTGCGGGCCAACGAGAAGCGGCTGCGCCGGGCCCATATCGTCATCTTCTTCATCTTTATTGTGTCGAACGGCGGCGGGATGCTGACGCCGCTGGGCGATCCGCCGTTGTTCCTGGGTTTCCTGCGCGGCGTGCCGTTCCTGTGGACGTTGAGACTGGTGTTTCCTTGGTTGCTCGTCAATGGGCTGTTGCTGATGATCTTCAACGTCCTCGACCAGATCGTCCTGAACCGGGAGGAGCGCCGGCGGCCTGGAGCGCAGTTGGAGGAGGTCCAGCAGGTGCGCGTGCCTCTGCGCGTCATGGGGAGCCACAACCTCCTGTTTCTGTTGGGCGTGATCGGCGTGATCTTCGGCGCGGGACAGCTGCAGCAGCGGAGGCTCCTCGGCGATGACGCGATCCTGGCGATGCAGGTGGTGGGCATGCTGGCGATGGCCGGCTTGTCGATGGTCACCACCTCCAAGGCGCTGCGGCGCGACAATCGGTTCACGTGGGGCCCCATCATCGAGGTCGCGGTCATCTTCCTGGGCATCTTCGTGACGATGGTGCCGGCGCTCAAGGTGCTGCAGGCGATGGGGGAGTCGGGCCGGTTGGCGCTCGATCGTCCGTGGCAGTTCTTCTGGATGACGGGCGCGCTTTCGAGTTTCCTCGACAACGCCCCGACGTATCTGACGTTCGCGTCATTGGCGGCGGGGGTCGTGGGAAATGCCCAGGGCGTTTCGATCAATCCGGACGACTTGAGTATGCTGTTGCGCTATCCGCTGGGCGAGGCGTTACTGACGGCGATCTCGTGCGGGGCCGTCTTCATGGGGGCCAACACGTACATCGGCAACGGTCCCAACTTCATGGTCAAGGCCATCGCCGAGGAAGGCGGCGTGCGGATGCCGAGCTTCTTCGGCTACATGATCTGGTCGATCGGGATCCTCGTGCCGTTGTTCGTCGGGGTGACGTTCATTTTCTTCCGATGAGGGATGGCGCGGCGCGAAAGCGTTCGAGGAGGCGATCGATCGATTGGATCCGGAGGCGCAGATCTTCTTGATACGGGCGTGCCGTGTGGTGGAGCACGGAACGCAGCTCTCGCCGTTCTCCTTCGAGCAGTTCGATGACGAAGGCCCGTTCGTCTTCGGTGAGTTCGATGGAATACTCCATACCTTATTGGAGGAGATGGGCGGCGGCGGGAACAAGACTTTGAAAAGCGCCGAGGGGCCGCCGGTCGGAGCCTTGACACTGGCCCGAGGGGAAGTTATGGATACCCGACCTAAGTGCTGGATTGTTTGTATGCCGGTTTGGGGCTCTGGCTTACGGCTGATTAGGGGGACGTCATGAAGGGATTGCTTCGCTCCCGCGCGTTGCCTGCGGCGGCACTCGTGTTCATCGTGGGATTCCTGTTCGCGGTACCCGCGTTCGCGCAGGAAGACCGTGCGCCTCTGAGCTTCGAAGGGCCCAACCGCTGGGTCGCGATCGCGTGGCTCGTCGCCCCGTTGGGCGCCGTCGTGGCGCTGGCGTTCGCCTATTTCTTCCATCAGCAGATGAAGAAGGCGAACCCCGGCAGCGACAGGATGCAAAAGATCGCGGCGGCCGTGCGGCGCGGGGCGCTGGCCTATCTCCTCCAGCAGTACAAGATCGTCTTCATCGTCTTCATCGTGCTGGTCGTGGTGCTGTTCGTCATGTCGCGTTTCGGCATGCAGCATTGGCTGGTGCCGTTCGCGTTCTTGAGCGGCGGCATCTTCTCGGGGATCTGCGGATTTCTGGGCATGAATACGGCGACGCAAGCCTCCAGCCGCACCGCCCAGGCCGCCAGCGAGAGCCTGAACCAGGGCCTCCAGGTGGCGTTCCGTTCCGGCGCGGTCATGGGCTTCGTGGTGGTCGGGTTCGGTCTGCTCGATATCGCCGCATGGTTCTACATCTGCAACAACGTCCTGCAGCTGCCGCTGGGCGAAGTGACCGTGACGATGCTGGCCTTCGGCATGGGCGCCTCGACACAGGCTCTCTTTGCGCGCGTGGGCGGCGGCATCTACACCAAGGCGGCGGACGTCGGGAGCGACCTCGTCGGAAAGGTCGAGGCCGGCATCCCTGAGGACGATCCGCGCAATCCGGCGACCATCGCCGACAACGTGGGCGACAACGTCGGGGACGTGGCGGGAATGGGCGCCGACCTCTACGAGTCGTACTGCGGATCGATCCTGTCGACGGCGGCCCTGGGTTTCGCCACGGCCCAGAGCCTCAAGCCGGGGGTGGTGGCCGCGGCGGACTCGCTGCCGTGGGTCGTCTTTCCGATGGTCATCGCCGGCGTCGGCATCATCCTCTCGGCGCTGGCGACCTTCGCGGTGCGCACCGGCGAGGACACGAGTCTGAAGAACTTGATGGCCGCGCTTTTCCGCGGCATCAACCTAGCGACGGTCCTCACGGCGATCGGAGCGCTGTTCATCGGCATCGTCCTGCTGAACGGATCCGATCTGATCGATCCCGGGATGAACCAGTATCTTCGCGACGCCGACGGGAATCCGTTGTTCTCGATGTTCCTTGGGGTGAACACGTACATCTGGCGGGTGTGGTTGGCCGTGGTCGTCGGCCTCGTCGCCGGCGTGATCGTGGCGAAGGCCGCGGAGTACTACACGTCCAACGATTACAAGCCGACGCAGGGCATCGCGGAGAACGCGCTGACCGGGCCGGCGACGGTCATCATCGACGGTGTGGCCGTCGGCATGATGTCGACGGGGATTCCGGTGATCACGGTGGCGATCGGCATCTTCCTATCGTTCTGGTTGTCGGGCGGGTTCGTCGACCCGATTCGGGGGCTTTACGGCATCTCGATCGCGGCGGTCGGCATGCTGGCGACGCTGGGGATTACACTGGCGACCGACGCATATGGGCCGATCGCGGACAACGCCGGCGGAAACGCGCAGATGTCGGGCCTGCCGCCGCACGTGCGCGAACGTACCGACGCGTTGGACGCGCTGGGCAATACGACGGCCGCGACGGGCAAGGGCTTTGCGATCGCTTCGGCGGCGCTCACGGCGATGGCGCTGTTGGCGGCGTATGTGGAGGAAATCCGCATCGGTCTGGAACGGATCTCGCATAAGGCGCGAGAGGCGCCGGTCATGGAGAGAGTGCGGTTCGAGGACGCTCGCGGCGACTACGATCTTGCGAAGGTGCAGTTCCGCGATGCCGGGCACGGCATCTTGTACGCCCGGGCGCCCGAGGGTGCCGTCGTGCGCCATATCAAGACGAAGGAAGGGTGGATCGAACAACCGGTGAAGGTGGACGGCGCTTACCTGACGCTGACCGAGCAGACACACGGGAGCCAAACCGTGGTGAAGGTCGTTCCGGTGCGCGAGGCGTCGCTGGGGGACTTCATGGCCTTCTACAAGGTCACGCTCATGAACCCCAACGTGCTCATCGGTCTCTTCATCGGCGCGATGATGACGTTCGTCTTCTGCGCGATGACGATGAAGGCGGTCGGTCGCGCGGCGCGCAGCATGGTGCTCGAGGTGCGCCGGCAGTTCCGCGAGATCGCCGGCATCATGGAAGGGAAGGCGGAGCCCGACTACGCGCGGTGCGTGGCCATCTCGACGGTGGGCGCGCAGCGCGAGATGGTGGTTCCGGCGCTCATCGCGATCATCGTTCCGATCATCACGGGGGCGCTGTTCAATGTGGCCGGGGTGATGGGGTTGCTCGCGGGCGGGTTGTCCACGGGGTTCGCCATGGCGATCATGATGGCGGCGGCCGGCGGCGCGTGGGACAACGCCAAGAAGTGGATCGAGGCGGGCCATCTCAAGGACGAGAAGGGCATCGCGCAAGGCAAGGGGTCGGTTTCGCACAAGGCGGCCGTTGTGGGCGACACGGTCGGCGATCCGTTCAAGGACACGAGCGGGCCGTCGTTGAACATCCTCATCAAATTGATGTCGATGGTGTCGATCGTGTTCGTCGGCGTGACGCTGGCGTTGGGGCCGGTGTTGGCGAGCCTGCTGCGGTAGCCGATTTCTTTGATTGAAATCCTCCGCGTCATTCCGCAGAATACCGGGTAGAGAAGCGCTCTTCTTCCGTTAGGAGGATTACGACCATAGTCACAGCTCGCCAGCTCGCGCTAACCTGCGCCAAGATCTGCGACGACAAGAAGGCCGAAAACGTCACCGTCCTCGACGTCCGCAAGCTCACGTTCATCACGGATTACTTCATTCTGTGCTCCACCCAAAACGAACGCCAGTCTCACGCTATCGCCGAGGAGATCTCCGTGAAGCTCAAGAGCAAGGGTCTCCGGCCGGTCGGCAACAGCCATGCGGCACAGCGGGACGGCGTGTGGGTGCTCCAGGACTTCGGCGATGTGGTGGTCCATATCCTGCGTGAGGACCAGCGCGCGTTCTACGACTTGGATTCGCTCTGGGCGGACGCGCCGAGAGTGACCTGGAAGCGGGCGACGAAGAAGCGATCCGAGACGAAGAAGGCCGACGCGGAGTAAGCGGCTCTCGTCGCGGGTCACAGGTCACGCGTTCCGTTAAGGGGCGCGAGACGTGTGGTTTGCCGGACCGCAGGACGCTGCGCAACGGGTTCCGGTTGCTGGGGGTGTCGGTGCCGGCGAGCCTGCAAGACTTCGGCAACCGTTTGCGCTATGGGGTAACTGGGAAACGACCGCAAAATAAGAATGCCCCGCGTTAGGGCGCGGGGCATCTGTCTGGGGA
>JACPRB010000154.1 GCA_016190155.1 Planctomycetota bacterium
ACCGCTTGAGACCGAGTCTGTTGCCTGGGCACCCCGAGATGTGGATGGTGAGTAGTGCAGAGGACTCTGAGAGAAGGACCGTACCTCTGGGTCTTCTGCGTCTCGTAGTTGCCGGTGTTTGAACCATGCTCGATCTTCTATGACGATTTTCGCGGCGGACGTTACAGCGAATCGAAGAGGTGGCGCAGTTCGCCCTCGAGTTCGTCGGGGGAGGCGACGGTGCGGGCGACGCGTTCGCGGACGAGTTTCCGGAAGCGCTTGCGGGCGCGGTGCAGCGCCACGCGGTCTTCGCAGGTGCCGGAGACGAGCGCGGGCTTGAGGGCGGCGAAGGCGTCGCTTTGTCCGCGCGCGGCGTATTCCCGTTCGAGGGCCGACATCGCGTCGTCGAGGAGGGCGGCGGCCCATTGGCGGTCGAAGGCTCGTTCCGGGGGATCGTCGAGGGAGAGGAGGTGCTCGGCCGTTTCGACGTCGAGGGAGAGGATCTTCGCGCCGCCGCCGCGCTTGACGGCGCGGGAACGGGCGCGGGCGTTGGCGACGAAGTGATCGGTGGCGGCGAGGAGGAAGCTGCGGAAGCGGCCGCGCGAACGGTCGGCCTGTCCGGCGTAGTCTTTCTCCAGGAAGGCGGTGAAGAAGTCCTGGGTGAGGTCCTTGGCGTCCTCGACGGGTTCTCCCTTTCGCCGGAGGTGCAGGTAGACGGGGCGCCAGTAGAGGCGGACGATCTCATCGAGATTCCCTTGCGCGACGTACGTCCATCGGGTGGTGGCGAACCATCCGCGCGGTCCGCCCGCGGAGGTTTCTCGGGCGCCGGTCATGGGGGCGGATTCTACCGGGGAGGGGGAGCGGTTTCCCGACTTTTTGCCAGCAGCTCATACATCTGTACGGTTATGCCGGTCAATCCCGTTCGGCGTGGCGTGCGGTGAGCGCGTATTCGAATTGAGGCCGCTTTGCCGTTGCCCGCGGGCGAAGTCGTCCAAACGGCGGCGGGCGAGACGGCGCGTCTTCTCCTGGCGGGTGGTTTCGACGTGCGGCTCGGTGAGGAGATCAGGATGCGTGGTTGGGGAGCGGTCGCGGGGGCTCCAGGAACCGCTCGATCGCGCGCTCACCTTCGGTTCGACCACGGAGCTGTCGCTCAAGGTGGTGCGCGAGTTGTCGGCGATGGGCAAGCCGTCCGTTCGGCTGCTGGCGCAGAACGATCCGCCCGATTTTCCGTGCATGTCCTGTGGGAAGCCGTCCGCATTCCTCTGCGGCGAATGCCAGCAGGATTACCCGAGCGGGATCGCCGACGCTGCAGCCAGCGGCTCGCCCATCGCGTCGCCGACCCGCCACGCCCTCGTCCGCGATTCGATCCAAACCTCGTAAGAGCCCCCATTGCCGGCTACAATGACCCTATGACCGTGAAGCAGATTATCCGCAAGTTGCTGGATCGCCTTCCCGACAACGCCACGATTGAAGACATCCAGAACGAGCTATACGTGCTCCAGAAGATCCAGGCCGGCCAGGAGGATCTGCGGGCCGGTCGCGTGCGGCCGCACGACAAGGTCATGGAAGACCTTGCCCGATGGCTCAAGTAGTCTGGACCGAGCGGGCACACCGGGATCTCAAGGAAATCGTCGAGTACATCAGTCGCGACTCGATGGCCTACGCGAGGTCCTTTGCGCTTCGGCTCCGCATGAAGGTTGAGCGATTGGCGCAGTTCCCCAAGTCCGGCCGGACGATTCCGGAAGACCCGGGGAAGGGCGTGCGCGAGATCATCGTCGGCGACTACCGCGTGCTCTACTGTATCGCCGCGCGCCGGGTGGTGATTCTGACCGTGATACACGGAGCCAGGCGCCTCGATCTTCCATTCCAGGGATGAGTGCGGACCAGACCTCGGTGCTGCCGTTTAGGTATTCGTGTAGAGTTGGCGGCACAGTTCACGGGTTCCCGGTTCAGATGAGTTACAGGCCCTCCGCTCGCCTGGAACCAGAAACCAACGAATTGTGAACCGTGCGGGCAATCCCGCAAGGACAAATGACAGCGAGCACCCGGCGACCGGAAGTGCGCGAAACGAAGCGCGCTGTTCGAAGGTCTGCGGCCCGCGCCGCGGGCCTCATTTCTTCTTCGATCAGGTCGGGCTCTCCGCCGCCCCCGGCACCCCGGCTGCCTTCGCCGGCGCCCCCGGCATCAGCAGCCAGAACGCCCGCTCGAACGCCGTCTGCTCGCGCGCCGGCCGCGCCGGATCGGACAGCTCCCCGCAGAGCTCCTCCTTGCGCAGCTCGAAGTCGACCTCCGAGAACCCGCGTGCTTTCTCGAAGACCGCTTCGAGACGCCCGCGGATGGCTTGCCGCTCCTCGTCCGGCAGATGCACCTTCTTTGCCTTCGCGCCCTCCAGGAGCCGCTCGATCGCGCGCTCACGCACGGTCGGCCACGAGCTCTCGGGCACCTCGCGCACCTTGCGCAGGAGATCGATCTGCCACTGCGGCAGCGCCGCCTGGCCCACGCGCACCGGATCGCTCAGATCCTGCGGCGGGATGAGACAGCACGAGAAGCCGGAGAGCACCTTCTTTTGGCCCGCGGTCAGCAGCGCGTCCACCTCCTCCGCCCGGCGCTTCAGCGCCAGCGTCGCCTTGAGCCCGATCGCGCCCACGGAATGGGCGTACGCCATCTCCCGCGCCGCTCCCGCTTGGTCGAAGCCCCCCGAGGACTCGCCTGGACTCGCGTGGCAACGCGAACACGTCCCCCACCAGCGACCCCGGCGCGGCCCCGTCAAACCCCTCGCGATCACCTCCGCCTCGATCGTGCGCTGCCGGACGATGCGCGCGCGGAGATCGTCGGACACAGCCTCGCCCTTCAGGAGCACCCCCTCCAGCTCGAGAAACGCCTTCCGCACGCCGTCGATGTCGGCTCGAAGCGAGCCGCCCGGCACCGGCGCCGTCGCGCCGTTCTCTGCCGCCTGTCGCGCCAGCTCGCGCAGCTTCACGACCTGATCGCGCGAGAGGTTGAGCCCCTGGATCACGTTGATGCTGGAGATGCGGACGAGCCGGAACCCCAACTCGCGCAGTTGCTCCTCCCAAGGCGCTTCATCTTGCGCCGCGAGCAGACAAGCCGTTGCCGTGAGAATCGCGATCATGTCGTCCTCCGTTACTTCACCCGCAGGGCGGCCACCGCGCAGGGAAGCGCCGCCACCGCGCCCAGCGCCGCCAATCCATGCAGCGGCAAGAGCAGCGGCACCGCCACGAACGCCGCCGCGCACCCGCCCGCCACGTCCAGCGCGTACATGCGCGGCGCGTCCTGCTCCCGCGCCAACGCGCGATAGCACGCCCCGACCGCCGCTCCGGCGATCACCAGGAGCGCCGCCAGCCACACACCGTTCGCCGACAGCGCCAGTCCCGCCGCGGACGCCGCCACCGCCACCAGCGCCCACCGCGGCGAGAGCTTCACGTACGTCCCCGCCGCCGTGCCCGCCATGAACCCGCCGATCAGGAAACCCAGCACGCGATACAGATGGCCGACGTCCGCCTGGAAACCGACCAGCGCCCCGCACGCCACGACCATGCCCGAGAACCCGACGGCGAACATGGCGATGCCGCGGCGTCCCGCGGCCGCCGGCAGCGTCACACCCAGGAGGATCACCCAGAGCGGGATCGCCGCGGCCGCCGCCAACAGAGCGCCCATCGCGTCGCCGGCCTGCCACGCCCACACCCGCAGCGACTCGAAGTGTCCGACCGGCCGCGCGTCCACGTTCGACGCCGTCGCGATCGGCGCTTCCGCCGACAGATCCAGCGGGTCGTACGCGCGACCCGTGCGGAATTCCGAGTTCGCCTTCTCCACGGCGAAGCGGTCCGTGAGCGGATAGATGTCCACGTCGCGCCGGCCGCGCGCGGCCGTGCGCGACACCATCTCCGCCTCGTCGAGCGTCAGGGGTCGCTCCGAAGCGAGCAGCCACGCGCCCGTCCCCGGCGTCACCCGCACCTGCGGGAAGACCGACGCGAGCGTGCGATGGATCGTGGCGTTGCGCGCGAGCAGCTCGTCGGCCGCGTAGCCGGCCGGCGCGGCCAGCGGCCCGACCGCGAAGACGCCGCCCGGCGTCAGACGGCCCCGCGCGACGGCGAAGAACTCGGCGGTGTAGAACCGGTTTCCGACCGCCGTGTCCGGCTCGCCCGCCGCGACGATGATCACGTCATGCGCGTCCGCGCGAGCGAGCGCTCGACGCGCGTCTCCGGCGCAGGGCCGCACGCGCGCGTCATCGATCGTGCCGGGGTCGTACCGGCGGATGAGATCGAAGAGACCCTCATGGCTTTCGACGACGTCCACGCTGCCCACGCCGTGACGCAGGACCTCGCGGAGAAGAGAGGCGCTGCCGCCGGCCAGGAAGACGCTCTGCGGGCTTGGATGCTGCAGGAGGATTGCGCACGCGATGGGCGCCGCTTCGCCGCGGTCGGGCAGCGTCGCCCAAAGCCGCCCGCTGCGGTAGATCGAGACCTCCCCGCCGCGCTCGATGGCCGCCACGGGGCCGTCCGGCGAGTCGCGCGTCTCCAGCAAATGCGCCTCGGGTCCGAGGTGGCGCCAGTAGCGCTCGTGGCCGAACCGATCAAGCGGGGAAGACGCGGCCGCCAGCGCGACGATCGCGGCGAGTCCCGCGATCGCCGTCTTCCGGGGCAGCAGGACCGCGAACACGGGCGCCAGCGCCATCGCCGTCAGCACGAACGATCCCAACGCGGGCGAGAGAAGCCCCACCGTCGCGGCTCCGAGTGCCGCGCCGCCCGCCTCCGCCGCATACGTCCGGCCCGGCGTACCCACGAGGCGCAGCGCCCAGGCGAACTGCGCGCCGAAGAGCAGGCACGGCACGGCCAGGATCGCGCCCGACGCGATCACGAGTCCCAGCAGCGGCAGGTAGTGTCCGGCGGGGACGTCGAACCACGAACGCAGGTCGCGGATGACGAGGATCGCCAGCGGCAACGCGACGATCTGCGGCAAGGCCGCGGCGGGGCCGAGGCGTCCCGCGCAGGCGCTGCCGACCGCCACCCAGAAGAGCCACAGGCCGAAGACGAGCGCGATCGACAGCTCGTTGCCGTGGAAGACGACCAGGAACTCGCGCGCCAGCACGACCTGCGCGGCCTGCGCGGCCGCGCCGAACGCGAGCGGGATGGCCCAGGCGCGTCGCGTCACTTCCATTCCCAGACGCCCGGCAGCCGCGTCTTGCAATAGTCGCACACGCCCTTCGTGTGATGGCTCTCGATCGTCTTGAAGCCGAGCCGCTGGATGACTTCCTTCTTGCATCGCGCGCAGCGGGTGTTGTTCCCCTCGTGCGGAGAGACGTTGAAGATCAGGACGTGTTCGAGGCCCGCGTCGAGCGCGATCTGGCGGCACTTTTCCAACGTCTCCACCGGCGTGCGCGGCAGGTCCTTGAGGCGATACTCCGGCACGAATCGGCCGAAGTGCAGCGGCACCTTCGTCCCGAGGTTCTTGGCGATCCAGCCGGTCATCTCTTTGATCTTCGCCAGATCGTCGTTGTAGCCCGGCACGACGAGCGTCACGATTTCCAGCCACGTCTTCTCCTCGCGGATGACTTCGAGCCCGCGCAGCACCGGCTTGAGGTCCGAGCCGAGGACCTTCTCGTAGAACTTCTCGTCGAAGCCCTTGAGCGCGACGGCGAACGCGTCGGTGGTCTTGCAGAGTTCGCGCAGCGGATCGGGATTGATGAACAGGGCCGTCGCCACGACGTTCTTGAGTCCCTTCTCCTTGGCGAGGACGGAGACGTCGCGCGCGTATTCGTAGAAGGCCACCGGCTCGGTGTACGTGTACGCGAGGATGCGCACCTCTTTCTTGGCGGCGCCCTCCACGGCTTTCTCGCGCGGAAGGTCGAACGTCTTGAGTTCCTCGGGCTTGACCTGGGACTGCTGCCAGTTCTGGCAGTAGAGGCAGCGCAGGTTGCACCCGCCCACCGCCAGCGAGAGCGTCGATTCGCCGGGCAGGAAATGCGCCAGCGGCAGTTTCTCGATGGGGTCGATCGACAGCGTGCACGGGTTGTTGTACGCGTGCGACAGGAGCGTCCCGTCGTGGTTGCGCCTCGTGCGGCAGAAGCAGGTTTGTCCCGGCTGCAGGATGCAGTTGAGCGGGCAGACCAGGCACTGCGTCTGCTTGTGGTCGAGGTGTTTGTAATAGCGCGCGTCGATCTCCTTGAGGAAGTTCGACTTCGCGGCTTGCTGCGCGAAGAGGTCGAGCACGTTGAGGGCCGGCGCCGCCGTCAGGCCCGCCAGAAACGTCCGTCGCGACAAAGAACCGTTCATTCGTTCACCCGTTCATCCGTTCGCCCGTTCACGCGTTCACCCGTTCGAACGTTCAGGGGTTCACCGCAGGACGTTGCGACGCCCGCTGCCTGGCAGATACAGCTCGCTTCGCGTTCAGGTTTCAGCAGGGTCTCTTGTCCCGGCGCCGGCCTGGCCTCTCCTGGCCCAAGCGTTTCTTGAGGGCCTCGACGTCGCGGCGCAGTTCGGCCACGTCCCGGCGCAACTCGGCGATCGCGTTGGCGATGCGCTTGACGACGTTCTTGGCCATCTTGCGCGGCTGCTGCGCGCGTTCCTTGAACATTCGGTCGAGGCGTTCGCACGCGGCCTTGAAATGATGCTCCAGCTGTTTCCGGGCCTGCTGGTGTAGTTTTTTCAGCCGCTCCATTCGTGGTCCGCGGTCCTGGTCGTCCTGGGCTTGCGCCAGGGCCGGCAGCGCGAAGAGGAGGGCGGCCGTGGCCAACAGCGTTCTCATGTCACTTCTCCTTAATCGCGCATCCGCCGTTCTTGCAGTGGTCGGCGGGACTGATCTTGTCGAGGTCGACGGGCTTGCCCGCGGCGGCGTTCTTGAGCTGCTGCAGGCGAGTCTCGTAGAGCGCGGCGGCGCGCGGGTGCAGCAGGAAGGAGCGGATCTTGCCGTCCACGACGGAGTCCTCCCCGACGAGGCCTTCGAGCTCCTTCTTGAGTTCCTCTTTGCGGTTGAACTGCTGGAACTCCGCGGCGAAGTCCTCCTTCTGCAGCTCGAAGTCGATGTCGCTCAGCGCGCGGGAGCGCTCCAGGAGGTCGCACAGGGTTTCTTTGGCCGCTTCGCGCTCGCCGGCGGGGAACTTGCCGTGGGCTTCTTCCAGACGCGCCAGGCTCTTCTCGAGGATCGAATCGCGGTCGGTCTCCCAGCGGCGCGCGGGGATGCTGCGCAGTCGCTGGAGGGCGTTGATGGCGGGGGCGGAGTCGTGGGCCTGGCCGACGCGCACGGGGTCCTTGAGGTTCTTCGGGGGGATGAGGCAAGGATTGTAATCGAGGAGGACCTGCTGTTGGCTTTCGAAGAGGATTGCCTTGACGGTCTTGGTCAACGCCGCGAGATCGGTGTCTTTGCGGGGGCCTCGTGCGCGATCGGCTTGGCGCCGGAGCTTCAGGGCTTGGTTGACGGTGTCCTTGTCGGGATCGCCGCCGGCTTCCAGTGTCGACACGATCTGCGCCAGCGCGGCGCGATAGCGCTCCAGCGCGGCGGGGTCGGCTGCGCGATCCTGCCGGGCATCCTTGCGGAGCGACTCGGCCTGCTTGGCGTGCTGGGCCAGGTGGGCGAGCTGATGGACGGAGTAGTTCATTCCGTTCATCAGGTTGAGGAGGTTGATTTCTTCGCGCAACGCGCGGATCTCGGTGGAGGTCTCTCAGCCCGCGTCGCGTCCGGCGGTGGCGACGGGCGTGGCCGGGGGTTTCTCGCCGAGTCGTTTGGCCAGGGCTTCGGTCAGGCCGGGCAGCAGGAGAAGTCGTCCGACGGGGCCGATGGCGCCGTGTTTCTGTTGATAGATGTCCTGCAGTTCCTCGCGCACGCGCTGCGGCGTCTCCTTGGGGCGCGCCTGGCGCGCGATGCGGGGGACGTCGCGGTTGACGCGATCGGGGGGCAGGGAACGGATTTCGCGCATGGCGGCGTCCATTTGTTTCATGCGGGCGGACACGTCTTCGTCGGGGTTCGGCGAGGGCTTGAGCGCCTTGGCGAATTCGCGGCGGAGGTCGTCCTTCTGTTGTTCGAATTCGGTCTCGGAGAGCCGGCGGAGTTTGCCGACGAAGTTCTGCAGTTCCGGCGGCAGGGGCGGGGCGGCGCGCTTGTCGAAGAGGGCCGCGGCGTCCTCCGGGCGGAAGTGGGCGAGCATCTGTTGCTGCTGTTCCGTGAGCGGGGCTTGGTTTTCCAGTTCCGTGACGCGATCGCGGAAGCGTTTGGTGAGGGTGGACTCCTCGTGATCGGCCTGGGCGGCCGCGCGTTCGGTCTCGGGGGCGAACCCCACGTTGCGGAGGTCTTCCTCGCGGAACGCCCGGAGGGCCTTGACTTCCTGGTCGCGCAGCTTTTGGAGTCGGGCTTCGTAGTCGGCCTGGGCCTCCGAAGCTTTCTTGGCCAGGTCCAACAGGGTTCGGGCTTCGTCGTCGGTCAGGTCGAGGGCGCGGAGGGCTCCCCAGGCGGCGGCCTTTGTTTCGAGGATTCGGATCTCTTCGCGGGCGCGCGCGTCGTCGGGGGTGTCCTGTGCGAGGGCGACGAGGGGCGTCAGGATCAGCAAGCACGCGATCTTCATGGGCTCCTCTTCGATAGCGTTCTGCTCCTTATGATTAACATAGTGCACGGATGAAAGTTGCGTCCAAAACCACGGATGGCGCGGATTGGACGGATTCTCGCGGATTGGGGTCAGAGGGAGATAACGGTTAACGCTGTTGCGGGTTGTTGCTAGGATGGGCGGCATGCCCACGGATCAAACCCTGGAACGTTTCATGCGTGACGCGCACATCTTGGCGCGGTTGGTGGAGCAGATATTGGAGCGGGGTTATCTGCGCCGCGCGGCGCCTGATGACGTTACGTTCGATCAGGTCAACATCCTGAAATTCCTTTCCCGGCCTCAGCCGGTGCTGGTCAAGCACGTGGCGGCGTTTCTGAATGCGTCGTACGCCGCCGCGTCGAAGGCGGTGACGCGTTTGGAGAAGAAGGGACTGGTGCAGACGGAGCCGTATGGACCGGATCGTCGCGCGGAGGTGGTGGAGGTCACGCCCGAGGGGCGCCGCATCATCCGCGCGTATGAGCGGTACAAGCAAGCGCGGCTCAAGTCGTTGCTGGCCGGTCACGCGCCCGATCGGTTGGCGAAGGGACTCGAGGCCGTGATTGCGGTGCTGTTGCGCGAGCGGGGCATTGCGGGGCATCCGTGCCTGGGATGCGGGGCCTATTACGCGCGTCGATGTGTTTCGCGCGAGTATGGGCAGCCGTGTCCGCGATGCCCATAACGGCCGTTCATCAGTTCACCGGTTCATCTGTTCATACGTTCCCGACAGGCATGCGCGCTCATTATCGCGACGGTGGACTGAGCATCGAACTCTACGATGTGCGGCACGCGGACGACCGTGGGAAGGTCTTCGAGGGCGATGTCGCCTTCTTCCTTGGACAAGCGCGGCGGACGGGCGGGCCGATTCTGGAGCTGGGATGCGGAACGGGTCGCGTGGCGATTCCGTTGGCCGGAGCCGGATTTGACGTCACCGGACTTGACCTTTCGCCCCACATGCTTCGCATCGCGCGGCGGAAGAGCGCGGCCGTCCGCTTCGTGCGCGGCTCGATGGAGCGGTTTCGATTGGGGCGGCGATTCCGCCTCATCTTGATTCCCTTCCGCGCGTTTCAGCATCTTCTGACGCCGGAAGCCCAGCGGCGCTGTCTGATGTCGGTTCGAGAACATCTGGCTCCCGGAGGCCGCTTCATCGTCGATCTCTTCGATCCCCGCCTCGAGTACTGTCTGCCGCAAGGCCCCAAGGCGGGCGTGGTGCGGGACAGTATCGTCCATCCGGAAACCGGTCGCCGATTCAGGGTCGTGGTCCGCGATCGGATCAATGATCCATTTCGGCAGACCTTCCGTGAGACCTGGGATTGGACGGAGCGCGATTCGAAGGGGCGCGTCGTGAGGCGGGTGCGGGATGAGCTGTCTCTGCGATGGACGTATCGCTGGGAGATGCGATATCTGCTCGAATTGTGCGGCTTTCGCGTGCTGGCCTGTCACGGCGATTTCAGGGGCGATGCTGCGCGATATGGGGCCGAACAGATCTGGGTCGCGACGTGATGAGCACGCCGATACCGGCGTCTGACTGGTCCGCACTTTTCAGCGGACAGAAACCGCCAGAAAAACTCACCGCGGAACTCGCCGGACGCGCTGAATAGGAAGAGGAAATCGGGCATGGATCAGAAGATGGGACTCGCGGGTAACACCGGCAAGACGGACGGGAGATGCGGCGATGGGGA
>JACPRB010000164.1 GCA_016190155.1 Planctomycetota bacterium
TAAGGAATCTCGGGATGCAGTATCTCGGGTACGCAAAACCGCGACGTCAATTGATGTATCGACGTATAGCCTGCGTTTCCTTGAGCGAAATCCCGATTCCTCGTTCGAGGATGACGGCTGGTGCAACCGGCTCCGAAAGGTCGTCATGGTCTTAACCTACTGGTATTGCGGTTAAGGCCTATGATAGTCGCCTCCATTGCCGAACCTACCCCCGCCCGTGTTCGCGATCGCATCGAGGAAGCGCGGCGCCAAGGGGCGGACGCCGCCGAGGTTCGCGCGGACGCGCTGACGACCCCCGACTTGACGGAGATCCTCGCGGGAAGGACCTTGCCGTTGATCGTGACGGCCCGTCCCTCGTGGGAGGGAGGCCGCTGGACGCGCAGCGAAGACGAGCGCATCGCCGTCCTGCGGGAAGCGGCTCGCGGAGGCGCGGAGTACGTCGACGTGGAATTCAAGGCGTACAAGGATTTCGATCGCGGACGCGCGTCGCTCATCGTCTCGTGGCACGATTTCAAGGGAACGCCGCCGAACCTCGACGTCATCGCCAGGAAGATGGCGTCGCTGGAGCCGGCGATCCTGAAGATCGCCGCGCGAGCGGACGGGGCGGCCGATCTGGCGCGCCTGGTGGAGTTGCAGAAGCGGCTGCCGCGGCCGGGAGCGGTCGTCGCCATGGGAGATTTCGGTGAGCCGCTGCGCGTCCTCTATCGACGCTACGGCGGCGTGCTGACGTACGCCAGCGTGGGGGAGCCGACGGCGTCGGGACAGCTTTCCGTGGCGGAGCTGGCTCAGACGTACGACGTGAAGTCGATCGACGACGCCACGGAGGTGTACGCCGTCATGGGCGATCCCGTCGCCCATTCGAAGAGCCCATGGGTATTCAACCGCGCTTTCCGTGAGCTGGGGCTGAATGCCCGCATGGTGCGGGTGCGGCTCGACGATGTGGGGCGCTTCCGCGAGGTGTGGGCCGCCCTTGAGCTGAAGGGAGCGAGCGTCACGATTCCGCACAAGGAGTTGATCTTGGAACGTCTGGACGACGTGGACGATACGGCGCGGAAGATCGGCGCCGTGAACACGGTGGTCGCGCGCGAGGGACGACTGTGGGGGACGAACACGGATGCGCCGGCGGCCTTGGAGTCGATCCGCGGGGCGGTCGCGCGCAGGGGCGGGCGCGGCGTTCGCGGGCTGCGAGCGTTGGTCCTGGGAGCGGGAGGGGCCGCTCGCGCGATTGCGTGGGCGTTGAAAGAGGAGGGAGCGCACGTGATCGTCGCCAATCGGACGGGAGAGCGTGCGCGGGTCCTGGCGGAGGCCATTGGCGGCGAGACGCTGCAATGGGAGCGTCTGGCGGGAGCGCGCGCGTCGATCATCGTCAACGCCACGAGCGTCGGGATGAACGCGGACGTGTCGCCTTATCCGAAGGAGTCCTGGCGGGCGGAGGCGGTGGCGTTCGACGTGGTGTACACGCCCAGGGAGACGCGGTTTCTGCGGGAGGCGCGGGAGGCGGGCGCGGAGGTGGCGTCGGGCGTGGAGATGTTCTTGGGACAAGCCGGGCGGCAGCTGAGACACTTCGTCGGCCGGGACCTGCCGGACGGGCTCGTCGAAGAACTGCGGGCGCGGTTGTGACGTTCACTCCACGATCGTCACGTCCATTCCTTTCCATGCGATGCGGGCGAGCTCGATCACATCCTCGTTGAGCATGCGCACGCAGCCCATGGAGGCCTTCGTCCCGATCGTCTCGGGCTGGTTCGTTCCGTGGATGCCGAATCCGGTGTAGATCGGATGGTCGATTCCGATCCAGTATTCCCCCAGCGGGTTCTTCGGGTGGCCGTAGGGGACGGGGTTCTTGACCTTCTCGTGCTCGAGCCAATCGGGGGGCGCGTACCAGACCGGTTTGGGGTTCTTGATGCCGACGGTGAACGCCGCGGCGGGGGTCTTCTCGTCGGCTCCGACGCAAACGCGATAGATCTTGTATGGGGTGCCTTGGTAGCAGAGGTAGAGCGTGAAGAGCGACTTATCGACGAAGAGGCTCCAGACGCCGCGCGGGACGCGCAGCTTGCTGCCGGCGCGCACGGCGGCGGGGTTCTTGATGTTGTTGACGAGTTGGACGATGCCGTATTCGCCGTGCAGTTGCGCGAATCGACGGCTGAAGGTCGTGAGGTTTTCGCCGGAGCGGATGTCGGCCAGCTCGACGTCGCGTGGTTCGGGGTGCGTCACGAGCAGCTGTTGGTTGAGCGCGATCGCCTTCGTCGCCACGTCGGAGCGGACCGAGTCGGGGATGTCCGACGTGAACAGGCGCGCGACGTCGGCGCGCGAGTCGAAGAATTTCTCCGCCGGCGGAAACAGGTCGGCCGGCGCGGCAGGGGGCGGGGGTTCGGTCTGGGGCGCTTGGACGGGTTCTTCGGCCGCGGGGGCGGCCTGCCGTTTCTCCTCGGCGACGGGCACGGGAGGCTCCGCCGGTGAGGCTGCGGCGGCCTCGGCCGGCGTCTCGATCGCCGCGGGAGGCGCCGCTTCGGCGGCAGGCGATCGGCCGTGGCGCAGGAACAGGAAATAGAAGACGAAGGCGGCGATCCCGAAGGCGACCATCAGGGCCGGCAGTCGGGACAAGAGACGACCGGACGCGCGAGAAGCCGACATGGACGTTCCCCCTCTCCGGAGAGGGCGGGGCCGCTCTCCAAGCGGCGGCCGCGCCGTCTCCAAACCCTTCTCCGATCAAAGTGTACCGGGTGCGCGTAAAATGTCAAGGATGAAAGGTAGTTTATAATATGTAAAGGCCGCTCGATCGTCGTCGGACGTCCGGGGTGGACGGACGTCGCCGTCATAGTGCTTGATGGACGCCGCCGGCGCGGCTACATTCCCATCGAATGCCTAAGACGCTTTTCGAGAAGATCTGGGACGATCACGTCGTCACGGCTGAGCCCGAATGTCCGGCGGTCCTCTACATCGATCTGCATCTCATTCACGAGATGACCTCTCCGCAGGCGTTCGAGGGACTGCGCCGGCGCGGCCTCAAAGTGCGCCGGCCCGATCGCACGGCGGCGACGATCGATCACATCATCCAAACCACTCCGGAACGTTTTCAGCCGCAGAAAGACCCGCGCGTGGCCGCGCTGCTTCATTCCATCGAGGAGAACTGCCGCGCGGCCGGCATCCGCTTGTACGGTGTCGGCGACGAACAACAGGGCGTCGTGCACGTCATCGGCCCGGAGCTCGGCTTGACTCAGCCCGGCATGACGATCGTCTGCGGCGACAGCCATACCGCCACCCACGGCGCGTTCGGCGCGCTCGCGTTCGGCATCGGCACGACCGAGGTGGAACACGTGTTGGCGACGCAATGCCTGCTTCAGCGCAAGCCGAAGACCTTCGAGGTGCGCGTCACGGGTCGCCTCCCCCAAGGAGTCACGGCCAAGGACATCATCCTGGCGGTGTGCGCGAAGGTCGGCATCGGCGGCGCGAACGGCCACGTCGCGGAGTATCGCGGCGACACCATCCGCGCGCTCTCGATGGAGGAGCGCATGACCGTTTGCAACATGTCCATCGAATTCGGCGCGCGGGCCGGAATGATCGCTCCCGACGACACGACCTTCCGGTACCTGGCGGGGCGTCCCTTCGCGCCGAAGGACTTCGAACGGTTCCGCCGGCTCAGGACGGACGACGGCGCGGCGTTCGACGCCTCGATCGACATCGACGCCGGCCGCCTCGAACCCATGATCACGTATGGGACAAACCCCGGCATGGGCATGGCCATCGGGGCGTCGATCCCCGGCGACGCGCCGAAGAAAGCCCTGGAGTACATGGGCTTCGAGGCCGGCAAGCCTCTTCTGGGGCATTCGATCGACGTCGTGTTCATCGGCAGCTGCACGAACTCGCGCCTGGGCGACTTGAGGCAAGCGGCCTCGGTCCTGAAAGGCCGCAAGGTGAAGGTGCGCACGTTGATCGTGCCCGGTTCGGGACCCATCAAGCGTGCCGCCGAGGCGGAGGGCCTGGACAAGGTGTTCGTGGAAGCCGGGGCCGAGTGGCGCGAAGCGGGCTGCTCGATGTGCATCGCCATGAACGGCGACGAGCTGAAGGAAGGCGAGATCTGCGTCGCGACGTCGAATCGGAATTTCGAAGGCCGCCAGGGCAAGGGGGGCCGAACGATCCTGGCCAGCCCGCTGACGGCGGCGGCCAGCGCCGTCGAAGGACGCGTGGCGGACGTGAGGACCTACCTGTAAACCTCGGTTGAGAGGCCGGCGATGGAACCTATCTCCCGATTCCGCGGAAAGACGGTCGCTTTGGCGATCCCCAATATCGACACCGACCAAATCACCCCGGCCAAGTTCACGATGGTGACCGACAAAGTGGGATTGGGCAGGATCCTGTTCGCGCACTGGCGTTATCGGGACGCCGAGAAGCAGATCCCCAATCCGGACTTCCCGCTCAACAAGCCCGGCGCTCAGGGCGCGACCATCTTGGTGGCCGGCGACAACTTCGGCTGCGGCAGCTCGCGTGAACACGCGCCGTGGGCGCTCGTCGGATACGGTCTTCGGGCCGTCGTCTCCACGAGCTTCGCCGACATCTTCCGCAGCAACGCGCTCAAGAACGGATTGCTGCCCATCGTCGTCGATCCCGAGTCGCACCGGCAGGCCTTGCGGGAGGCGGAGGGGAATCTCGAGTTCGTGGTGGATTTGCCCGAGCAGACGCTTGCGTTGGCGTCGGGACGCGCGGTGAGTTTCGCGATCGACCCGTTCGCGAAGCGTTGCCTCGTCCAGGGGGTGGACGAGCTGGGGTACATTCTCTCCCACGAACGACGGATCGCGGAGTACGAACGGTCTCGCTGATCCTGTCGGGATTCGCCGCCTTTTGTTAATCTCCGCGCATGAGCAAAACCTATCGCATCGGCGTTCTCGGCGGCGACGGCATCGGCCCCGAAGTGATCTCGGAGTCCGTTAAAGTCCTCAAGGTCGTCTCCCGTAAACAAGGCTTCGGCGCGGAGTTCGTCGACTATCCCTTCGGCGCGGATCATCACCAGAAGACGGGTGAGTTCATCCCGGAGAGCGCCTTCCGCGAGATCCAGACCCTCGACGGCGTCCTCCTGGGCGCCATCGGCGATCCGCGCTACAAGCCGGGCTTTCTCGAATTCGGCATCGTCATGCGCCTGCGCCGGGGGCTGGACCTTTACGTCAACCTGCGGCCGATCAAGCTCTACGCGGAGCATCTCTGTCCGCTCAAGGGGAAGAAGCCCGCGGACATCGACATGCTCGTCTGCCGCGAGAACACCGAGGACGCCTACTGCACGGAGCCGCGCTTCGAGAAGAAGGGCACGCCCGACGAATCCGTCTCGCAGGAGATGCGGTACACGCGCCGCGGCATCGAGCGGATCATTCGCTACGCCTTCGATCGCGCTCGGGAGCGCCGCAAGAAGCTGACGCTGGTGGACAAGGCCAACGCCATCCAGGCGCACGACCTGTGGCGGCGCATCTTCGAGGAGATCGGGAAGGGATACCCCGACGTGGCGCGCGATACCGCCTTCGTCGACGCCACCTGCATGTGGATGGTGAAAAACCCGGAGGGGTTCGACACGATCGTCACGACCAACATGTTCGGCGACATCATCACGGACCTGGGCGCGATGATCCAGGGCGGATTGGGCATCGCCGCGGGAGGCAACATCCATCCGGGACGCGTGTCGGTCTTCGAGCCGATCCACGGCAGCGCCCCGAAGTACAAGGGCCAGAAAAAGGCCAATCCGCTGGCGGCGATCTTGGCCGGCGGGATGATGCTCGAGCATTTCGGCGAGAAACCGGCGGCGGTCGCGATCGAGACGGCCGTGACGCGGCTGCTCAATTCGGGCCGTATCGCGTCCATCGGCACCGACAGCGGGATTCCCACCGACCGGACGGGCGACATGGTGGTCGAGGAACTCGGGCGTTAAACAGGTCTAGAAGCGACGATGCCGGGAAGCACCCGGCTGAAACCACGCAGTGTCGGGGACTGTATCCTCCGGCAGTGAAAACACGGGTGCGGTGGGCGTTCCTTGCGGGCCCATGGACGGCGTTGATCCTCGGGGCGGGAGGTTGCGGCGGTTCCTCCGAGGGCGACGGCTCCCCGTCCCGCGTCTTCCCGACGCAGGTCGTCGATTTCTTCGACGCGACGACCGTGCATCCGCAGGCACGCTTGTTCCAGCTCGCGGACTACGAGACCCGGCGGAAGCGCGTCTTGTTCTACCCTTGGGGCACGAGGAACGAACCCGGCAGCGTCCTGTTGGCCTACGATACGCAGAGCGACTTCTTCACTCCCAACAGCTACAAGGCCGCGGACCTGCGCGTGCTATTGGACGAGGATGCCGCGCAAGGATTCGGCGGCGGGTTCCTGGACGCCTCCCACGATTGGATGTACTTGGTCCCGTTTCGAAAGAAAGTCGGCGCTTCCATCGTGCCGAACGGCTTGGCCGTCCGTTTCGACTTGAACGCGGATGTCCTGGATCCCGCCGCGTACCAGAAGTTCGACGTGACGATGTTGCCCGCCCCGCCCGCTTGGGTCGGTTGGGTGACGGGAGTGTATGCGGGCGGCGCCGCCTACTTCGTCCCATGCACCGAGGTCAACAACCTGACGCATGGCGTGTTCCTCCGCTACGCCGCGAACGGGGCGTTCTCGGATCCTGCGGCTTGGGCGCATTACGACCTGGCCGTGAACGTTCATCCGATGGCCAAGGGATTCCAATCGAATGCGTTCAAGGCGCCGTGGCTGTACTTGATCCCTTACGGCGTTGGGTACACGGTCATGGTCCGGTACAACGTCGAGCGCCCGTTCAACAATCCTTCCTCGTATGAGGTGTTGGACCTGGCGATGTTGAATCCAGAGGCCGTCGGCTATACGGGCGCCATAGTGGCGGGAGACACGCTCGTCCTGGCGCCGTGGCGGGATCTGTCGAGGCCGCTGTTCGAGCAGTCGGTGAGTCTGGCCGTGGCATTCGACACGCGAAAACCGCTGGCGGACCCCACGGCGTGGTCCTTCTTCGACCTCGCCGCCATCCACCCGGAGGCCAAGGGATACCAGCTTGGCTGGCTTGACGGCGGCGGATTCGTGCATTTCGTTCCGACCGCGAATTTCTCCACCCGACTTCCGCCTCCTTTTGTGGTCTGGGACAGCACGAAACCGTTCGATCAAGCCGGTTCATGGACTTCCTACACCAATGAGGATGCGCCGCCTTGCACAGGTGCCGCCTATGACGGCCGGTACGCCTGGATGGCGCCCTACGGGAGCGAGAGCAGCCCCAGCGGACTCATCCCCAGGGTCTCGACACGATGAGGGGCGTTCGACGCAAAGGCCCGTGCCGAAGCGCGCGGATTGACACTGCGGCCCGCGACTGATTAGCTGTCCGCGTGCCCGACTTGGCTTTGGCGGCTGCTCCCCCGAATGTCGACCGGTTCGCGATCCGGCGCGACATCTTGATGCTGGCTTGGCCGGTAGTGTTGCAGTCGCTCATGCGCACGGCCATGTTCCTGACGGACACGTACATGCTGGGCCTATACGGAACGCACGGTTTGGCGGCCGTGGCGCTGGTGGGGCCGGTGGCGCATACCATCTCGATGGTCTTGGCCGCCCTGGCGACCGGCACGCTGGCGACGGTCGCGCGCGCCTCGGGGGCGAAAGACCGAGCATTGCAGGAGCAGGAAGCGGCGACCTCGGTGGCGGTCGGAACGGTGGCGGGATTCGCGTCCCTGGCGTTGGTCTTGCCGGTCTTTCCGCTGCTGGGGCGCCTCTTGGTCGTGCCCGACAATCCGGCGGTCTCCAGCGCCGGCATCGATTACTTGTGGTGGACCGTGCTGGCCATTCCGTTCATGCTTCTCGAATCGACCACCTCGTCGATCCTGCGGGCCGCCGGAGATACCCGCACGCCGATGTTTCTGTCTCTCTTGGCCAACGTCATGAACCTCGTCGGGAACTACATGCTGATCTTCGGCAAGTTCGGCGCTCCCAGGATGGGCGTGGCCGGTGCGGGGCTCTCGACCGCGATCGCGCTGATGATGGACGCCCTTCTGTTGATGGGATGGCTTTTCATGCCGTGGAGCGCGATCCGCCTGCGGATGAGGTCTTTCCTGCGCGTCACCGTCGAGTCCGTCCGAAGACTCGTTCGCGTGTCGCTGCCGGCGGCGGTGGAGCCGATCCTGATTCAAGTCGGGTTCCTCATCTTCATCGGCATGCTCAGCCGCATGGGCCAGGACGCGCTGGCGGCGCATCGCGTGGCGGTGGCCGTGGAGTCGATCTCGTTCATGCCCGGCTGGGGATTGGCCGTCGCGTGCGGGGCCATCGTGGGCCAGTACTTGGGCGCGCGGCGTCCGGACAAGGCGGCCGCGGGACTGCGCGAATCGGTGATCCTGTGCGGGATGATGATGGGCGCGCTGGGGATCGTGTTCGCCCTCTTCGCGGCGCCGATGGCCCGGTTCTTCATCCGGGACGCCCCCGAGGTGGCGCGCGCCGCGGGGTGGTGCTTGCGCATCGCCTCGGTCGAGCAGCTGCTCATGGCGGTCGCGATGGTCCTGGGCGGGGCGCTGCGCGGAGCGGGCGACACGAAGAGTCCGGTCCTGGTGGCCATGCTCGGCGTCTGGGTCGTGCGCGTCCCGCTCACCTGGCTCCTGGCCGTGGCGGCCGGAATGGGCGTGGTCGGGGCGTGGCTGGTGATGGTCGTCGACTGGAGCGCGCGGGCGGCCGTGTTCGCGTGGGTATGGCGACGGGGGCGATGGAAGTCGATTCGCCTGTGATGCCGGCCTGCCGCGGCCGTATAACCTAGAGATTGCCAATGGAGACCCCATGAAGATCTGTCGTTGGATCGCCGTATTCGTCACGCTGTGCGTTACGGTCGCCGTCGCTCAGGACGGCTCAAACGAGAACACCCTGCGGGAGAAAGTGGAACGGGCGTTGGCGGAGGAGACCCGGCGTTTGCGCGAGACGCTCGTCGATCTTATCCACGCCGAGTTGGGTTCGAAGGGGAGTTCGGCTCCGGCCGGAAGCCTCGACGCGGCGCTCGCCCTGGTCACGGAAGATCTGCTTCGCGAGCACGCGACCTATTTGGCCGGCGACGAGCTGGAGGGACGGGCGGCGGGGTATTCCGGCAACGACAAAGCCACCGAGTACATCGCCAAGATCATGAAGCAGGCGGGGCTCAAGCCCGTCGGCGACAAGGATGAAAACGGCGCTCCTACCTACTGGCAGCAGTTCCGCACCGCCGGGCGCAAGACGCGCAACTGCCTGGGATTGCTCGAAGGGACGGATCCCGACCTGAAGCGGGAGATCCTCGTGGTGGGCGGGCATCACGACCACTTGGGCAAGGACGATCAGTCCGTCTGGGGCCGGCTGGACTTTCCCAAGGGGGAAGACAAGATCTGGAACGGCGCGGACGACAACGCGTCGGGCACGTCCTGCGTGCTGGGGCTGATCAAGGCCTTCGGCGAGGGAGGCGTGCGGACGCGCCGATCGATCCTGTTCATGACGTTCAGCGCGGAGGAATCGGGACTGATCGGCTCGCGCTACTACGCCAACCATCCGATCGCGCCCATCGAACAGCACGTCTTCATGCTCAATCTCGACATGGTGGGGCGCAATCCGCGCAAGCCGGTCGAGATCCACGGCGTGGGCTCGGCCGAAGACGGCTTGATCCGGAAGGCCGTCGAGAAGGCGGTGGAGCGCGCGGGTCTGAAAGCGACGATCAACGATCGGGTGCAGATCTTCGGCGGCGACAGCGATCACTCGAGCTTCCGCGACAAGGGCGTGCCCTTCACGTTCTTCTTCAGTGGATTCCATGCCGATTATCACAAGGTCACGGATCATCCGGACAAGCTTGCCTACGACAACATGGTCAAGATCGCGCAAGCCTCCGCGCACATTCTGGCGATCATCGCCGACGGCGACGCGAGTCCCCGGTTCAAGGGGCTTCGCCTGCCCGATCCCGGCCCGCACCGTCCGCCGCGCCGCCTCTTGGGCGTACGCTCGGCCGACATGACGGAAGAGGAATACGAAAAGCTCGGGCTGGCCGAGAAGGAGGGCGCCAGGAAGGTGGATGAGGTGACGGAGGATTCGATCGCCCAGAAGGCCGGCGTTCAGGCGGGCGATTACATCGTGTCGCTCGGCGGCAAGAAGTTGGGCCGGGGCCGGGAGCTGGAGGATCTTCGTGCCGCGCTGGAGCAGATCGAGCCCGGCAAGGAAATCTCCATCGAGGTCATCCGCGACGGACGGCGCGTGACGCTCAAAGGTCTTTGGGAGAAGTAGGATCGTGACGCTGCACCTTCTGCTCGCCGCGATTCTGGCGCAGTCTCTTCCTCGGGAGGCGCTGGAGTCGATTCAGGCCAAGGAGGCCTTCGAGCACGTGCGCGTCCTGGCTTCGGACGAGTACGAGGGTCGAGAGGCGGGGACGCACGGCAACGATGAGGCGGCGCGGTACATCGCGGACCGGCTCGATCGATGGCATCTGAAGCCGGCCGGATCGGACGGTTATCTCCAACCATTTCAGGCGGGCCGGCGGACGCAGAACGTGCTGGCTCGGTTGGAAGGCGCCGATCCCGCGCTCAACGGCGAAACCGTGGTGATCGGGGCGCACTTCGATCACATCGGGATGGCGGCGTCGAACGTGGAAGGCGATCGCATCTACAACGGGGCGGACGACAACGCGTCGGGCACGGCGGTCGTCCTCGAGGTGGCGCAGGCGTTCGCGACGTTGAAGGAGCCTCCCAAGAGGAGCGTCCTCTTCGCATGGTGGAGCGCGGAAGAGAAGGGCCTGCAGGGCTCCCGGCATTTCGTGCGGCATCCGACGGTCGCGCTCAAGGGGGTCGTGGCGTATCTCAATCTGGACATGGTGGGGCGCAACGATCCGGGCGCGATCGACATCGAGGGCACCGGATGCAGCCCGGATTTGCGCGCCCTCTTCGAAGGGGTGAACCGGTCGAAGATCTTCTCCAAGATCGGTTACGAGACCGAGCGGATCAAACCGGACACGGATCATTATCCCTTCTACCGGGCGGGCATTCCGGCCGTGGAGTTCTTCAGCGGCTACCACGACGACTATCACCAGCCCGGGGATCACGTCGACAAGGTCTCGAAGGAGAAGCTGGAGCGGGTCGGCCGGTTTGTGGCTTTGGCGGCTTGGGAATTGGCCAATGCCGAGAAACGTCCTGGGTTTCACGAGGACCGATGACCCGCCCCGAGATGCTCCGGATCCTGGATGCGAATTTCAATCGCGCCCGCGAAGGATTGCGAGTGCTGGAGGATGTGGCGCGCTTCCGCTATGACGACGCGCTCACGCAGATGGCGCTTCGGGGGCTGCGCCACCGGCTGTCGAGCATGGAGCGGGGCTACGCTCCGGCGCTGGTGGCGGCGCGGGATTCCGCGCGGGACGTCGGGCGCGAAGCGCCGACGGCGCGGCGCGCCGACGCGGAGGCGGTGGTGACGGCGAACTTCAAGCGGGCGCAAGAGGCGATGCGTGTCCTGGAGGAATGCGGGGTGCGCGGGGCGGCGTCGGTGCGTTTCGCGCTCTACGATTTGGAGAAGCGCCTCTCGGCGCGACGGCGTCTCTTGTCGGTGCGCTTGTACGTGCTCCTGGATTCGCGGGTAGCTCGTCGGCCGCTGGATCGCGTGGCTCGGGAAGCGATCGCGGGAGGGGCGGGGATGCTTCAGCTTCGCGAGGCGGGACGTTTGGATCGGGACCTCGTGCGGCTGGCGGCGCGGCTGTGCCGCGTGGCGCACGGGGAGGGGGCGTTGTTCGTCGTGAACAACCGGCCGGACATCGCTCGGGCCGCGGGCGCGGACGGCGTGCACGTCGGAACGGGGGACCTGCCGGTGTCGGCCGCGCGCTTGGTGCCGATTGTGGGGGCGACCACCCATTCGCTGGGGGAGGCGCGTGCTGCGGCGGCGGCCGGAGCGGACTATGTGTCGGTGGGGCCCATGTTTCCGACGGCTCTCAAGCCGGATCTGCCCGCTCGAGGGCGGCGATATCTGGAAGGCGTGAAGGATTGGGGAGTTCCCTTCTTCTGCATCGGCGGGATCACGCCCGAAAACGTGCGGCGCTGGATGCGGAGAGTGGCCGTATGCGCGGGGGTCATCGCGGCCTCGGACGTGCGGCGAGCGGCGCGGGCGATCCGGCGATCTCTTGGAGGCTAGTTTGAATACCCCGACGTGCTCCTAGAGATCGTACTCCAGCAGTTTCGTGTCATAGTCGGGCCGCTGGCGCTTGCGTGTCTCTTCCTTCTGCTTGTACTCGGGGGATTGGAGGTACTCGCGGATGCTAGAGATCTTGCGCACCCGCACGGGATCGAGCTTGTCGAAGCTGACGGCCACGTAGTAGTGCCCGAATCTCTGGGCGTGCTCCGCCACCCAGCAAACCGTTCCCAGGGTTTCTATGGAATCGCTGAACAGGCGCACGTTGATCTTCACGTTGACCTTCGAGCCCATCTTGAGTTTGGCTCTCGTGATGAAGCGCGCTCCGCCCTCCGAGAGATCGACGACGGCGAGGGCCACGTTCTTCTTGGAACCGTTGAAGAAGACTTTGAAAAGGCCCGAGGCTTCTTCGACGAGGACCATGTCGCACCCTCGCGGGAGGAAACGCCTGTATCGTCGCCGTTCGCGCCCGCCGGAAGATCTGCCGATTGCGGTAGAGCTGCCGCGAGTTGTGTCAGACATGCCTCTTTCTTACCCCCACGCCACCCACGTTAAAGTATAGGTGCTTTCGAAGCGGCGGTTCAAGGGAGATTTCCGGGAAGCCGAGAACCCTGAGGAGAACGGAGGCCCCCCAAATCATGGTAGAGCTGCGTGGCCCCGACCACGCACGAGGGCAAGGCAAGATACCCCACAATGGGGATCAGCACGACGATGAAGAGCGCGAGGCCGAAACCTAGGGTAGCCCCCCGGTGCTCGAGGATGTAGGCCAAGCGCGCGCTCAGCGTGGCGCGATCGGCCGCGAGGGGATACTCGAGATACTCCAGCGCCAGGAAGATGATCGTGGCGAGGCCGGCCAGCACGGGGTGGAGAAGCTGCACGACCGGAATGAGCCATAACACCAGCAACGCGACCTGAATCGCCAAGAAAACGGCGAGCATGGCCAGTTGCCGGCCGACGGAGCCAAGGGCCTCGAGATACCACGGGCCGCCGGGTGGAAGAGGTCCGCCGCGCAGATCGAGGAGCACCCGTTCGGAAAGAAAGTCCAGGAACGGCGACGCGACGACATTACCCACCGCGGTGAAAGCGAACGCCAGGAGCACGAGCCCCGTCAGGCCCGCCACGATGCCGGCGCCCCATCGCAACCACAACGACTGATCGGCCAGCCATCGTTCGACGAGGATATGGCGCACGAACACGTACAACAGGACGACGAGCGCGGTGTAGACGACGAGGTTGATCGCGAGCGGCAAGGCGGCGAGCTTCCACAGCCGCGGCGTTCGCATCAGATGCCACAGGCCGTGAAACGGATAGGTGAAGGCGGCGATGAAGCCGGGAGGGCGCATGCGTTCGCCGTCAGATCTTATACTCGAGTTGATCGTCGTCTTCGGGGCGCAGGACTCTCGTTTCGTTCTTCACGCGGTTCCGCGTCTGCAGCTTCTGCTGGAACTCCTTCGATCGCATGGTCCGGCGAATCTGCTGGATCTTGGCGAAATGGCCGGGAGCCAAGCAGGTCCATTCCACGCCCGCGATGAACTCGCCTTGGGCGCGCGGGCTGGCCGCGCACCAGACGACGCAACACTCGCCTTCGATGAAGTCCTTGAATATCCCCAATTGGGCGACGAGACGGAGCTTCTCTCCGATGGAGAGCTGCTCGGGCAGCGTGATCCGCATTCCCACTTCGCTCATGTCCATGCCTACCGCCTTGTACGGCATGCCCTTCTCTTTGATGCCGAAGAAGACGTGCCGGAAGATCTGAATGGTGCAGTCGTTCAAGGGCAGACGTTCGTAGCGACGCCGGCTGCTGATGTTGCGCGCGGACGATTCCGAAGGCGATCGCTCGTCAGGCATGGTGGCCAAGAAACTATACCTCGTTTCCGCGATCGCGGAGCGGGGAAATTCCGCGGGCTGTTCCTGGGGCAGATCGGCCCGGGATGCTTGCACCGAGCGAGCGCGATCCTTGACCGCGTGAGTCGACGTGGTTGGGCGGTCAGGATTCGAACCTGAACAAAGGGAACCAAAATCCCTTGTGCTACCGTTACACTACCGCCCAAAGAAGGTCCCGTCGCGGGGACTCGATCGCGGGGCCACAGTGTAGCAGGAGGCTCCCGTGCGGCTCAAGCGCTCCGCTCGATGGCGGCCGTGGGGCGATCCACCGTCGCTTGCAGCACGGGGACGAGATCGGCGAAGCGCTGGAACCGGCGGCTGGGATCCGGATTCAGCATCGTGCGCATGACGTCCATGAGAGCGGCGGAGAGGGTCACGGAGCCCAGGTCCGGATCGCGGTGGCCGGGATCCGGAGGCGATCCGGTCAACATGACGTGGAGCAGCTTGCCCAGCGACATCACGTCCTCCGCGACGCGCGGGTCCGGCTTGCCCGTCGCCCGCAACGGCGTCGCGGTGCCCACGTCGAAAAGCCGCCCGCGATGCCGCTCGTCGATGAAGATGTATTCGCCGCGCAAGTCGCCGTGGATGAATCCTTCGCGCTCCAGGTAGCGAAGCGCCTGGGCGACGTCGATGGCGATGGAGACGGCGCGGGAGGGCGGCAGACGGCCCTTGACGGCCAGCAGTTGATCCAGAGCCGTGCCGCGGACGAACTCGGTGGTGATGTAGTGGATGACCTTCTTGGGGTCGTCTCGCAGAGGCGCGCTGCTGCATTCGTACGCCTTGACCAGGCTTGCGTGGTCGAATCGCATCAGCAGCGTGGCGTCGTGCTTGAAGCGCGAGAGGACCGCTTGATCGGCGGCGCATTCGAGGTGCAGGACCTTGAGGCCGATGGGGCCCGGGGTGAATTGCGGCTGCACCGTGTAGAGGGCGCAACACGTTCCGGAAGTGACGCGGCCGGTGATCCGATACCCCGGGATCGCGTGACGCAGATCGCCGACGAACGGGAATTGCATCTTCTTGATCTGCCGGACGGTTTCGTCGGGCAGCAACCGTATCCGCCGCAGGACCTCCAAGAGCGGCGCATGCAGGCCGTACTGCGCGATTTCCATCTGCCAATGTTCGGCGTTGCGCAAGGCGGCGTTGGGGACGAGCTTGTTGACCAGCAGATGGTGCGTGACGGCCCGGTCCAGCAGCACGCGCTCCATGGGGAAGCTGTCGGACTCCACCGGCAGGGGAGTCATCCGAGGGGGCAGCGGCGCCTCTTGCGTGGCTTCCACGACGGCGCTGCCGTCCACCCGTACATCCTCCGTCTCGGGCGTGAGCGGCCCCTGACAGCGAATGCACTGATAGGCGTGGCTCGTTTGCGAATTCACGACGTTGAACCGCGCCTGGCATTTCTCGCACTTGTAGACGGCTTTGCGCTGATAGCTGAGCGCCCGCTGGATCGCTTGAGGCGTCGTGTATCCCATCGAGACGAGATACTCGCCCAGGCGCATGCGAGGTTGGCCCTGCTCGCGGCCCACCTCCTGCTGCAGCAGCGCTTCCATGACCTGCGCGTAGGACACGATGCCGGCCATCGCCAGGAGCTGTCCCAGTTTGATGGAGTCGCCTCGTGAGGCTTCCTCGGGGATCATCCCGGGCATGGCGTTGGCCGCGATGATCTCGCGAAGGCGCTGCTGAGGGAGATAGCGCTTCTCCACCAGGATCGTGCCGAGCGCGCGAAGCGGCAATCCCACGACGCGAGTCTCGGCCAGCGCGTAGAGCGCGTCCAAAAGCTGCTCGCGAGTGATGTCGCCTTGCTGGAGGGCGTGGAACGCTACGTAGAGGTCGTCTTGCTCAGGCATGGGTTGAATCAATTATAGCCTGCGA
>JACPRB010000165.1 GCA_016190155.1 Planctomycetota bacterium
AAGAGGCTCTTGTGCTCGACAAGCCTGCCGCGACTGTTACCCGCATTTGAACCATGCCGAATTCAGAGGAAGATCCGACTTCCCTTCCCTCTTCTTACACGTTTTCAGCTTTTTCGCGGTTCGCTACTTCCTAAGAGGAACGATCCGCCGCCGCGAACGGAGGCCGCCCCGCCAACTCGCGGGCCGGCTTGCCCGCGAAACGGACCCTGTCGCTTCCCAACGCCTCAGTTATATCGGCAAGAAAGGCGTCGGAGGCGGAGACGAACTGATTGTTCGGCGCGGCGACGACGACCTTGCGGTCTTCCGCGACCGGCACCTCGAAGTAGACGGGCACCTGGCCGGGATGCTCGGCGATGATCTCGCGGATCCGCGAAAGGACCTCCGGATCGCCCGCGGCCGCTCCCAGACGGAGGATCAGCCGGCCCGTCAGCATCTCGCGCGCCTTCTCGATCGGAATCACCGTCGAGATCCGCAGCGACGGCGTCTCGTTGCGGAAGGACACGCGCGCCGAGACGAACACGATCGCGTTGTCCAGCAGGTAATCGTTGTTGCGGTCGAGATCCTTTGTGAAGACGACCGCCTCGCAGGATCCCGTCAGATCCGCGAACTTCATGATCTTGTACCGGTTCCCCTTGTTCGGGCCCGTCTTCGTGATCATCGTGCGGAGACTGCCGATCATCCCGCCGACGGTCACCTCCGCGCCGTCCTCCATGTCGGTCAGGCGATCGACGCACGTCGTCGAGTAGGTTCGGATCTCGCTTTCATATCGGACGAGCGGATTGCTGGTCACGTAGTAGCCCAAGGCCTCGCGCTCGAACGCCAGGAGCGTCTCCTGAGGCCATTCGGGCACGTCGGGCACCGGCGGGTACTCGTCCTTGCTCAGCCCCACGGAGAAGAACGTGAGCTGCCCGCTGGCGCGCTCCTCCTTTTTCATCGCTCCGATCCGCAGCGCCGGCTCCAGGACCTCCATGAGCTGCGCGCGCTTCCATCCGGTCGAATCGAACGCCCCGCACTTGATGAGCGCCTCGACGGTCTTGTGGTCGATCTGCCCGGCGGTCGCGTCGGCGAAGGCGTAAAGCGTCGCGAAGGGTCCGGTCCGGCGGCGAGCCTCGAGGATGTGCACGATCGCCTTCTCGCCCGCGCCCTTGACGGCGCCCAGCCCGAAGCGGATCTTGCCGTCGGTGATGGTGAAGTCGAGATCGCTGGCGTTGAGGTCGGGCGGGAGCACCTCGATGTCGAGCTGCCGGCACTCCTCGATGTACTCGGCCATCTTGTCCTGGTTGCCCATCGAGCACGACATGAGCGCGGTCATGTATTCGACGAGGTAGTTGGCCTTGAGGTAGGCGGTCTGGTAGCTGATGATGCCGTACGCGGCGGAGTGGGAATTGTGTACCACGAGTCCGCCCGCAACGAAGTTGTGGTCGTCTTCCACCGTCAGGTCGTACGTGTCTTCCACGCCCCGAGGTTCGATCGAGACGACTCGATCCCAGAACAGGTCCGACGTGGCGGCCTGCGCCAGCCGCGCTGAGCCGAAGAGATCCGCCAGATCCTGCAATGTGGAGCGACGGAACCCGCGCTTCCCCGCGGAACCGTTTCCAAGAAACTCCCTCATGGACAGGCCAGAGCACTTCTCCAGTTCCTTCCACGTCAGACCGGCGCGCTGCCGTTCTTCGTCGATCCATTGCCGAACCGCCGCCGGGACGGTGTCCTTGCTCGTCCTGTCTCGCGCGGTCGTAGCCAGATGCCGTTGCAACTCGGCGACCTGCGCTTCTCGACCCAGGCAGTGGGGTCCGATCCTCCGCAGAAAATCCTCGACCGAATTGGTGCCGACGACATGCACGGTGAACCCCCGCCGACGTCCGCCGCGATACCTGAAGGTCTTCTCGTGGATTCCGCCGACGATGCCGAGGCGCAGCAGAAGAAGTTGCACATCGCGCGCCAGTTGCGGCGAGGACGTCGCGTAGAAGGGAACATGAAGTCGGGCGTTTGAAATGAAGCCGTCTCCCGCCCAGAGCCTGCCGAGGAAGAGCTCGATGTCGCCGTCGCGAAGTGTGAACACCGGATCGGGAACCCTCTTCTCGGTTGCCCGTCTGCCGAGGATGCCGAGTTTCTCAGCCCATCGGAAGGTGCCGGAGCGGGTCGGCCGTGATGCCACGGTGACGGCTCCTTCCGCGGGCGACGCGTTCCAGGGCCTCATACCCGGCTGGAACCGCGCGTCACGGCCGGTACTGACGCACACGTCATGAATGCCGCGCCGGCGCGTGGTGATGCGGGCGATGGTGTCGGGGAACTGCTCGACCGCTCGGGCGAAGTCCTGAACGAGGGCGGAGTCGTTGCCGTAGAAGTAGAGGCACGTAGGGTGACAGACGTTTCCCTCGGAGATGAGCCCTGCGAGCGTGATGAGCTCATGCCGCGGCCATGTGGCGGCTCCCGGAACCGGCAGTCGCCGTGGCGTGGCGATGCGGTCTCCGGGGCGCAGATCCTCCAGATTCGTCCAGCCTTCGAGCGTCCGGAAGGGATGGTTGGCGGTGGCGGTCAGGCGGTGTCCCTGGGCTGTGCGCAGCTCGAGGACCGGCTTGCGGCCGTTCCAAACTACGTCCGTGACGCATCGCGCGCGCAGGCGCCCGTCCTCGCCGAGAGCGTGGACTACGAACGGCCTGCGGTTGCGGAAGAGAGATTCGAGGGTCGCGTGCTCTCCCGTGAGGGCATGCACGATGGTGGTCGAACCCACGAGGCACTTGTTGAACCCATAGCCCGCGAAGAACGCCATCAGGTCGAACACCTGCACGGCGAGTTCCCGGTTCACGCCGTTCTTGACGGCGCCTTGGATGAACTGGTCCTTGAACTTCTCCATGATGGCCGGGATCTTCTTGCCCATCGCCTTGCGCAGCGCGTCGGCGTCCGCCATGCTGAAGCCGGCCATCACGTTGGCGATCCTCATCACCTGCTCTTGGTAGAGGATCACGCCGTACGTGTCCTTGAGGATCGGCTCCAGCATCGGGTGCGGGTACTTGATGGACTCTTGGCCGTGCTTGCAGCGCACGTACGTCTCGACCATCCCCGACTGCAGCGGCCCCGGGCGGAACAGCGCGATCGTGGCGATCACGTCGTCGATCCGGTCCGGCTTCATCTGCTGCACGAGCTCGCGCATCCCGCGCGACGTTTCCATCTGGAAGACGCCCTTGACCTGGCCGCGTCCGAGCATCTCGTAGGTCTTGCGGTCGTCCAGGGGCAGCTTCTCGAGATTGATCTTGACGCCGCGGTGCTTCTCGATGAGCTTCACGGCGCGGTCGAGCACGGTGAGCGTTTCCAGACCGAGCACGTCGATCTTGAGCATGCCGAGCTTCGTGAGCGCGTTCATGTCGAACTGCGTCATCACGGTGTCGTCGGCGACGTAGACGGGGACGTGCTCGACGAGCGGCTGGTCCGAGATGACCACGCCGCTGGCATGCGTGCCGGCATGCCGGCAGAGGCCCTCAAGCTTGAGGGCGACTTCCCAGAGGTCCTTGAGGACCGGCTGCGTCTCCAACATCTTGGGGATTTCCGGCTCCTGCTTGGCGGCTTCGACGAGCGTGATGTCCAGGACCTTCGGGATCTTCTTGGCGAGCTGGTCGACGGTGGCCAGATCCACGCCGAGCGCTCGGCCGACGTCGCGCACGACGAGGCGCGATTTCATCGTGCCGTAGGTGATGATCTGCGCGACGTTCGCCTGCCCGTACCTGGCGCGGATGTAGTCGATGACCTTCTGGCGGTCCTCGTTGGAGAAGTCCAGGTCGATGTCGGGCATCTCCTTGCGCGCCGGAGTGAGGAAGCGCTCGAAGATCAGGTCGTAGCGCAGCGGATCGATGTGGGTGATGCCGAGGCAGTAGCCGACGAGCGATCCCGCGGCGGAGCCGCGCCCGGGGCCCACGCGGACGCCGTTCTCGATCGCGTAGCGGCGCAGGTCCCAGACGATCAGGAAGTAGCTGGCGAATCCGAGCTTGTCGATGACGGAGATCTCGTAGTCGAGCCGCGCGCGCAGGGTGTCGGTGATCTCCGAGTAGCGTCGCTGGGCGCCTTCGAAGCAGAGTTTTCTCAGGTAATCGGTGCAGCCGTTCTCGCCGGGCGGCAGCTCGAAGCGCGGGATGTGCACCTCGCCGAACTTGAGCTCGAGGTTGCACTTCTCGGCGATCTCGACGGAGTGCTTGAGGGCGTCCGGACAGTCCGCGAAGAGGGTCGCCATCTCTTCGGCCGACTTGACGTAGAACTCCGGCGCCTCGTAGCGCAGGCGTTCGGGGTCGTCGACGTGGCGGCCGGTCGCGATCGCCAGGAGGACGTCGTGGGCCTTCCAGTCGTCCTTGACGAGGTAATGCGCGTCGTTGGTGGCGACGATTCTAAGCTTGAGGTTCTTGGCGATCTTGAAGGCCGCGTCCCGGATCGGCTTCTCCAGATCGTCCAGCCCGTGATTCTGGATCTCGAGGTAGAAGTTCTCCGGGCCCAGGATCTGTTTGTATTCGTCGGCGATCTTCAGGGCTTTCTCGGCGTCGTTGACGCGGCAGGCGTGGCCGAACTCGCTGTTGGGGCAACCGGAGAGGACGACGAGGCCGTCGTGGTGGAGGGCGAGCAGTTCCTTGTCGATGCGGGGCTTGTAATAGAAGCCTTCCTGGTAGGCGAGGGAAGAGAGCTTCTTGAGGTTCTGATACCCCTTCTCGTTGCGCGCGAGGATCGTCAGGTGGTAGCTGGCCTCCTTGACGCCGCGGACATCGCGGCGCTCGGTTCGCAGGCGCGGCGCGACGTAGGCTTCCATGCCGAGGATGGGTTTGACGCCGTGGTGGAGCGCCGTCTGGTAGAACTCGATGGCTCCGAAGAGGTGACCATGGTCGGTCAGGGCGAGGGCCTTCATCCCGAGGTCGCGGGCGCGACGGACGAGGTCGTCCAGGCGGTTGGCGCCGTCCAGAAGCGAGAATTCGCTGTGCGTGTGCAGGTGGACGAATTCGGTCATGAGTGGCGCCGTGATTCTAGGTCTAGCGTGGTTCGGGGTCAAAGGCGATGTTAGCCCGTTCACCGTTCATGGGTTCATCCGATCACACGTTCGCTGGTTCATGAGCGACGTGAACGTTAGAACCGGTGAACGGTTGAACGGGTCATCGCGGGCGGACGAGAGGGACGCGGCAGCGGGGGCACTCGCTCTCCCACAGCGAGGCGAAGCCGCAGGTAGGACAGTACGAAGCGGCCCTGAGTCCGCTCTCATGGGTGGGACAGGTGCCCGGATGGTCGGTTCGATGGAGGCAGATGGGGCAAAGGTAGGGAGTAGCCGGCTGTTGGGGTTTTCTCTCGAGTTCCATGACCTTCTCCTCAGGTAGGGAGCCGCCGGGAGGGCGCCCGTTACGGGCCGTGGGAGCAGATTCCCGGAGACAAACGGCGTCATTCGGGGGTCTCATGTTCGTGAATGGATGGAGAGAAAGGACGACACGGAATGATGATCGAATGCTCGGAGTGCGGCAATCGGATCGCGAGCGCGGCACGAAGTTGCCCGCATTGCGGTTACCGACGACGGGTCGGGGCGCGGCACCACTTCGTGCCGTCACAGAACGATAATGCCGGCGTGTGGTGGCTCATCGGCGGGATTTTCTGCTGCGCCCCCCTCTTGATCGTGGCGTTGATCCAGAGCAAGCCGGGGAGCGTCGTACGGATTCTATCGATCGTCTTCCTGGTGCTTTGGGTCGCGGGGTTCCTGGGAGCGGTGGCGCTGCGGAGATAGGAACCTGACTACGGCGTCCCATGGGAAGGTGGCCCTTGGGTGCCTTTCGCGACGGGGATGCCGAATCGCGGAAAGCGGCACTGAGGTGTGTTAGGCCGCCTCCCGGCCGATCACCGAGCGGTTCATCGCCGTGATCATCGCCAGCGTCAGGAAAAGCGCCACGACGACCGACAGGAACATGGACGCCTGTCCGTAGTTGGGCAGATCGACGCCCGTCAGGTGGCGGAACCACCGCCCGCGCTCCCCTTGCTGTGCCAGATACAGCCACAGGACCCGGGTGTTCAGCGTGACGGTGAGCGTGGCGAACTTCGTAGGGATCATGGGAAGGAGGAACTCCCACACGAGCATCGTCCCCACGCTGATGGCGAGATTCCGCTTGAAGGCATACCCGCAGAAGACGAAGAACGCCAGGTACGCGGTCAGCGCGATCCACGCGATGAGGGTGTCCGCCAAGATGACCACGGGGCCGGCCATCGGCGCGCCGGCCGGTGAAAGCGTCGCCGCGGCGTACGTAAGGGCGATGCTGGCGCCCGTCAGGATCGCCAGGATGGGGGAGACGACCAGGACGTGGGCCAGCGCCACCTGCCAGCGGGGGCACGCGGTAAGGAAGAGGTACCCCGCCGTCCCGTCCTCGATCTCGCTCGACGTGAGCGCGACCCCGTACACCATCGCCGTCAGGACCAACGTGATGTGCAGCGAGAGATGGAAGGTGAGCTGGTCGAAGAATGGCGCCACTCCTGGCCGGGACGCTCCCAAGGCCGCCAGGGCGCCCGCCACCGCCGGCGCCACCATCAAGAGCAGGAGCGTCGCCGAGATCCGCTTGCCGCTGAAGACCCGCCGGATCGTGAATTCGACCAGCGCCACCGCCGCCCGCGTCTTCACGGGCGGGACGCGGCGGAGCAAGCCTACATAGAATGCGCGTACGAGGGTCATTTCTCCGTCAGGTACCGGAAGACCGCCTCCAGATTGTCGTCCGGGGACGAGAGCTCTTCCACCGAGCACTCCAGCTCAAGCGCCACCTTCGGCAGGCGCGCGTAGAAGTCGTCGGGTCGGCGCGTGCGCACCAGGATCTCCGACTCTCGCGGGAAGCTCACCTCCGACACGGACTCGTCGCGAAGGAGCGCGGCGGCCAGGTCGCGCGCGCGCGTCGTGCGTACGCTCACGAGATGCGGGTGACGGTCGATCAAGGAGCGGATCTCGTGCACGTCGCCGCACGCGACGAGCCTCCCGCGATGAAAGAGCACGATGTTCGTCGTCAGCGCTTCGATCTCGTGCAGGACGTGGCTGGACACGAGGACGCTGCGGCCTTCGCGTCCGAACGACCGGATGAGCTCGATGAGCTCCAGGCGCACGAGGGGGTCGGTCCCCGTGAGCGGCTCGTCGAGGAAGAGGAGCCTGGCGTCGTGGGAGACGGCCTGCGCGATCTTGAGCCGTTGGCGCATCCCGCGGCTGTAGGTTCCGATGGGCCGATCGGCGGCGTCCTGAAGGCGCACGCGATCCAGCGCCTCGGCGGCTCCGTGGCGCGCGTCCTCCCGCATGCGTCCCCTGAGGCGCAGCATCCAGGTGAGGAACTCCCGTCCGCTCATCCATTCATGGAAGCCGTCGTGCTCGGGACAGTAGCCCGTACGCAGGTTGTGCGCCGTATTGTTCCACGGGTCGTCGCCGAGCACGGTGACGGCGCCGCCGGAAGGGCGCATCAGTCCGACCAGGATGCGCATGAACGAGGTCTTGCCGGCGCCGTTGGGGCCGAGCAGGCCCGAGATGCCCGGCGGGGTCGTCAGCGATACGTCGTTCAGGGCGGTGACGCGGCCGTACCACATGTTCAGGTGTTCGACCGCGATGATCGGATCGGACATGCGTTCAGCTTACCACACGGCTACTCCTGGCCCTCGAACTTCCGCAGGCGCCACAGGACGATGCCGGCGGAAATGACCGTGACGGCGGCGAGGATCGTCAAGGGCTCCTGCCAATCGTACGGCAGGCTGGGACCGGACATGAAGTCGGTTTTGTGGACCTTGAGGGGCAGCGGCCGGTTCGCGTAGCACAGCTCGCCCAGCCGGTTCGTCAGGTTCGGCCAGGAGAGGAGCTTGCACCAATCCTCGCCGAGAGCTTCGCCGAGGATGAGACTGATCGTCCAGCTGCCCAGGTACGTCAGCGTCCAAAGGATGGCCGGCACGAAGGCGCCGCGACTCAGCGAAGACAGCGCCAGCACGTACATCGCGATGGGAAGCACGATGACGAGCGAGTGCAGCGTGACGGCGCCGAGGTCGGCCAGCCGCTGCCCCGTCGTCAGGCTCTCGCGGGCGACCGCCCAATGCCCTATCCACATGAGCGCAGCGGGCGCGAAGGTGGCGCTGAGCAGGAAGAGCGACACGGTCGCCCATTTGGCCATCAGGTAATCGAACGGCAGGATGGCTTTGGAAAAGTACATCGACATGGCGTTGGTGCGCAGGTCGCGCGAGACGGCGCGTCCGCCGATCATGGCGGCCAGCGTCATGATGAGCACGCCCGTCGGGAACATCGAGCTCAGGAAGAAGCGGAAGAGATGATTGCCGGCCAGGAAATCGAACGTGCGATCGACGGGCAGCGACGAGACGATGAACAGGATTCCCACGATGCCGAACATGAGCGTGAAGGTCGACAGCAGCATGATCTTCGTGAACGTGCCGGCGAACGCCTGCTTGATCTCGACCTGGATCATCGCGACGACGCGCCGGAAGCGCGGTTGGAAGTCGCCGTGCCAAGGCTGATAACTTTGATCAAGGACGGCCATTGCGGCTCTTCACCAAGAAGGTTTCAAAGAGTTCCTCGAGGGTGGTGCGGCATCGCGACAGGTGCCGGAGCTGGACCTTGGCCTCGACGGCGGCCCGCAGGATCCAATCCGTGCCGGGCGTTCCGCCGGCGTGCTGCACGCGGATCACGTCGTTCTCGCGCACGGTGGCGTTGCAGGAATGGGCCGCCAGGGCGGCGATGAACGCGTGGCGGTCGCCCTTGATCCGCACGTCGTAGCCCGCGGCGCTCTCCTGGAGACGCCGGATGGGGCCCTGCGTGACGAGCGTCCCGCGATCCATGATGACCACTTCGTCGCACACCGTCTCGACGTCGTGCAGGATGTGCGTCGAGAGGATCACGTGGATGCCTTTGGCGTGGGAGACGTCGTGAATGAGCGCGAGGATCTCCTCGCGGGCGCGCGGGTCCAGTCCGCTGGTGGGCTCGTCCAGCAGCAGGAGTTTCGGGTGATGCACGAGGGCCTGCGCGAGCTTCACCTTCTGCTTCATGCCCGTGGAGTAGGCTTCGACGGGGCGGTAACGCTCCTCGCCGAGTCCGACGTAGTTGAGCACGATGTGCGTTCGCTGCATCGCGTCCACGTGGGGCATGCCCACGAGGCGGCCGGCGAGATAGACGTAGGT
>JACPRB010000148.1 GCA_016190155.1 Planctomycetota bacterium
GCGGAGAAGCGCGTTGCATCGCATGATGCGGCGTGCCCGCCGGCAGGCGGTGCCGATCGCGGTGATGATGGCCGCGGGGCTCGTCGGCGCGGGCTGGTGGCTGACCGCGCGGCAGGAGAGGCGGGATCATCAGAGGCTGCTCGAAGAGCATCTGACGCGGGCGGCATCGGCGGCGGGCAAGGGCGCTTGGGATGAAGAAATCGAGTTGCTCGACGTGGCGCTCAAGGTCGATCCCGACTCCCGGGAGGTGCGGCGGCGCATCGCGGAGGCCCAAGAACGGCTTGCGCAACGCCGGCGCGAGGAAGAGCGGCGGGCGAAGGTGAAGGAAGCGCTGGAGATCGTGCGCCGCCGTTTTTCGCTCCATCAGTTCGACGATGAAACGCTGGCGGCGGTCGAGCGCGCGCTCGAGTTGGATCCGGAGAATTCGGACGCACGCCACTATCGGGGGAGGATTCGCCTGGCGCATCGTGAATTCGAACCGGCGCTGGAAGATCTGCGGGCCGCGCTCGCGGTCCAGCCGAAACTGGCGTGCGCGCTGGCGGATTCGGGGGAGGTATTTCGTCTCCAGGGGAAATGGGATGAGGCGCGCGGGTTCTTCGAGCAAGCGCTGGCTTTGGACGGGAAGCTCGTCGAGGCGCACCACGGCATGGGGCATGTTCTCGACGCGGAGGGGGATCTCGAAGGAGCGGAGAAGGCGTATACGACGGCGCTGGAGCTGCAGAAGAGCCACTCGTATTACGCCGACCGCGCCGAGGTGCGCGCCAGGCTTTTCTGTCGTGGGGGACACGGCGACGCGAAGCTCCTGGCGGAGGCGTTCAGCGACAGCGAAACATCGCTGGGTCTGGAGAAGTCCGCGGCGGGATATCACGCGCGCGGGAAGTGCTCGCTGGAGCGAAAAGACTATGCCAAGGCGATCGCGGATTTCGAAGAGGCGCTCAGGCTGGCCCCGCAAGACGATCGGGCGCGGGCCGACCTTGAGTTCGCGAGAAAGAAGGCCGCTGAGCCGCAGTGAGGGGCGCAGAGGGGACCGGAGAACCCTGAGAAGAATCCAACACCTGAGGACCCGGAGGACGCGGAGATTCCTTTCGAAAACGGAGAGAGACGGGGGACGCAGCGAGGATCAACGAGGCTCCTCGGGACGGCTGTACTTGGCCGGCAGCAGCCGTGAGGCGCGCGCCTTGTGCAGGCCGCCGTTGTTGGAGTAGATGATCAGCGGGTCGCCGTAATCGGCCAGGAGTTCGCGGCAGGCGCCGCACGGACTGACCACGCGCGGCTGACCGCGGCCGCGAAAGCGCACGGCGACGATCGTGTCGAGTTCGCGGTCGCCCTCCGTCGCCGCTCGCGCGACCGCAGCGGCCTCGGCACAGATCGAGCAGCGTCCGACGTAGGTGTCGAGGTGCAGGGCGGTGAAGACACGGCCGGACCGGGTGCGCACGGCGGCCGCCACGTGGTGCCGGTCGGGCTCGTATCGCCGGCGGATCAGGCGGCGGGCTTCGTCGACGAGCTCCCGATCGCGGAGGGAGATCTTCATGGGAAGTAATTATAGCGGGTTCCATGCCCGAGAATCCCGGATAAAAGTCGAATAGAAAGGGATGGGGAGGGGCGGTTGCTCGGACGGCATTGATGTGGAGGTCGGACGTGAAGGGAATCGCTCGGATGAGCGTGGCGGTCTTGCTCGTGACGCACGTCGGGAGAGTGCATGCGTGGCCTCAGGACACCGGATGTCCTGACGCTTCGCATCCATCGGGGGCTCATCAGTGCGGTCCCTCGGAGATTCAGAACTGGACGGGGGTCGACCCTTCGAAGCCGTACGCCCCGCTGCAGGATAAGGACGGGGACGGCGTGCTGCAGTGGCAGGATGAGAACGATCGCGATCCGTCGCGTCCAGGCTCCAGCGAGCCGCCTTCGCCGCCGAAGCGGCGGGATTGGAAAGACTACGCGCAGAGGGGTACGGATGTCCTGCACCTGAGTTTGGCGGCGGCGGATGTGGCCTCGGGCGAAGTGCGCTGGGAAGCGTGGTTCGGGGCCAGTGCCGCGGGGGCTTTGTCCTTTGGGGCCGCCTATTTCACCGTCGGCATGGGTTTCGTGTTGCTGGGGGTTCCGGGCTGGGCGATGATCGGCGTCAGGGGCGCGGCGCTGATGGCGGGAATCGCGGCGGGCGGGATTACGTTCGGGACCGTCTACAACGCCCTGAGAGGACCGGAGCGGCGCGAACAAGGAGGCGCGGCGGACAAGATCGACGCCCTCCGGATTACGACGCCTCCTGGACCTTCTTGGGGTGCTTGACGGAGCGGGGGGCGATCGCCTCCTCCTTGCGCACCTGCGGGGCCGTGATGAGGTACTCGCGAGGGTCCTTGCGGCCGGGAAGCTCGAACATGACGTCGAGCATCAGGCTCTCGATGATCTGACGCAGCGCCCGCGCCCCGGTCTTCTTCTCGAGCGCCTTCTTGGCCACTTCCCGCAGCGCCTCCGGCGTGAAGTCGAGGCGGGCGTTCTCCATCTCGAAGAACTTCTTGTACTGGCGGATGATGGCGTTCTTGGGCTCCGTGAGAACCGCGGCGAGCTGGTCCTCGGACAGCGGCCGGACGATGCACCCGACCGGCAGGCGGCCGATGAACTCCGGGATCATGCCGAACTCGATGAGGTCCTCGGGCTCCACTGTTTCGAGGATGTCGCCCAGCTCGCGTTCGTCCATGTCGACGCCGGCGGGGGCGTCGGTCCTGAAGCCGATCTGCTTCTTGCCGCGCCGGCGCGCGATGATGTTCTCCAGTCAATCGAACGCGCCGCCGCAGATGTAGAGGATATGCGTGGTGTCGATCTGGATGTATTCCTGCTCGGGGTGTTTTCGGCCGCCTTGCGGAGGCACGTTCGAGACCGTGCCCTCGAGCATCTTGAGCAACGC
>JACPRB010000149.1 GCA_016190155.1 Planctomycetota bacterium
GATGTGGATCGTGAGTAGTGCAGGGGACTCTGAGAAGAGGCTCTTGTGCTCGACAAGCCTGCCGCGACTGTTACCCGCAACCTCTACCGGTTCACCCGTTCATCCGCCTGCCGGTTCCGGGCTCCTGGTCCGCGCGCATCCGTTCTCCGCCGGCCGCACACGCCCTTTCGCAAAGGCCTTCGAGCGCAGGAACGGGTAAACGCAAGAACCGGTGAACGGAAGAACGAATGAACGGCTGAACGGTTACCTCTGGTCTTTGATCTGCTGCGAACTGATCGGGGGCGTGATAATATCTTGCGGGATGGATGACCTGGAATTCGGCAACGCGCTTGTGTCCCGCGGGTTGATGACCGCCGACGAGCTGAGGGAGACGCTGTGGGAGCGCGACCGGCTGCAGCGCCAAGGCCAGACGTTGCCGCAGCTGTGGGAGTTCCTGGTCCAGAAGGGCTTTTTGAGCCAGGGGCAAGTGGACGACATGCTGGCGAACATGCAGAAGCGGGTGCGCTTCTGCGAAGGGTGCAGCGTCGTCGTCCCGGTGCCGAGGGTCACTCCCGAGGGGGAACGCTGCAGCCGGTGCGGCGGACCCCTTTCCCTGCGCAATCACAACGAGGTCTCCGGTGAGAACATGTCGCAGGAGACGATCACCCTTCTGACGAAGGACATGCCGTCCGAGGTGAAGGTGGCGCGAGGCGATCCTTCGCGGGTCTTGGGCAAGTACGTGCTCGTCGAAGAGGTGGGACGCGGCGGCGCGGGGGTGGTGTTCAAGGCCTGGGACACGGTGCTCGGCCAATATGTGGCGTTGAAGCTGATCCGCAAGGTCAAGGAAGGGACCCGCATCAATCGCGAGGATCTCATCAAGGACCTCCTCAAGGAGGCGCGCAACGCGGTTCGACTGCGACATCCCCATATCGTGCCCATCTTCGACGCGGGGCGATTCGGCGAGGAGTTCTTCATCAGCATGGACTACATCGAGGGGGACTCGCTCCTGGCGCACAACCGCGCCGCGCATGAGCGGCGGCGAGCGTCGGTGCTCTACGAGGATCCTCCTCTTTATCTGGGGATCATGCGCGACGTGGCTGGGGCCATCCATTACGCCCACACTTTCCCGAAGCCGATCGTGCACTGCGATCTGAAGCCCGGCAACATCCTGCTCAACACGCAGGGCCATTCGTATCTGGTGGACTTCGGCCTGGCGCAGCCGGCGGACGTGCCGGAGGCGGCGTTGAAAGGCAAGGGTCAGGTGCGCGGGACCCCGGCGTACATGGCGCCCGAGCAGCTGACGGGCCGCACCGAAGACATCGGGCCTTGGACGGACATCTACGCCTTCGGGGCGATCCTGTTCGAGTTGATGGCGGGCCGGCAGGTGTTCCAGGGGAGCGCCCACGAGATCGTGATGAAGGCGATGAATCAAACGGCGCCTCCTCCGTTGGAGCTCATGCTCAAGCTGGACGAGGTCAAGCGGCCCGAGATGGCCAAGCTCCTGCTGCAGGCCCCGAAGCTGGACATGCTGGTGTCGCAGTGTCTGAGCAAGGCGCCGGAGAAGCGGCCGCAATCGGCGGGACTGATCGCCGACGAGATGGACCCGATCATCGCCGCGCTGAAACCCAAGCCCGCGGCCGCCGCGACGCCGCCGCCGGAGGTCCCGGCCGCCCCGACGCCGGAGCTCAAGGAGCAGATCACCTCGTTCAACCTTGAAGAGGCGTTCAAGGAGATCGGCGAGCCCCCACAGGCCTACAATCCCCAGGATGCGACGGCGCTGGCCGAGGACGGGCGGCTCCAGGCCAAGTGCGTCGAGGAGTTCAAGGACCGCATGATCGAGCGGATCAACGCGGCGCGTCCGAAGGTCGCGAAGCTGCAGCTGCTGGATCGCACGGTGACGAACGTGGAGTTGCTGCGGGCGACGCGCAAGATGCTGGTGGTGTTCGAGCGCGGCCGCTCGATCGAGGTGATCTGGGCGGCGCTGCGGCCGGCGGGGCTCGTGGGATTGGCGGCGGACGTGTTGAAGATGACGGATCCTCCCGACCGGCTGGCGCTCGGGGTGTACTGTGTCAACGCGCAGCTCAAGGAGATCGCGCGGCAGTTCTTCGCGAGCCTGAGGGGGACGCCGTACGCGGGCGCGGCCGACGCTCTGATGAATCGGCTCGTATGACGCGGGTCTGCGTGATCGATGTCGTGGGCCTGACGCCGCGGTCGGTGGGGCCCGATACTCCGCGCATCGCCTCCGTGGGGCGCGCGGCGCCGCTGGCGGGACCTTTGCCGGCCGTGACGTGCGTCGCGCAGGCCACGATGCTCACGGGGGCGCCGCCCGCCGTTCACGGCATCGTGGGCAACGGATGGCTCCATCGCGATACGATGGAGGTGCGCTTCTGGCAGCAGTCGAACCGGCTGATCCAGGCGGAGACGATTTACGCGTCGCGCCGTTTTCGGTGCGCCCAGATGTTCTGGTGGTTCAACCAGGGCGCGCCGGTCGATTGGTATGCGACTCCCAAGCCGCACTACGGCGCCGACGGATCCAAGGTGTTCGACATCATCGACGCGACCGGGTGCGACCTCCAGCGCGAGCTCGGGCCGTTCCCGTTCTTCGCGTTTTGGGGTCCCGGGGCGGGGCTGCCGGCGTCGGAGTGGATTGCGCGCGCGAGCGCCGCCGTACTGCGGCGGCACCGGCCGGATCTGACGCTGGTGTACCTGCCGCATCTCGACTATGACCATCAGCGCCGTGGTCCCGGGGACGCGCGTCCGTTGCGGGAGGTGGACGCGTGCGCGGGGATCGTGATCGACGCGGCGCGCGAGATCGACGCGCGGGTGGTGGTGGTGTCGGAGTACGGGCTCGTGCCCGTGAGCCGGGCGGTGCCGATCAATCGCGTGCTGCGGGAGGCGGGATGGCTGGCGGTGCGGGACGGGCCGTTCGGCGAGATGCTGGACACCTTCGGATCGAAGGCGTTCGCCGTGGCGGACCATCAGGTGGCGCACGTCTATGTCGAGGAGCCGGCGCTTCGGGCTGCGGTGCGGGAGCGGATCGCGGCGCTGGAAGGAGTGGATCGGGTGGTGGAGCCGCGGGAGGTGGGATTGGGGCATCCGCGGTCGGGGGAGCTCGTGGCGTTGGCCGAAGGGGACGCGTGGTTTGCGTACCCGTATTGGCTGGACGACGAGCGCGCGCCTGATTTCGCCCGGACGGTGGACATTCATCGCAAGCCGGGATACGACCCGTGCGAGCTCTTCATGACGTCGAAGGGGCGGGCGATCGTTCGGTTGATTCAGAAGCGCTTGGGGTTTCGATACCGGATGGACGTGATTCCTCTGGATCCGTCGCTCGCGCGGGGGAGTCACGGGGTGGAGCCGGCGGATCCGCGGGACGGGGCGGTGATCGTGACGGAAGAGCCGGACCCGCCGACGAGCATGGCCGGCGTGAAGGCATTCCTGTTGCGCGCGCTGGAGAGATGATCAAGAAACTTGCAACAGCGGTACAATATTTCATATACATGTATTTGATATGGCCAAGGTACTCGTGGTAGACGACGATCGCGACCTCTGCGAAGGCCTCGCGGCGATGCTGGAGATGGAAGGCTACGACGTCGCGCGGGCGGCGAACGGCCGGGAGGCGCTGGAGTACTTGAGAAAGCACCCGAAGCCGTGCGTCATCCTGCTCGACCTCATGATGCCGGTCATGGATGGGTGGAATTCAGCGAGGAGAAGAGACGCATTCCTGAGCTGGCCTCCATCCCGGTCGTGGTGGTCACGGCGGCGGGGGGCGAAGTCCGCAGGAGGGGAGATTCGATCCCGGCGATCGCCTATATCGAGAAGCCGTTCGATATCGATCGTCTGCTGGCGACGGTGCAGGAGGCGTGCGCGTAGGCGTTCACCCGTTCATCGGTTCGTCCGCTCATTCGTTCCTGGCGCTGGACGCCGGGACGGGGCTCTCGAACGGTTGAACGGTTACCCCGGCTTCTTGTCCGCATGAACGGGTCAACGGGAGAACGCATGGGTCATTGCTCCGGGAAGGTCACCGGCCGCACCAGCTCCTTGTCGTCCCTTTGGATCGTGACCGTGGTTTCCTTCTTCGATTCGCGAATGGCCTCGCGCAGTTCCTCCAGCGTGGTGACGCGGCGTTCGCCGATCTTCAGGATCTGGTCGCCTTCGCACAGCCCGGCTTTTTCGGCCGCGCTCCCCTCCACGACGAAGCTCAGCAGGAGGTCGTCCTCGCACTGGACGCCGAGCTGCCGGCGGCCCGGGGAGCGAGGGGAGGGAACGGTCGCTCTCGGCAGGAGCGCGTCGAGGTTCGCCACGCCGAGGGCGCCGACCGAGACGACGATGGCGCTGTGGCGCTGATACTCGGGGATCGCCGCGCCGTACGTGTCGTGTTGCGTGTGCCACGTCTGGTAGTAGTTCGCGCGCCCCTTCTGGTCCCAGAAGAAGGCGGGGACGCCCGCCGCGAGGAAGGGCCCGTGATCGCTCGACGCATGGTCGGAGAAGGCCAGGACCTTCCGTACCTGAAACGGTTTCTCCTCGTCCAGCGAGGCGACGGGAGCGAACACGTCGGCGAGAATGGGCTTGATGTCCTCGGGAGCGCCCAGCCCCGCGAGGTAGTTCGTCCCCATATCGTGCACGAAGACCGCGGAGACGTTCTTCATGAGATCCGGGTGGCGGCGCACGTAGGACTCGGATCCCAACAGGCCCTGTTCCTCCCCCGTCCAGAGCATGAATCGGATCGTGCGCTTGGGCTTGGCGCCCACGGCCGACAGAATGCGGGCCGCCTCCAGCGTGGTCGCGACGCCCGTACCGTTGTCGGTCGTGCCCGTGGCTCCGTCCCAGGAGTCGATATGGCCGCCGACGATCACGACCTCGTCGGGCTTCTCCGTCCCTCGCAGATCGGCGACGACGTTGGCGCAGGGGACGGGGCCTTTCTTGAATTCATTCTTGATGTCGAACGTCAGGCGGACCTCGTGTCCGCCCTTCAGGTGATCGACGATGAGCGTGTGTTGGCTCTTGACCAGGACGATGGTGACGCGTGTGGGCAGGCGGTCCCACGTGATGAGGTGCCGGCCGTCGCCCTGCAGGAGGTCGGTGGCGGAGCGGCGGATGAACCCGTGCGCGCCGCGTTTCTCGCAGGCCGCCAGCACGGGCTCGGGCACGCGCTTGGCGAGAATCACCCACGCGCCTTTGAGCGCGTCGCCCCGCTTCTCGACGGCTGCTTCGTCCTCAGGACATAGGACGGCCGGGCCGGAGGTCGGGCCGTTGGTGCCCGGAGACCACGCGGCGGTGGTGCAGACGAGGTCGAGTTCCTCCGGCGCGAGCATCTTGGCCGTCCAGGGACCGCGGTTGAATCCAACGGGGATCGTGCCCCATTCGTCGAGCTCGGCCTTCAATCCCCAGCGTTCGAACTGCGCTTTGGCCCACAAGCAGGCTTGGTCGCAGCGGTTCGAGCCGGTGAGGCGCGGCCCGATCGTGTTGACGAGGTAATCGAGGTGGTTCATGACTTGGCTGTGTTCGCGGGCTTCCGTGACGATCTTGTCGACGACGGACTCCTGCGCAAGCAGGGGCGCCGACAGGAAGAGGGTGAGGACGGCGATGCGGACGGCGAATCTCATGGGACCTCCCTATGTTCTCCGAAGGTGCTCCGGAACCGATGAACGGCTGAACCGGCGACGGTACTACTATTGGACACCTCATCGGGCGCGGAAGTAGACTGCGCGCTCCGCTGATTGCTGCGTTCACTCGTTCATCGGTTCGTCCGTTCTAGGCGCTGGACGCTGGATCGGGGCTCTCGAACGGATGAACGGTTACGACTGATGGAGACATTCATGAATACGCGAACCGAATCCGACTCGATGGGTCCCGTCCAAGTGCCCGCGGATGCTTACTGGGGCGCGCAAACCCAGCGCGCGATCGAGAACTTCCCGATCAGCGGGCTGCGGTTCACCCGGCCGTTCATCGAGGCGTTGGGACGGATCAAGAAGGCGTGCGCGGAGGTGAATCTCGAGCTGCGCAAGCTCGACGAGAAGCCGGCCGGCGCGATCGTGGAGGCGGCGCAGGCGGTGATCGACGGGAAGCGCGACGGCGATTTCCCGCTCGACGTCTTCCAGACGGGCTCCGGCACGTCCACGAACATGAACGCCAACGAGGTGATCGCCAACGTCGCCAACGAGCGGCTGGGCGGGAAGCGCGGCGACAAGAAGCCGGTGCACCCCAATGACCACGTGAACATGGGGCAGTCGTCGAACGACGTGATCCCGACGGCGTGTCACGTGGCGGCGTTGCTGGCGCTGGAGCGCCAGCTCTATCCTTCGCTGGAGAAGCTGCTCGCGTCGCTGGAGCGCAAGGCGAAGGAATTCGATTCGATCGTGAAGATCGGGCGGACGCAC
>JACPRB010000155.1 GCA_016190155.1 Planctomycetota bacterium
CTTCTTCGTGGTGGGTGGGACAAGAGTATCCCTCGAAGTAGCGCGCGATGGCCTCCGGTCCGATGGGCCTGGGGTCCTGGATGAACCGTTCCGGATCGATCGCGGCCACCTGGACGCGCGCGCGGCGCGATTCCTCGATGAGACTTTGGTAGATCTCCGCGAATTTCGCGTTGGAGCCGCCCGTTTCCAGCGCGAGGTTCTTCTTGATCAGGAGCGCGTCCCGCAGCATCGCTTCGAAGGTGGTGACGGGCACGCCGAAGATGGTTTGCGCGAAGGCGACGTAGTTCTCGTTCTTGGCGTCGCTTTCGAGACCGCTGGCGCCGAAGAGAACTCTCGCCTCGGCATCGACCTCGGCGTCGCTGACGGTCAGTCCTTTCATTCTGGCGTCTTGACACAGCACGAGCATCTCCCAGGTCTTCTTGCGAAGCTCCTCGCCCCTTTGTCCGGGGAGCTGGCGCACGTCCAGACGCCTGTCCATGATGGCCTGGATGATGTTGCGCGTGATCGACTCGCCGTACTGATTGATGAACTCGTAGACGGCGTAGGCCGAGGCCTTCGCTTCCTGCTGGCGGAACTCGCGCTGCGGGACGGTGACCTTGAAGAGGGTCCCCGCGGGCTTGTCGTCGTCCTCGCGTTCCCCGGCGGGGGCGCTGCTGAAGCTGATCACCAGAGAGATGGCGGTGATGGCCACAATGGTCCCCAGGACCAGCCGCTGCATCTTCTTGACGCGTTTCTCGAAAGGAATCGACATTATTTGACTTCCTCCGGTCTGGGAAGATCTTCGAGCGAGCGCAGCCCGAATACCTCGAGGAACTCCTTCGTGGTCCCGTACTGTACCGGCGCTCCCGGCACGTTTTCCCGGCCGACGATCTTGATGAGAGTACGTTCCATCAACGCGCGGAGGATTTCGCCCGACGTGACTCCCCGGATGGCTTCGAGATCCGCCCGTTTGATCGGTTGTTTGTAAGCGACGATGGCGAGGGCCTCCAGAGCCGCGGCGGACAGCTTTTTCTCCGCCCGGGAACGCTTTAAGCGCGCGATTATATCGGCGTACTGGGGACGGGTCAACAGCTGGTACCCGTCGGCGACCTCCTCTAGGGTGAAGGCGCGCTGGGAGCCGTCGTACTCGGCCTTGAGGGCCGTGAGCGCTTCGCGGATGTCCGCGGGTTTCGCGTCCGGCAGGATCTCATGGAGCTTCGCCGCGCTCAGAGGCTCGTCGGACACGAACAGAACGGCTTCAACGGTCTGCTTTACGTCCATCCCTCTCTCCCGATCGAGGCCGGGCGACCCGGCGGGTCTCCCTGTACTTTATATATCATAACTTACGGCATGAGGCAAAGGGGAAGAATCGGCGCTCCTAGCGGCCGATCCATTCCGAGGCTTCCCTGGCGTGATACGTCAGGATGAGGTCCGCACCGGCCCGCTTGATCGCCGTCAAGACCTCCAGGATCGCTTTCTTCTCGTCGAGCCACCCGCGCTCGGCCGCCGCCTTGATCATCGCGTACTCGCCGCTGACGTTGTAGGCGGCCATGGGAACGCCGAAACGCTCCTTCCCCCGGCGCACCACGTCCAGATAGGGCAAGGCCGGCTTGACCATGACCATGTCGGCGCCTTCCGCCAGATCCAGCTCGATCTCCCGCAGCGCTTCGTCCGCATTGGCCGGATCCATCTGGTAGCTGGACCGGTCGCCGAACCGCGGGGGCGACTCCGCCGCGTCGCGGAACGGCCCGTAAAAGGCGGACGCGAACTTCGCCGCGTAGGCCAGGATCGGCGTCTCGCGAAAACCGGCGCCGTCCAAGCCCCGGCGGATCGCCCCCACCGCGCCGTCCATCATCCCGCTCGGCGCGACGACGTCCGCTCCGGCCCGGGCGTGCGAGACGGCCGCGCGCTCCAGGATCGGGAGCGTGCGGTCGTTGTCGATCTGGCCGTCGTCGACGACGCCGCAGTGCCCGTGATCCGTGTACTCGCAGAGGCAGACGTCCGTGACGACGAGCAACTCGGGTGCCGCGTCCTTGGCGGCTTTCACCGCCTGCTGGACGATGCCGTTGGGCGCCCACGCGCCGGAGCCGCGCGCGTCCTTGCGTGACGGGATGCCGAACAGAATGATCGCGGGGATCCCGCGGGCGCGCAGCTCCTTCACCTCCTCCTTGAGGCGGTCGACGGAGACTTGGAACTGACCGGGCATCGATCCGATCGGCTTGCGCTGGCCTCGTCCCGGTCGGATGAACAGGGGCATGACGAAGTCGGAGGGCGTCAGGCGCGTCTCGCGCACCATCTCGCGCAGGCGCAGATGTCCGCGCAGACGTCTCATTCGAACCGCGGGGAAGGTGGTCATGGTCGATTTTCCGTGGGTTTGCGCCATCGAAGGATCGCTTCGATCAACGCCGGAATGGTATACGGCTTCGCCTGCGCGACGACGCGGAAGCCGAGCTCGCGTGCCGCCTGGGAGGTCACTGGACCGATGCACGCGGCCGGCGGCCTCAGCTTCGACAGGGCGGCGAAGTTGCGGGCCGTCTGCGCGCTGGCGAACGTCACCAGATCGGCGGCCTTGACGGGGGTGCGCCGCCCCGGCCGGCAGATCCGATAGACGTCCAGGTTTCGCACCTGCACGCCCGCCTTCACGAGTTCCTTCTCGAGCAGCGGGCTGCGCCGATCGGCTCCCGGGTGAAGCACGCGCGCCCCCGGCGGCAGATCCGCCGCGATCTTCTTGCCCAGGGCCGCGACCGTGAATTCCCCCGCCATCCAATCCGGGCGGATCCCGTGGCGCTTCAGCGTCGCCGCCGTGGCCGGTCCCACGACGCCGACACGCACGCCGGCCAGCGCCCGCGCGTCCATCCCCAGATGCTCCAGGCGTTCGAAGACGATCGGCACGGTGTTTTGACTGGTGAAGAGCACCGCGTCATAACGGGCGATGTCGCGCAGGACGGCATCGACCGGTCGCCAGCGTGGGACCGGCTTGATCTCGATCGTCGGATAGTCGATGACCTCCGCGCCGAGGTCGATCAGACGCGAGGCGAAATCGCCCGCTTGATCGCGAGCGCGCGTGACGATGATGCGGACTCCCAGCAGCGGGCGCGCCTCGAACCAGGTGAGCGCCTGGCGCAGCGTGACGACGCGGCCTACGATGGCCACCGCGGGCGGGTGCATGCGGGCCTCGCGGGCCTTCTCCGCGAGGGTGCCGACCGTGCCGACGACGAGCCGCTGTCGCGGCGTCGTGCCCCATTCGATGAGGGCGGCGGGCGTCTCGGGGTCCCACCCCTGCTCGACGAGCATTCGCATCGTCCGCGGCAGGGTTTTCACCGCCATGTAGATGGCCAGCGTTCCGCTTTGCGGCACTTTCGCGAGCGCGGTGCCTTCCTTGAGCAGGCCCGTCACGAGCGTCACGTTGGACGCGTGATCCCGGTGCGTCAGCGGGATGCCTGCGTAGGCGGCGGAAGCGAGGGCGGCCGTGACCCCCGGGACGATCTCGAACGGGATCTGTCGGGCGGCCAGCCACTCGACCTCCTCGGGCCCTCGCCCGAAGATGAAAGGGTCGCCGGACTTGAGCCGCACGATCATGCACCCCTTGTGGACCTGGCGCGCGATGAGTCTACAGACCCGCCGCTGCGAACGGCCGGCGTGGGTGCCGTTGCGGCCCACTCCGATCCGCCGCGCGTCCGAACGCGCATGAAGGAGCAAGGAGTTGTGGGAAGGTTTCTCATAGACGACGACGTCGGCCCGGCGGAGGAGTTCCAATCCTCGATGGGTGATCAGGCCCGGATCGCCCGGGCCCGTGCCTACGAAGTAGACGGTGCCGTTCATGGATGGACGAGTGGCACACTATAGCAAACGGGGTATGGGGAGTCGAGGCCGGCGCAGAACGCGCCTTCGTCATCGCGTCGTTTCAGAGCGCAAGGAGCGCAGGGCATCCTCGGCCGGAGAGCGGAGGGGCCATTCGGGAGGAGCGACCTGAAGGGCCTGTTGGAAATCGGCGGCGGCCGCGTCGGCGGCTGTAGCTCGGCGGGCGACACCGCGGTTGAAGAGCGCATCTGCGGCCTTGGGGTCGAGCTCGATGCAAGAGGTATAGTCCTGGATGGCGCCCTCCATGTCTCCTTTGAGTTGGCGGGCGCTGCCGCGGCTGAAGAACGGGTACGCGGCCTTGGGATCGAGTTGGATGCAGCGGGAGTAATCGTCGATGGCGCCGTCGAGGTCGCCGTAGGCCTGGCGGGCGGTGCCGCGGTTGAGGAAGGCGCTTCCGGCCTCGGGCGCGAGTTCAACGGACCGTGTGTAGTCTGTGATGGCGTCCTCCAGGTCGCCTTTGGCTTGACGGGCGTTGCCGCGGCTGTAAAACGCGTTTGCCATCTTGGGATCGAACTCGATGCACCAGGTGTAGTCCTTGATCGCGCCGTCGAAGTCGCCCTTGGCTCGGCGGGCCAGACCGCGGTTGTAGTAGGCGCCGGCGTTCCTGGGTTCCAGCTGGAGACAGTGGCTGTAGTCCTCGATGGCGCCGTCAAGGTCGCGCGTGGCCGTGCGGGCGAGGCCGCGGTTGTTGAACGCGCTGGCGTTCCTGGGTTCCAGCCGGAGACCGCAGCTGTAGTCCTCGATGGCGCCGTCGAGGTCGCTCACGGCGGCGCGGGCGAGGCCACGATTGTTGAACGCGCTGGCGATTCTGGGTTCCAGCTGGAGGCAGCGGGTGTAATCCTCGATGGCCCCGTGCGGATCTCGCCGCATCTTATGCCGCACGTAGGCGCGGTCGTGATAAGCCACCCAGTATCCAGGGGCCCATGAGATGGCTCGCTCGTGCCAGGCGAGCTTCTCCGTTGCATCGTCGGACAGGACCGCGCACCAGACCGCGTACTCCTCCGCTCGGTACCGTTCGACAGCTTCCTTAAGATGACGCCGGCCTTCGTCATGCCGACGCTCGGCATAGGCAAGATAAACGGCCCTGGCGATGTTCTGGAGCACCTCGTCCTCCCGGGTCCACGGCAGGCCCCAGCGATCGGACTCTTGTTTCTCGCGCCCGGGCGTCCATCCCTTACGGAAGTAAGCCAGCGCCCGGTGGACAAGTCCGTCCAGCATCGCGTACCGTTCGGCATTCGCCATCGGACCGCCGTACCACAGGCGCTGGTGCCGCTCCATCGCGATCATCCCCAGGAGCGACCATCCCGGACGGAAATCCGGAGCGAGATTCACCGCGGCGGATGCGTCGCGCTCGGCGGCGTCGAGATCGCCCAGATAAAGACGACCGCGCGCGCGGATGTAATAGCCTTGCGGCTCGCCGGGTTGTTCACTGATAGGGTCGTCGACGACGCGGACGGCCTGCTCCAAGTCTTGACGGGCCTGTTCGATGGGAACCTTGTCCTGCCGAAGCTCGCGCTTTCGTTCCACGATGGTGGACCAAGCGGTCGTCAGACGATGGAGGGCCGCTTCGCGCAGAGCCTGGCGGTGCTGGGAGGCGAGGTGTTGCGCGAAGAGCGCCAGCAAGGCGGTCAACGCGACGGCGGCGGCGGTCAGCCGGACGGGATGGCGCTGGACTTTGCGGGCCACGTGTCGCCACGTGGACAGAGGGCGGGCCATGATGGCCTCGCCGTTGAGGTAGCGACGGAGATCGTCGGCGAGATCGACCGCGGAGGCATAACGGCGCAGGGGATCCTTTTCCAGCGCCTTGAGCGCGATCGTGGCGAGGTCGTGCACGACGGGTTTGGTAAAGCGCGGGGGATCGAGACGCAGGATGCTCTCGAAGACTCGAGCGGCGCTGGGAGCGCTGAAGGGAGCCGTGCCTGAGATGATCTCGTAGAGCACAACCCCGAGGGCCCACACGTCGGTATGAGGCCCGATGGCTTGGGAATCTCCGCGCACCTGTTCGGGCGCCATGTAGAGCGGAGTCCCGACCGCGGCGCCGGAACGGGTGAGCCGGGTTTCGGCGGACTCCAGCTGCGCCAGGCCGAAGTCGAGGAGGACGACACGACCGGAAGGCTCCAGGAAGATGTTGGAGGGCTTCAGATCGCGGTGGACGATGCCGCGCTCGTGGGCGAAATGAACGGCGCGGGCGACTTGCTCGAGGGCGAGGACGCGCTCGCGCAGGGGCCACGAGGGGTCTTGGAGGGCTCTTTCGAAGGACCGTCCTTGCAGGAGCTCCATGACGAGGGCGTTGTCGAGGATGTCGTAGAGTCGGACGATGTTGGGATGGTCGAGGGAGGCGAGGGTCTTGGCTTCCCGGAAGGTGCGCGCGACGAGCCTGGGGTTCTCCAACAACTCCGGGCGGAGGAACTTGATGGCGACGTCTCGGCCGAGGGTGCGGTCTCGGGCCCGAAGGACGGTCGCCATGCCGCCGTGGCCGAGCTCCTCCAGGAGCTCATAGCGGTCCGGAGACGACATCTGGAGGAATTATACCCCTCTACTCGCCGGCCGGCCGTTCGCATTCCGCCGCTTCGCGCCCGGCGGGGAGAAAGCGGCGATACGCTTGAGCGAGCGCCTTGAGGAACGGCGCCTCTTCGCTCAGGTACGGGCCGATGCCTCGAGCGTGCCGGCTGACGAGCCGCTCGTTTTCGTCTCGCGTGTTCCTGTACTTGTCCTGCGGCGCGCGGTAGGCGATGACCGGCAGATCGTCCGTATGTAGCGGCCCCTGCCCCGCGTACCGGCGCAACTCGTCGGGACCCATGCGGAATCGCGCGGCGAAATCGTAGATGTCGCGGATGCCCACGCGGTTGTCCGCCAGGTCGCTCGCCACGCGGCTGAACCGCGTCTCGGCTCGCCGCAGATCGGGGACGAAGGGGCGCGTCGAGCCGAGCAGCAGCACGTCGGTGCCCGCCAGCGTAGTCGCGAGATACGCGTGCGGAAACACCTCGAGGAAGGTGCGAACCAGCGTGCGAACGTTCTCGGGACTCATGCCGTAGAGTTGGACCCACTGGCAGAACAGACCGTCCTCGCGCAGGGCGGCCGCGCCGCGCCTGAAGAAGTCGACGGTGAACAGGTCGCTCGTTCCGGCCAGCCACGGGTTGGAGGGTTCGGAGATCACGACGTCGAACGCCGCGGGATGCAGTCGAAGGAACAGCCGGCCGTCCGTCACGCGAACGTCCGCGCGCCCGTTGGAGTGGACGTCGTGGTTGTGAGGCGCGAAGAGTCGCGCACCGTCGACGATCGCCCGCTCGATCTCGACGACCGTCACGCGTTCGACGGGGTGGAGCGTCGCGGAGCCCGCCGTGCATCCGGTGCCGAGGCCGATGACACACACCTGTCGCGGGTTCGGATGCAGCAGGAGCGGCAGGTGCGCGCAAAGACGCTGCGTGGGCATGTCGAGGTGCGAGGAGCCGTCGATCTTGCCGTTGGTGCTGATATAGAGGTCGTGATCGGGCGAGAGCAGATCCTCCGTGACGGTGACGGTCGCGGTCAATCCGTCGCGGTAGAACAGCAGCTTGAAGCCGGTGTCGCGCCACCTTCTGACGGTGTCGGCCTGATCGGGCGGGCGATCGGCGGCGTATTCATAGATCCCGCTCGTCATGAGTTTCTGGTCCCATGCCGGCATGAGCAAGGCGGCCGCGGTGAAGACGATCGCGGCGCTTGCGGCCAGAGGGCGGGTCGCAACGGCGATCACCGCGCCTCCGGCGCACTGGAGCGCTAACGCGACAAGGAGCGCGCCGCGGATCCCCACGATGGGGACCAGGAGGAAGGCGGCGGAAGCGGCGCCGGCGATGCAGCCCGCGGTGTTCCAGGCATAGATCGCGCCCACGCCGCGGCCCGTGTCGTTCGTGCCGGGGGCCAGCGCGCGGGCGGCCAGCGGGAACAGCCCGCCCATGCACAGGACGGGCAGGAGGATGACGGCTGCGGAGATCGCCAATTGCGCGAGCAAGACGCGATCGAAGCGATGGTCCATCCCCCATGACCAGAACCACCGATGGAAGAGCTCCGGCAGGTACGGGAACGTGGCCGACGAAAGCCACACGGCGAGCGCCGAGAGCATGGCAAGAACCGCGAAGGCTCGGCGTGCCCGCGCGGGAGCGCCTCGCACGAAGGCGGCTGTGGCCGCGGCGCCCACTCCCAGTCCGGCGAGGAACACCGCGAGGACGGCGGTGAAGGCGTAGACGGATCCGCCCAGGAGCAGGGCCAGCACGCGGGTCCAGGTCACTTGACAAACCATCGCCGCAAAGCCGGTGAAGGCGACGGCGATGAGGATGGTGGGCGGTTGTCGCGGATCGGACGGAGCGCAGGGGGCGCCGGGCGTGGTCTGCAGGTTCCTGCCCGCCAGGAGCGCCACGGCGCCCACCGTCACGTTCAGGGCCGCGGTCGCCACGAGGGTCCACGTCATCCCGATCGACGGGAGCAGGGCGAAGCCGGCCGCGAGGGTTCCCGCCAGGGCGCCCAGCGTATTGATGCCGTAAAGCAGTCCCGCGCCTCGGGCTCCTTCGTTGCGCAGGGCGGCGTAGAGGCGCGAGAGCACGGGCAGCGTCGCGCCCATGAGCGCCGTCGGCGGGAGGAGCACGAGGGCCGAGGCGAGGAATCGCAGGATCGACAGCGCCAGGAAGTTCCCCGACGTCGCGGCGGCCAGATCGCCGGCGGGTCGCAGGATCAGGCGGAACAGGATCGGCGTGGCGAGCGCGTACGCGCCGAGGGCGAGTTCGAGGAGGCCGTAGGTGCGCAGGGGGCGGGTCATGCGGTCCGCGCGGCGGCCGGCGAGCCAGGCGCCCAGCGCGAGGCCCGCCATGAAGGTGGAGACGACGGTGGAGACGGCCAGCGTGGTGGAGCCGAATTCGAGGGTGACGGCGCGGACCCAGGTGATTTCGTAGACGAGGGAGAAGGCGCCCGAGAGGAAGAAGAGGACGAAGGCGAGCGGGAGCACGGAGGAAGCTTATCATGTGGCGAGCGATGCGCTAGAGTACCGGCGTGTTCGAGGACGTGGCGTGCATCATCTTGGCGGGCGGGCGAGCGACCCGACTCGGAGGCGTCGAGAAAGGCTTGGTGCCGGTGGCAGGTCGCCGGCTGCTCGACCATGTCTTAGCGCGCGTACGGGGACACTTCCCCACCACGCTCGTCGTGACGAGCCGGTCTGACGCGTACCGCGAGTTCGGGCTTCCGTGCGTGCCGGATCGTCTGACGCAAGGGTCTTCGATCACGGGGCTGCACGCGGGGCTTTGTGAGGTGCGGGAGCTGTGGGCGCTGGCGATCGCGTGCGACATGCCGGCGGTGAGCGTGTCGCTGGTGGAGCGGCTCGCGGCGGAGCGCGCGGATGCGGACGTGGTGATGCCGGTGCATTCGGAGGGGGAGGAACCGCTCCACGCGCTGTACGCGAAGTCGTGCGTTCCGATCATCGAGCGCTTCGCCGCGCGGGGCGAATGGAAGATGACGGCGTTTCACGCGGAGGCGCGGGTGCGGCGGGTCCGGGTAGCGCCGTTGGAGTTCGCTTGGCGGGGGGTGTCGCCGTTCGTGAATCTGAACACGCCGGAGGAGGTGGAAGGGTTTGGGCGGGTGCGGGGTGAGATCCGGCAGGTTTGACTGTACTACTCACCCGCCGATTCGTGTTCTTTCGAGAAGATTCCTCGTGACCTGAAGGCCGGTCGCGGAAGTACCTCTGAGGAAGCCAGGAAGCCAGGAGGAAGACGCGAGGATAGGTGGCCCCGCTTCCTTTCCTGGCTTCATGGCTTCCTCATAGTATTCTCCGGACGGAAGGCGAAGACCTCCGAATTCGGTTGCGGCCGCCGCGCTGTGTATCAGTCTCGATCTTTCAGCGTATCTTGGGGGATACGTACCTCGTCGCGCCGGCTCTCTGGATGACGGGCATGGCGTTTGCGGGACGTGAGATTCCGTAGGAGGAATCGTCCATGCTTGAGCAGCTATCGCCGCTTCTTGTGCTTGTAATGAGTACCGCGTGCCAGGTTGAACAAGCGGAGAAGCTCATTGGGGAGGCGGCGTACGGCCGCTGGTGTTTCCCGCCGACGATTCTCGGATCGGGAACGTATGAATGGTGGGTCTTTGACGGAAGGGGCAAGGCGGCGCACGTGGTCGGTTCCATCCGCGGAGTCGGGGACCGACTGCGGGAACGGAAACCGATCAGCTTTCGCTTTGGGAAGACGACCGCGAAGTGAGTGATTCGGCCGCCGCCAAACGCGGGCCCCCTTTTCCCCCACCTCTGGGCTATGATTGAATCAGCATGAAGCTCGTCCGGCTTGACGAAGCCCGGCCTGGCCAGCGTCTGGGGCGGGACGTGATCGACACGCGCGGCAGCCTCTTGATCAAGTCGGGGACCACGCTGACCCCCGACCTGATGGAGCGCCTGCGGGGCTGGAAGATCACCCACGTCTCCATCGATGAGGCCCCCACCGTGACGCTCGACCCGTCGGAACGGCCGTACTTCCGGGCGCTCGCGATCGACAAGGAGCTCGACCACGTGTTCTCTGAGGCCTTCGGCCATCCGGTGATGCATCGCCTGCGGGACGCGGCCGCAAAGTACTTGAAAGGGCGCGCGAAATGACCCCGGCCGTCGCACCGATCGAAGAGCGTCTCAAACGCTTGGCCGATGAGATCGTCGGATTGCCGACGCTGCCGCCGATGCTGGCGCGGATGAACCAGTTGATGGCGGATCCGCAGGCGTCCGCGTCGGACGTCGCCAAGGCCATCTCGAGCGATCCGGCGCTCGCCAGCAAGGTCCTGCGCGTGGTCAACTCCGCGTTCTACGGCCTCGCCCATCGGGTGACGACGGTGACCCATGCGATCGTGATCTTGGGATTCAACACGATCCGCAACATCGTGTTGGGATCGAGCATCTTCGACGCCTTTCGCAAGGAGGGCGCGGGCCTCTTCGATCGCGTGCAATTCTGGAAACACTCGATCGGCTGCGGGGCCGCGGCGAGGGCCTTGGGCCGGCGGTTGGGCCAGCAGAACCTCGAGGA
>JACPRB010000150.1 GCA_016190155.1 Planctomycetota bacterium
CGTTTTCTATTCCGACAACGGATCGACGGCCGTCGAGGTGGCGTTGAAGATGGCGTTCCAGTACTGGCAGCAGAACGGCCGGCCCGAGCGCACGAAGTTCGTTTCCTTCCTGGAGGGCTATCACGGGGACACGGTCGGGGCGGTCAGCGCCGGCGGGATCGAGCTCTTCCACGCGCGGTTCAAGCCGATGCTCTTTCCGACCATCAAGGCTTCCACGACGTACGCGTATCGATGCGCGGCGGCGAAGTCGCTCGAGGAGTGCGGCCGGCATTGTCTGGAGGAACTCGAGGGCGTCCTGAAGGCTCACGCGCGGGAGGTATGCGGCGTGATCATCGAGCCCTTGATCCAGGGGGCCGGCGGGATGATCGTGCAACCGCGCGGATTCCTGCGGGCGATTCGGGATCTGTGCACGGCGCACGACGTGTTCTTGATCGTCGACGAGGTGATGACGGGCTTCGGGCGCACCGGCACGATGTTCGCCTGCGAGCAGGAGGGCGTGACGCCGGATCTCATGGCGATCTCGAAGGGAATCACCGGGGGATATTTGCCGCTGGCGGCGACGCTCACGACGTCGCGCGTGTACGAGGGGTTTCTGGGGGAGATTCGGGATCGGAAGATCTTCTTTCATGGTCACACGTACACCGGCAATCCGCTGGCGTGCGCGGCGGCGTTGGGGGTGTTGCGGGCGTTCCGGCGTGACCGGACGCTCGAGAGGCTGCCGGGGAAGATCGAGCGGTTCGGCGAGGGGCTCCGGCGGATCGCCCGATTGGCGCACGTGGGCGAGGTGCGGCAGTGCGGCCTGATCGCGGGAATCGAACTCGTTCGGGACCGGTCCACGAAGGAAACATACGCGGCGGAGGAGAGGATCGGGCATCGCGTGGCGCTGGAGGCCCGGGGGCGGGGCGTCATCGTGCGTCCGCTGGGTAATGTCGTGGTGCTGATGCCGCCGTTGGCGATCACGGGGAAGGAACTGGGGTTGTTGACGGACGTCACGTACGACGCGATCCGGGCGGCTACCGACGAATCTTCGACCCGACCGCGCGGGAGAGGCTGGTGATCGGATGCCGGCATCCCATGGCGGGCGTTGCGGATGGCTCGATCCACCGTCCGGCACTCAGGTTCAATCCCGATTGATTTGCGGCGCGGGTTCTGGCAGACTTCCCGCCTGCTTCGAATCCCGCAAGAAACATGCTCCCCTGCGAACGAGAGCGGTGAACGACCAAGCTTTCCAGGCTCTGGAGGTGCTCTACGACGCGCTGGCCGAGGAACTCCAGCGGCTGCAGCCCGTGTGTCGGATGAGCGGCGCGTGCTGCCGGTTCGAGCAAGCCGGCCATCGATTGTACGTGACCGCCCTGGAGCTCGAGCACCTGCGCGCGCGCACGGGATTCGCGGGCGCCGATTGGTCGCGCGTCAAGGAAGGCGCTTGTCCGTTCCTGGACCGCGGGCGCTGCGGGGTGCGGACGCACCGGATGCTGGGATGCCGCGTCTACTACTGCGATCCCGCGTTCCAGCCGCGGATGAGCGGGTTGTACGAGAAGTACCATGAGCGCGTAAAGGGGATCATGCGAGCGCACGGTCTTCCGTACGAGTATTTCGATTACCTCGATCGCATGCGCGCCGAGGCGTCGCATGAGACGAATGGAGCGTGATATAACTAAGGGCGGGCGCGCGCATTCGCCTCTGAACCCGACAACCGTACCAGAATCGATGTCACAACCGGCCAACGTCGATCCCAAGGACAATCGCGAAGACTACGCTTTCGGCGAGCTTTGTATTCGGGAAGACGTCTGCACGCTGGATCAGATCAAGGAGTGCCTCGACGTGCAGGCGCGCCTGCGCGCCATCGGCATCGAGCCGATGAGGTTGGGCGATCTGCTGCTGCAGAAAGGGTATGTGACGGCGGAGCAGGCCGAGAAGATCGCGCGGCTGCAGAGCCAGCATCCTCTGCGGTCGGGCAAGCTGACGATTCCTGGCTATGAGATCCTCCACAAGATCGGCCAGGGCGCCATGGGCGCGGTGTACCGCGCGCGACAGATATCGATGGATCGGATCGTGGCGCTGAAGGTGCTCGCGCCGAAATTCGCCCGGGACGACAAGTACGTGGAGCGCTTCAAGAACGAGGCGCGGGCGGTCGCCAAGCTCAATCACGAGAACGTCATCTCGGGGTTCGACGTGGGCGAGGCCGGCGGCGTGCATTTCTTCGTCATGGAGTATGTCGACGGCACGACCGTGGCGCGGATCCTGCAGCAGCAAGGCCGGATCGACGAGAAGCGGTGTCTGCAGATCGCCTTGCAGATCGGCCGCGCGTTGGACCACGCCAACCGGCACGGGATTCTGCACCGCGACGTCAAGCCCGAGAACATCATGATCACGGCGGACGGGGTCGCCAAGCTGTGCGATCTGGGGCTCGCCAAGCGCACCGCGAGCGAGGGGTCCGAGACCGCCCAGGGGCTCTGCGTCGGGACGCCGAACTACATCTCGCCGGAGCAGGCGCGCGGCGAACAGAATCTGGACGTCCGCACGGACATCTACTCGCTGGGAGCGGCGCTGTATCACATGTGCACGGGGCGCACGCCGTTCCAGGGCGTCAGTCCGGTGGACGTCATGACCAAGCATGTTACGGAGGCGCCGGAGCCGCCGCGGAAGGTGAACGACGCGCTCTCCGAGGGGTTCAACAACCTGATCCTCCGGATGATGCAGAAGCACCGCCTGGAGCGGTATCAGACGCCTTCGGAACTCATCGCGGACATCGAGAAGCTGCTGCGCGGCGAAGGGACGCCCGCCGCGGTTCGTCCGGGGAGGATCGCCAGGCCGACGACCCGTCGATATACGATCACTCGACAGGGCCGGGGTGCCAGGTTCGGTCAACCGGTGGTGCTGGTCTTGATCCTGATCGCGATGGTCGTGGTCGGGCTCGTGCTGGTGTTGGCCAAGGGGCAGCCATGAGCCGTAAGTTCAAGGGTACTTCAGAGCTTGTTCTCGCGCATCCGCCTCGCTGTCGGTGCCCTCAACCTGGATCATGACCTGTTCCCACAGGGCCTGGGCCTCGGCACGATCGAGACGCTCGGCACGATTCATCGCCGAGTGCACTAAATCCTTGGCCCTTCCGTTCAGCGCATCGATCTGGCTTTGCACCTTCTGTCGGACATCCGGATGTCCCGCCGTGGACAGATACTCCCGCCAAGCGCGGACAGCCTGTCCGTATAGGGCCTTTTGCGGATCCCGCAGATGGAACTTCTCCACAATCTCGTCGCGTGCGTACTGGAAGTTCTGTCGGATTGGGTCTGGTGAGGGACAGGCATTAACCATCATTTCAAGCGTTCGGTTCACCAAGTTCACGAACTCCATCGCGTCCGCCGGCTTGTCCATCTCTACGGCGGCAAGCTCCGCCTGCTTGAGCACGTCGAAGAGCGAGACGGCCTGAGCCGCCTCGCTGCGCCGCAGCACTTCGGCGAATTGCATCACCGCCGCGGCCAAACGATAGGACGGAGACGCGTCCTTGAGGGTCGGCAGCACCTGGAGCGTCCCGATCGACTGCTGGTCCTCGATCATTTCGTTGGTGCCGGGTTCCTTGTAGCGGATCCGGACCGTGACGAGCCGTCCCCTGGCCTCGGGCTTAAGGGAGAAGTCGTAGAGGGACGGTATTCCCGCGCTGCGTTGGCTCGCCCGTGTTCCCGGAATCAACCAGGATTCACTCATCACTTCCACTTCGCGTAGGCAAACAGCCCTCGCACTTGGCCGTTTCCGACAAGACCGCTGAGAATCCGGTAGTCTTGCCGCTCGCGGCGCATCCGACCCGCGACAATCGCCGGATGTATTCGCAACTCCGCCGCCAATTCCACCGCCGCTTCGGGCGTCGCATGGGTGCGCGCGGTACTGCGGCGCCAGGCGGCAGGGGGGATCAGGATGTCGCTGGCGATGCGATCGGCCTCGCGTTCGCGTCGGTCACCGCTCGTCAGGATGTCCAAGTCATCTACGAAGACCTCCTCGTTCGCGGAAGGCAGATGTCGAAGGACATGCGCCAACTCATGGAACAACGTGAACCAGAAATGGTCGATGCGGTCGTATCGCAACGTCATTCCGATGACGGGATTGTCCTTCGTCGCCATCGTGGCGGCAGCGTCGAGTCGCGTGCGGGGCAGGTGGCGCTCGATCACCAGCGCGATCCCATGCTCGCTGAGGAACTCCCGAGCGCGCGTGGGGCCGTTTGCCGCCGTGCTGAGCGAAGCCAGTTCACGCAGGACCGGGTCTGTCAGTGTTTCCGGCTTGTAGGCGCGGCTGAAGCCGACTTCTCGTGCTCGCAGGATGATCCGAGCGGTCCAAGCCTGGAGCGCGTATGCGTCCATGCTTCGGCCCGCGCGACCGCCGATGCTTCTGCGACAGAGTGCTTGAACGCAGCCGAGATCGCCGACGCGGTCGAAGAAATCTCGGAGGAGCTCATGGCCGCCTCTTTGTGGGGTGCTTGAACTGCTCCTGAGCCAGCCTCGTTTGCTCATTTCTCGGAAAGGGAAGCGTGACCAATCGGGCTCGTCGGTCGCCGTGCCGACCCGCTTCGTTCGGAGAAGCAACACCCTTGCCGGGATTCCCAGCCCTTCGTGCAGGGCACGCATCATCTCGGCCGTGAGAGGCCGCTTGCCCGCGAGAACCTCCGATACCTTGCTCTTGCTGCCGATGAAGGGCACCAAATGGCGCTGCTTCAATCCCTGCTCGGACATGCGAAAGCGAATGGCTTCGATGGGACCGGGCGTCTCGAACGGAAAACGCTCACGTTCGTAATCCTCGACGAGCTTGGCGAAGAGTTCGAGGCGGCGCGCTTCAGGAGTTCCGGCGTCGGGGTCCAGCGACATGAGGCGTTCGATTTCAGCCAACGCCGCCTCATGCTCTTCCGTCGTCTTGATCAATCTAGGTTCGATCATGCCGGCCTCCTTACAGAATCCACCGGTCGTATTCGCGATGATTGCCGACCCGTATCACGAGGACGATGCCGTTCTTGAAGTTGACCTTCACGTGCATCCGATAGTCATTGCCTTTCACGTCGAAAATCACTCCTTTCTCTTCCGGCAAGATGCTGGCCCGCGCATAGCGCGCCTTGATGTCGGCGGGAGTCTTCCACTGGGCTTCTTCCACGTCGGCGATCCAGTTGTCAAACCAAAGGCGTGTGTCCGGGTGCTTTCGCTTGAACTTCAGCAGCCTCTCGCGGCCCACGAGTTTCATCGAACAAACCCCGGCTCGCTCCACCCCCATTATACAGGTTCCTCGGACAGGATCAACATAAAGGTTCCATAATTGGGAACATCATTTGGAAGGGCCCAGTAGGTTCCACGAAGTGCCTTTGGTGCGCACGAATGACGAAGTAGCCGCAGGCCGCTGAGATCGCGAAGAAGAACGCTGAGAATTCTTCAAGAAAACGGCTCTGCGTTCTCTCCGTA
>JACPRB010000151.1 GCA_016190155.1 Planctomycetota bacterium
GAGCAGGACATCCGCAAGATGGGCGGGCTGCGTAAGTACATGCCGATCACGTTCTGGACGTTCGTGATCGCGACGGTGGCGATCGCGGGCGTGCCGCCGTTTGCGGGGTTCTGGAGCAAGGACGAGATCTTGTGGAAGGCCTTCAGCTCACACTTGCCCGTTCCGGGCGGACTCTTGTGGGGCCTGGGAATAGCGGCGGCCGCCTTCACCGCGTTCTACATGACGCGACTGGTGGTGCTGACGTTCTTCGGCCAGTTGCGCAGCGCGCCGGGGGGTGGGCACGGTCACGATCACGCCAAGACGCCCCACGAATCGCCGGCCTCGATGACGCTGCCCTTGGTGGTGCTGGCGGCGCTTGCGGTTGTCGGCGGGTTTGTCGGCACGCCGCACTGGATGCCCCAGTGGCTGGGCGGCGGGGTATTCGAGACGTGGCTCAAGCCGGTCTGTCCGCCTGTGGAGTCGGAGGCCTCGCAGCCTGCGGGGGAGCATCACGGGCCTCCGGTCGAGGAACTGCTGCTCATGGCGGTTTCCGTGGGCATCGCGGCGGCGGGCATCGGATTCGCCTGGCGCGTCTATTCCGTGAAGAAGGGGGCGCCCGCCAAGGCGTTCGTGGCTCGGCATCGCGCCCTGCACGAGTTTGTGCACGCGAAGTACAAGGTGGATGAGCTCTATGACGCGGTCGTCGTGGAGCCGCTGTTGGAGTTCAACGAGGTGCTGGCGCGGTTCGACAACGCCGTGGTCGACGGCGCGGTCAACGGCGCGGCCTCGGGCGGCGCGACGGCGTCGCTTCACACGGGCTATTTCGACAACGAGGTGGTGGACGGCGGGGTGAACGCGACGGCGCACGCCGTGCAGGCGACGGGCAGGGGGCTCCGGCGGCTCCAGAGCGGCGACATCCGGCAGTATCTCTTGACGGCGCTCGTGGGCGGGCTGGTCGTCATGGCCGCGTACTCGTTGTATTTGCGATGGGATCAGATCATGACTTTCTTTGGGTGTTGAGGTCTGGCATGGTGCTCCTCGAGAAGCAGTGGTTGTTGACGACGATGACGTTCGCGCCGGTCGCGGGCGCGTTGCTCATCCTGCTGCTGCCGAAGAAGGCGAACAACGCGGTCAAGTGGGTGTCGCTCTTGGCGGCGGCGGTCCCGCTGGCGCTGTGCTGGCCGCTGGTGGAGGGATTCGATCCGGCCAAGGGCAAGATTGAGGCGTTCTCGTTCGTGCAGCAGATCGACTGGATTCGCGATTTCAACATCCAGTACTACGTCGGCGTCGACGGCCTCAGCGTCACGATGGTGGTGTTGACGGCGCTCTTGTCGTTTCTATGCGTGATCGCCTCGTGGGGGTTCGAGCACTGGCACACCAACCGCGGCATCAAGGGGTACTTCGCGCTGTTCCTGCTGCTGGAGACGGGCATGATGGGCGTGTTCGTCTCGCTCGACTTCTTCCTCTTCTATGTGTTCTGGGAGGTCATGCTCCTGCCGATGTACTTCCTCATCGGCATCTGGGGCGGACCGCGGCGCGAGTACGCGGCGATCAAGTTCTTCCTCTACACGCTGGCGGGCAGCGTGCTCATGTTGATCGTGATGCTCGCGTTCGCGTTCACGGTGGACGGCAATCCCGCCAAGGACGGCCACCAGCTCTGCTTCAACATGGTGACGTTGATGCAGCGGACGAATCTCTTTCAGGGCATGTGGTGGTTCCTCGCGTTCGTCGGGCTCTATATCGGGTTCGCGATCAAGATCCCGGCGTTTCCGTTCCACACGTGGTTGCCGGACGCGCACGTCGAGGCGCCCACGCCGATTTCCGTCATCCTCGCGGGCGTCCTGCTCAAGATGGGCACGTACGGGCTGATGAGGATCAACTACTCGATCCTGCCGGAGCAGGCGCGGGACTTCGCGCCGATGATGATGCTCCTGGGCTTCGTGGGCATCGTCTATGGCGCGCTCTGCGCGATGGCGCAGATCAAGGGCGTGCCGCGCGTCAATTCGCAGACGGGCGAGCACTTCATCGAGCGCGACTGGAAGAAGCTCATCGCGTATTCGTCGGTCTCGCACATGGGCTTTTGCATGATCGGGATGGCCGGCGGGACGTCCGCGGGGATGGCCGGCGCGATGTTCCAGATGTGGAACCACGGCTGCATCACGGGCATGCTCTTCCTCTTGGTCGGGGTCCTGTACGATCGGGCGCACCATCGCAACATCGACGGCTTCGGCGGGCTGTGGACGCCCATGCCCACGTACGGCGGGATCACGGCGCTGGCGTTCATGGCGTCGCTGGGCCTGCCGGGGCTGGCGGGATTCGTCAGCGAGGCGCTCTGCTTCATCGGCGCGTTCCAGGCGTCCGACGCGCGGCCGGAGGTCCTCTGGGGCTACGGGGACGTGTACTATCGCGTCCTCACGGCGCTGTCGGTGACGGGCGTGGTGTTCGGCGCGGGATATTTCCTGTGGAGCTACCAGAAGGTGTTCCTGGGGCCGCTCAATCCCAAGTATGAGGGCATCAAAGACGTGAGCTGGCGGGAGCAGGTGACGTTGTGGCCGCTGGCGGCCATCATCGTCGTGTTGGGCGTGGCCCCCGGCCTCTATCTGAGATTCGTGACGCCGGCGCTCGACTTCCTGGTCCAGCACCAACTGAGGATGCCTTGGGTGGTGAAACCGTGAATCTGACCGACGTCTGGATCGGGGTGCAGCGGCTGGGGCCCGAGGCGGGCCTGACGGTCCTGATCTTGCTCGTCGTGATTGCGGATCTGATTTGTAGGCGGGACAAGTTTCCGGTGGGGATGCTGGCCCTGGGCGGGACGGCGGCGTTGACCGTGTTCGCCTTCCGGCAGTTCGACGGGTATTCCGGTGAAGCGGCGGCGGTGACGTTCCAGGGAGCCGCGGTGTCGGACGCTTATTCGCTCTTCTTCCGCGTCGTGTTCCTCGTCGCGGCGGTGGTGGTGATCCTCTTTTCCATGCCCGTGATTTCGCGCTGGTCGAGCGGGCGGGGCGAGTTCTTCGCGCTGATCCTGTCGTGCACGCTGGGGATGTGCCTGATGGCGGTCGCGGGCGACCTGCTGATGATGTATCTGTCGCTGGAGTTCGTGTCGATCACGAGCTACGTGCTGGCGGGCATGCTGCCGCGTAATCGCAAGAGCGCGGAGGCGTCGCTGAAGTACATCATCTACGGCGCGGGCGCCAGCGGGATGATGATCTACGCGATGTCGTATCTCTACGGCGTGACGGGTACGCTGAAGGTGGACGAGATCGGCCGCGCGTTGACTCAGATGAGCGCCGACGGATCGCCGATGCCGCAGACGATGACGCTGGTCGTGAGCGTGCTGGTGATGGCGGGGTTCGGCTACAAGATTGCGGCGGTGCCGTTCCACATGTGGTGTCCCGACGTGTATGAAGGGGCGCCCACGCCGGTGACGGCGTTCTTCTCGATCGGGCCGAAGGCGGCGGGATTCGCGATGCTGGGGCGTTTCATCGCGGGCATCTTCCAGACGGGGGCGGGCGGAACGCCGGACTTTCACTGGAATTTCGTGCTGGCCGGGCTGGCCGTGGCGACGATGGCGGTGGGAAACCTGGCGGCGCTGCAGCAGCAGAACTTGAAGCGGCTGATGGCGTATTCGTCGATCGGCCACGCGGGGTATCTGCTCCTTGGATTCACGGTGTTCAAGCCCGAGAACATGGAGGCGATCCTCTTCTATGTGGTGGCGTATCTCGTGATGAACCTCGGGGCGTTCCTCGTGATCATCGTGATGGAGGAGAAGTACGGGATCGAGACGGTGGAGCAGTGCCGGGGATTGGGGTGGCGGGCGCCGGGGCTGTGCGTCGCGATGACGGTGTTTCTCTTTTCGCTGACGGGATTGCCGCCGACGGCGGGTTTCATGGGGAAGCTGCTGATCTTCGGATATCTCGTGAAGTCGATGGATCGGTTGAGCATCGCGCTGGCGGTGGCGGGCGTGCTCTTCAGCGTGGTCTCTCTCTATTATTACGCGCGCATCTTCGCGGCGATGTTCCTGGTCAAGCCGCGCGAGACGGAGCCGGCGGCGGTGGGGCACGGGCCGATGCAGACGGCGCTTTTGGGGGCGCTGGGGGCGCTGACGCTCGTGTTGGGTGTGGCGCCGTCGCTCGTGCTGAAGTGGGCGCACGAAGCGGTCGAGCACATGGTGCCGAGGATGTAACCGTTCAACCGTTCGGCGGTTCATCCGTTCTTCCGTTCAACCGTCCCGATTCCTGTCTCCCGCTGCTCGGCCTTGCTGAACGCGTGTGACCCGCCGCCGGCGCTCGCTTCCGGCGGTCCTGAACGTAAGAACCCGTGAACGGGTGAACCTTCGCGATCGGTGTTACTTCCGGGGCCGCTTCGGTGGTCATAGTATGGCCATGCAGATCGAAGCGGGCCTTATGGAGAGGTATCGAGGCGAGCTGGGTAGCTCTCCTATTGGGCCCGCCGTCTCTTTACGCCTTCGGAGCGCATGCCGCGATCGATCCACTCTCGCAGGAGCGTCTGGTACGGTACGCCCCGCTCGCGCGCGATCTTCTTGGCGCGATCGATCCGCCACTCCTCCAGACGGATGGTCAGCAGCCGCTTGCGCGACCGCTCGCGGATCTTGCGGGCGAGCTGAGGGTTGAGCTCGATCACATCGTCGACGGCCTCGGTGTCGTGGAGGTAATCGGTCAGGCTATGGGTGGACCAGAAGCGATCGATCTCCTCCTCCGTCCTCAGCGGAGGGATGCGCTTTCTCTTCTTCATCGCACGTTCCTTTCGTAAAACCTCCGCTCCGGCGGCGTCATGTCCCGCGCGGTGACGGGCCGGACGATCCCGCGCTCTTTCTTGGCCACGACGACGAAGAGCCGCCGCCCGGTGGCGGAGACGCCCAAGACAGCGTACTTGCCGTGCGCCTTTCGGACGTAGAGACGCCCGCGAAGGACCTCCTCGACTTCAATCGCTTCCACGCCATGTCGGGCCACGTGCTCGACGTTCATCGCGTCCCGCCCACAGATGTAGTACACGACATGTAGCTACGAATGTTAAGGGCTGCGCGAGGCAACCCTTCGCGACCGCGCAAGAATGACTTGGGCAAGTGTCCGGGCAGACGAGAGGGCGCGGTCGAAATCCCAACTCCAAACTCCCAGCGCGGCGGCCGCAACCTTGATTCTGGTTCGCCTCCTATCTTCTGTCCGGAAGACCTATGAGGAAGGCATGAAGCCGGGAGGAAGGATCCCCTTCGCCAGAAAGAGGAGGCTGCCTTTCCGTCGGAGGGGTCGCCTTCTTTTCCTGGTTTCTTGCCTTCCTAAGAGGTACTCCGGTGACGTCCGTCGACGCCAAGGGGGCATGCTCGAACAGCTTCAGATCGTCGATGAGAATCTTCTGAAGTAAAGAAGATCCAGGCTGATAGGAACCCAAATTCAAACCAGAACGCCGTTCTCTTGGGTCTTGGGAGTTGGGGGTTCGTTGGGAGGCAAGTCTTGGATTTGAGAGTCTGCGCAAAACGACGCGCGGAAATTGTCCAAGTTATTCTTGCGCAGCCCCTTGCGGATGGACGGCTTCCCTCCTCGGACCTTGGTCCCGTGGCGGAATTGGGCTGTCGGTAAAGGACTCCCAAGCGGCTGAGAGGGAGAGATGAGCGGATCCGTGCTCGGAAATCCGAAGACGCACGATAGGGCCTTTGAAGAATCCGGCGCGACCGGGAAACGTGCGTGCGTGGCCCTTCGAGGTCGTCCACAATCTGGCCGTCGATCGTCTGCGGCGCGGCGCGCGCAAACCGCCGCTCCCTCCGCCCGCGGTTGTTTTCCCCGACGTGAGCCGCCCGTTCCCAAGCGGTGAGGGCGAACGGTTTCTACTGAGCCCCCTCGGTCGAAGGCTGTTTTGCCGGAAGCTGTGGCCACGCCTCTTCAGGCTGAGGAGGGGCTGGGACGGGCATGTTCTCGATGCAGTGGACCTTGCCGAATCCCAGGCAGTCGTCGCATTCCAGTTTGCCCTCACCATCGCACTCTTCGCAATCGACCTTTCCCGACCCCGAGCATTCCTCACACGGTTTCGTGCCGTCGCGCCCGCTGCCGGTGCACTCGTCGCACGCAACTTTGCCTTGTCGGCAGTCTGTGCACGGGTCGTAGCCCCTGCCGTCGCAGCTGTCGCAGGTCACGTCCCCGTGGCCTCCGCACGCCCGACACGCGGCATTGCGACAGATGACGGGAGCGGTCTTGTACCAGATGAGCTGGGGTTCGCGGTCGTGGACGGAGCAGCCGGCCGCGACGCCGGCGAAGATCACAAAAAGACACGCGGCGTGTCTCATCGGCGCTCCGGAATTTGACGCAGGATTTCGCCCAAGGTGATCGACATCCATCCGTAGTTCCTCCCTTTCGCGCCGTCCTCGAAATCGCTGTCCTGCACGGCGTACGGCAGGTCGAGGCACGTCAGCCCGCTCGACCAGAGCAGCGTGCCGTTCTTGTGCACCAGGCCGCAAATCACCTGGACGTTCCGACTGAATTCCGCCTCGTCGCCGTCCGCCTCGTCCCACTCGTCGAAGTCGAAGGTGACGAGGAACATCATGAAGCCGAGGATGTCGAGAAGCGCGTCCCAGAAGCCGGAGGACTTCTCGAACTCGACGATGTCCCAGAAGAAGAGGGCGTCGGCGTTGAACTCGTGTGCGAGCTCCTCCGTCGAGTAGGTTCTGGCCTCTCCCGCCATGACGAATCGATTGCGGGTCATGAAGCGGTTGATCTTCGCCAGCGGCGCCACGTCATATCCCTTTCGCCGCAGCAGCTCGTGCAGGACGGCGCGGTACCAGGTGACGTATTCCGGGCCGATCTCGTAGGTCCAGTTGTCCGGGGGAAACACGGCGATGGTCTTGACGTCTCGCCACGCCTCCGCGGGAGAGATCTGTTCCGGTTCGCAGCGGGATGACGGTCGCGCGTCCGGGGCCCCGCAGGCCGCGATGGAGCACGCGCCGAGGAGCGCCAGCATGGCCGGCGTACGGCCGTGAATCGACATTCTTGGCCTCCGTCTTTCGATGGAATCACGAGAGGTTCGTTTGACGGGAAGATGAGCGACGCGGACGGCGTCGGGTTCGGAAGTTCCGGGAGGAAACGATCAGGGAGATCTGCGGTTGTTGAGAGAAGATTCCTTGCGCCGCCTCAAGCCTTCTTCAACACGCTCATCCCACCCACATACGGCCGCAGCGCCTCGGGGATCGTGACGCTGCCGTCCGC
>JACPRB010000156.1 GCA_016190155.1 Planctomycetota bacterium
CGGTGCGCGAGATGCGCGAACGGTACGCCGAGAACGCGGTCCTGATCGAAACGGACGCCAAGCTCGAAGGCCGGCCGGAAGTCGAGCGCGCGGTGGGCGGCGGCGAGCGACGGAAGGTCTTCCTGCGCGTCGCTCCCGAGCAGCTCCTGGCGGGACTCGTCCGGGACGGCGCGACGATCCGGCATTTCGAACGCGCCTTGCCGTCGCTCAACGAGGTCTTCATCCGCGCCGTCCAAGGCGGGTCCGCCGCAAGGACCCCGGCATGAAAGCCCTCATCGTCGCTCGCCACGAATTCAGCACCAGCGTCAAGCGGTGGAGCTTCCTGCTGGTCACGTTCGGCTTGCCGCTCTTCCTGCTGGGCGTCATGGGAACGAGCCTTCTGTTGCAGAAGGAGAGCATGGAGGAAGCTTCGGCCAGGATCTCCCAGGCCAAGCTCGGATTTGTGGACGAGGCCGGCCTGCTCACCGAGCCGCCTCGCGACACCTGGGTCCGGTACTCTTCGCGCGAGGAAGCCAAGAGCCGCATGCGAAAAGACCACGTGCAGATCGTGGCCGTCGTGCCGGCGGACTACCTGAGCGACGGTCGAGTGGACGTCTACTCCACCATCGCCCCCTCCCTCTTCACGCTGAACGAATCGCTCGTCCATCCCGAGTTTCGCGACTACCTGCTCTCCTGCATCCTGCGCGAGGAGGACCCTCGACGCTTGGCGCGCGCGAAGGAGCCCGTGGCCGCAACCGTGCCGGTCTATCTGGCGGAACGCGACGGCGTCTCGCGCGAGGAACGCCCGGAGGACTACCTGCAACGGATGATCTCGGGCGTGACGTTCTTTTTCCTGCTGTTCATCTCGATCTCCGTCTCGGGCGGCTACCTCATCCAGGGCATGGCCGACGAGAAGGAGAACCGCGTCATGGAGATGGTGATCTCATCGGTGACGCCGGAGCAGCTGATGACGGGCAAGCTCATCGGCCTGGGCGCGGTCGGGCTCCTGCAAGTGGCGATCTGGAGCCTGATGGGGACGGGAACGGCGCTGGGGCTGGCGATGAGCTTCGCCATCAACCCGCCGCTCTTTCTGTTCTGCGCGATCTTCTACCTGCTGGGGTATCTCCTGTACGGCGGGCTCCTGCTGGGCATCGGCTCCTTGGGGAGTAATCAGCGCGAAAGCACGCAGTTCACGTGGTTCATCAGCGTCACCGTCATGAGTCCGGTGTTCCTGTGGGTCAGCATCCTCTCCAGCCCACAGTCCACGCTCGCCCGGGTGCTGACGTACATCCCGCTGACGACGCCGACGACGATGATGCTGCGCTATTCCGTCGATCCGATCGGCACCCCGTGGTGGGAGATCGTCCTGTCGATCGCCCTGCTGATCGCCTCCACGGTGCTGGCCATCCGGGCGGCGGCGAAGCTCTACCGGGTGGGCCTGCTCCTCTATGGGAAGCGCCCGGCGCTGAAAGAAGTGTGGCGATGGCTGTGGGCCTGAGAACCGTTCGCCAGTTCGTCCGTTCCGCCGTTCATCGCGAGCGTTGCTTGAGTGTGTGCCCCATGCCGGTGGACGGGAGACAGGAGACGGCCGATGGCACGTTGGCGGTCATCCACTTCCCGTCGACCGTCATCGACCTGCGCAAGCCCCAGCGCAATCGCCTCACGGTTACAGTTCATCCCATCCGCGCAAATCCGCTTGATCCGCGTAATCCGTGGTTGAAAAAAAAGACCCCACGGCGGTCGGCCGTGGGGTCTGGAACGGCGAGGGATTGCTACTTCTTGGCCGGCGCGTTGGGATTCTTGTGTTCGAACGGCGTGCCGACGCCCGTCCCGAACGGCTGGGCGCTCGTGCCCCAGAAGTCGATCGGGTTCAAGACCACATAATCCACCAGGCCCGTCACGTAGTAGGCGATCCCGATGAACATGACGGACACGACATTGCCCACCAGCCAGGGGCTGTCCACATACTGCTGGTTTAGCCAGTCATCCAGCTGGCGCGTGACCTTCATCGGACCGTAGCAGGCAGTACTGCCTACCAAGATGAGCAACGCGATCCCAACCACCATCAGTTTCTTCACGAAACCCTCCGTGCAAAAAAAGGTACCTGTTTGGGTTACTATTGTTTTCTTAGAGAAGGCGCTTGTCAAGCTGATGTATGTCAAATTCGGCATGAGGGGCGCGGATCTTTGGCCGTTTCGCATCAAGTTGACTTACGCCCCAAGCCCTGCTACAACCTACCCGACACCGGTGCCCAAGCGCGACGACATTCAGAGAATCCTCCTGATCGGATCGGGTCCCATCATCATCGGGCAGGCGTGCGAATTCGACTATTCCGGCACGCAGGCCTGCAAGGCCCTCCGCGAGGAAGGGTATTTCGTTATCCTCGTCAATTCCAATCCCGCCACGATCATGACCGACCCCGAGATGGCGGACCGCACGTACATCGAGCCCGTCACCCCGGAGGTCGTCGAAAAGATCATCGAACGGGAACGCCCGCACGCCCTGCTCCCGACGCTCGGCGGCCAGACCGGCCTCAACACCGCCGTCGCGGTCCACGACCGGGGAGCGTTGAAGAAATACGGCGTGGAGATGATCGGCGCCGGCGTCGACGTCATCCGGAAGGCCGAAGACCGCGACCTCTTCAAACGCGCCATGCAGAAGATCGGCATGACCCTGCCGCAATCCGGCTACGCCACCTCCCTCGCGGAGGCGCACGCGATCCGCGAGAAGCTCGGGCTGCCCCTCGTCATCCGCCCCAGCTTCACCCTGGGCGGCACCGGCGGCGGCGTCGCCTACAACCTCGAGGAGTTCGAGCGCGTCGTCCAGTTCGGCCTCGAACAGTCGATGAACCGCACGATCCTGATCGAGGAGTCGGTCATCGGATGGAAAGAGTTCGAGATGGAGGTGATGCGCGACCGCAAGGACAACGTCGTCATCGTCTGCTCCATCGAGAACTTCGACCCGATGGGCGTGCACACGGGCGATTCCATCACCGTGGCGCCCGCCCAGACCTTGAGCGACCGCGAGTATCAGGCGATGCGCAACGCGTCGATCCGCATCATCCGCGAGATCGGCATCGAGTGCGGCGGATGCAACATCCAGTTCGCCATCAATCCCCAGGACGGCCGCATGGCGGTGATCGAGATGAACCCGCGCGTCTCCCGCTCTTCCGCGCTGGCCTCCAAGGCCACCGGGTTCCCCATCGCCAAGATCGCCGCGCGCCTCGCCGTGGGCTATAC